>JAFGAV010000024.1 GCA_016933515.1 Candidatus Aminicenantota bacterium
GAATCCGTCCTGATCGAGGTCCACGCCGTTCGGAGCGCCCGGCATGGCGTTGGGGATGTTGACTTTGTTGGGCCACTTGTTCTTCGTGTCCACGTCCCGGGCGAGGAAGGACCAGAATGCCATTCCGTCCTCGAGCGTGACCGCATAGAAGACTCTCCCCATATTGGCGACTGAGGGATTGTTGCTGTAGCCCGAGCCCATGAAAGCCGCCCAGGTGTCGAGGCCGTTTTTCTTGATCTTGCCGATGAGAGGAGTCGACCAGGTTTCCCCCAGGTACGTGTCGGTGAATTCCCAGAGAGGCCGCGGGTCCGCCGGGTCGGTGACGTCCAGGGCAAAGTAATAATTCAATCCGCCGCCCACCGTGCTGCCCTTGCCCGGTCCCTGGCCGCAGAGGAGCATGGTGATCCATTCCTTGGCTCCGTCCCGGTCGGCGTCGATGTAGACGTCGTGGACGACCGGGCTGCCGTCGATGTAGGTGTCATGGGCGTAGTACCGCTCGCCTGTCGCCGGGTCGACGGCCCACTGGTTTTTCAGCTTAGGCAGGAGGTTGTAGGGGATGTAGGCCCACTGCTCCTCCCCGGTGCGCACGTCGAAGCAATGCACCATGCCGTCGTTCGATCCCACGTACATCATGGGCGGACGGTCCTTCCAGGCGTCCTTGAAATCGGAATAACCCGGTCCCATTTTGACGGAATCCTCCTCCGGAGGTCCGACGATGGGATTGGAATGATTGATGTCCCCCAACTTCCAGTCGCGCCCCTCGCCGCGGATAAAATCGATCAGGCCCGCGTTGTCGTTGTTGACGTCCAGAAGGAGCGGAGCCAGGAGAGGGGCGTTGCCCGTCGTGAAAGCGACCCGCGCGAGGAAGCCGCCCGGCTTGAGAGCCGTGTACACGACGCGGCTCGAGGCGGCGCGGTCGGCGAGGAGCCGACCCGCGTCCCAGTAGATCGAAACGTTCTCTTCCGTGATTTCCCGTCCCGAGGGATCGCTCAGGCTGGAGCGGGTGATCGTCCTCAGCGTCGAGTAAGAGCTTGAGACCGGGGACATGTTCGTCACGTCGTAAGCGCGCAGCTGGCCTTGCCATCCCGGGAAATAGAATGTGCCGCTGATGACGAGTTTGACCCGCTCGTTCTCGGCGTCGGTGATCGTGGCCACGACCGAGGTGCGCGAGTATTCCCTCCGCTCGACATAGGTGTATTCGAAGACAACCTCGTCGATGTAGGGCGTCTCGAATGAGGCTCCCGTGTACTCCACCATGCTGTCCTCGGCCGCGCTCAAGACCGCTTTCCACATCAGCCGGGTGCCGAAATGGACGAATTTGTGGACGGGCAGATCGTCGAGGTTCTGGATCTCGTTCTCGGAAAAGGTGGCGTAATGCTCCCAATTTTGGCCGTTCGAAGTCACGTAGAGCTCCACGGACAGGCCGAGATTGGAATTCCCGATGACTCCCTGACGGAGGCGGGTGATTTTGACCTCGGTGACGGCGAAACGGTTGGGGTCCAGCCCGGCGGCGATGTTCGTCGAAACGGCTTCTCCCCGAAGAGCGAACACGTCGGCCAGGTTGTTCCGGATGAGGTAGTAGTCTCCGGAATGGTTGGCGTCGGCCAGGACGACATCCATGTCTCCGTCGTTGTCGTAATCGAGCGCCGCAGCCAGATCGACGTCGTGCGGGTCGGGCAGGATAGGCAGACAGGAATTGAGGCATCGAAATTCCCAGTCGATGCCCACTTCAGGCTCAGGCTTGAGACCCCTGTTGATATAGATCCACATCCGGGCCTCGTTGCCCGCGTTCCAACGGTCGGTGCCCCCGAAGATGTCAAGTCGCCCGTCCTGATTGAAATCCTGAACGAGGAGGGCGACGGGGCCGGTGCATTCGGGGATGGGGATGGCCAGTTCGTGGCGGGTGAAAAAACCGGTTCCATCGTTCTGATAATGAACGAGATAAGGGACGTCCATGACCGTTCCGCCCAGAACGTCCGCAAGTCCGTCGCCGTTGAGGTCGCCGGCCCCCACGGCCGTTCCGCCACGGGTGGGATCAGCAAAACCCGTCCGAACGTAATAAGACAGCTCTCCAACATCCCACTGGTCCTGTCCGAAATTGAGCGGGCCGGGATTTCTCATAAGGAAAATCTTGTTCTGGCTGATGACCAGGATATCCAGGTCTCCGTCTTTGTCGATGTCGGCGGTTTCCAGGTGGTTTCCCGCCCAGTTCAAGTAGATGCCCGCAGCCGCGAATTTGGACTCAAACCTGAACGTGTGAGGGGAGGCGGCGCGGGGGTGGTATTGCGGATCCTGAAGCGTTCCGGTGTTGATATACATGGCCGCCGTGAAATTGTCGTGGACAAAATCGTCGCTGTCGTCTTTCATGAAAAAGAAATCGAGGAGACCGTCCCCGTTGTAGTCTCCGGCGGTGACGGCCGCCGGCCCGGGATCTCCTGTAAAGCCGGTGTCATAGACTTCGCTCTCGTCGATGAGAAAAATGATTTCGTCGTCGTCCTCGCCGTCCCCATCGGCGTCCTCATAAAGGTTCCTGGCCAGGATGAGGCGGTTCGCTCCTCCTCCGATGTCGTATCCGATCAGGTCCGGCCTTCCGTCGCCGTCAAAGTCCCCCGGAGAGCAAACGTAAATCTGGGCCCCCATGCCCGCCGGCTGGAGGATGTCGAAGTTGGCGCCCAGCCTGTTGAGGGTGATCGGCCCCGAGGGCCAGGCGGCGACCGAGCTCAGCCCCTTGTCCTTGAATTCGTCCGTGTCGAAATTTTCGGTGAATGTGTCGGTGATGGATTCGCAAGCCGGGGGCACCTGGGCCCCGAAAGGCCAGACGAGCAGCAAAACCGAAACACACGCGCCCAAAATGATTTTCGCCGCCCTCGGCTCGGGCTTGTTCATGACCGACTCCTACGTTTGAAGTTCACGTCCCTTCGACGCCGATCAAAACTTCCAGCCGCGACGTCGTCAAGGACGGTCCGGATCCTGATGTTCCGATGCAGACCAGGAGAACGTCCGTGTTGTCCAAGGCGCCGCCGCCGGCCTCATCGTCGATCAGGAACACCGTGTAGGTCAGAAGCGGATTTCGGATGCTGCCCAGAGGATGAAACGTTTCCTTCAGGAACAGGACGCCCGGGTAATCCGCAACCCCGTCTTGATCGGCGTCCAAAAGAGCCAGCATCTGCAAGTCGGTCTGCCGCCGAAAAAAGTTTTCGGCCTGGGGCAGATCGATGCCGGTGGGATCCCTAAGATACTGGCTCTCGAAGTTCGCATATTCCCCGTTGGTGAACGCCGTTTCCAGAGTTTCCCAGGCCATGTCGAAACCGGCTTCGGCGGCGTTCAGAGCCTGCGCTTGCGATCGGACGTTGACCGCCAGTTTCGGTCCCGACCCCGTGACGGACAGCAGGGCCATGCCCACAGAGAGAAGGAAAGCGATGACGAGGATGACGATGATGAGTGTAAATCCCGGCCTGGACTTTCTCGCCTCCGGCGGTCTTGCCAGGACGTTCATGGAAACTCCTTTTTTATCTCGTTCCGATGTTGTACAGACTCAGCGACAGGTTCCGGACGTTGGATGTGGACTCCAAAACGAAGCGCCGATGCCGGTCTACCGTGGAATCGCCCGGGCTGTTGGCCAGGGAGGGCCGCTGGTAGATATAAACGCCGGCCGGCGGTGTGCCCGAAACGGACACATACGGACGCTCGGTTTTGCCCTGGACCCACATCCGGACCTGGCGAATCCGGGAGATGATGCCGAGTTTGGCCTCGCGGTCCGAAGCGGTGTCCGTCGGCGAAATCGTCCAGTTCACGTTGTCCCAGTCCTGAAAGCCGTCGAGGAAATTGTCGTTGTCCATATCGCCGTTGTACTGGAACTGCAGGTTTTCGATGTTGCGGGCGATGGGCAGATGCGTGATGCCGCCTTGCTGAAAGGTCGTGCTTACGTAAAGAACTCCGGGCTGTCCGATATATCCGTCCTGGCCGGGCGTGAGAGCGAATTCCTTGAAGCTCGTCAGGTTGCCCGTGGCGTCGAGCCAGTAGAGCTTGATCTGTCCCAGAGTGATGATGGCGTCGATCCAGCATTCGTCCGCACAGACCGTATCCACAAGGCCTCCCGGGGGGTTGAGATCCGAGCTTCCCGGCGTGAAATTGACGTGGTTGGCCCCTTCCCCGCAGCCAAAGACCATGTTGTTGTCGATATAGCGGTAAGCGTAGCATCCGGGACAACGAACCGAAATCAGCAGGACGTTCCGCTGCTCGTAGAATTCGGGGCACGCGTAAGGCGAATTCTCGAGCGAGAAATCGTAGAGAAACGCCGTGGCCGCTCCGCCGCCCGCGCCCCCGGAGTAATCCTCCACCCGCAGGAGGAGAGGGTCGTCGTAATTGCCCATGAGACGGATGCTGTCGGCGGCCGCATCGCCGTCGCTGGCCGCGTCCGTTCCTTCCATAAAATATCCCGCGATTTCGGGAAGGAAACCCGCTCCCGCCGAACGGACGTCTTTGGCGAGAAAATAGATCCCCGCCCGAACGTTGTTTTGCAGGTCCGAGAACTGCTTCTGGTCCACGGCCGACCTGTTGCTCCTCGTGTAGATGCTCAGGGTGGCGGCCAGAACAATAAGCATGATGGCGCTTCCCACCAAAAGCTCGATCAGGGAGAAGGCTTTTCTCATGGCGGTCCTCAGCGCACGATCACCGAGCTGACCTCCGCCCGGCAGCGATGATCCCCGGGAGATTGGATGAGGTCGGCGGCGTCGACATCGCGCTGTCCGGCGGGAAAGACCCAGATCTCGGCCAGCCAATTCAAATCCTGCGGCGTCAGGCGCGAGAGGCGGCGAAATTCATGGTTGCCGTCGTTGTTGACGTCGATCATCTCGTCGATCGGCGAGGAGCCCAGCGCGGTCAGCTCTTCGGCGGTCAGGGTGCGGAAGGTGTCCATCTGCTGCTGGGCCAGGAAGGCGGCATTCGAAATCTGATCGGCTCGGGCGTTGTTGTACAGCCCCAAAAGAAACAGCTGGGCCAGGCCGAGCATGGCCACCGCCAAGAGCGCGATGCCCAAAATGACCTCGATGAGCGAAAATCCTTTTCGTTTCGGTGCGTTCATGTTCCGCTCGTAGTGCGACGGTATTCGATGGACCCTCCGGCATAAACCCGGATCTCCCGGACGTCGGGCTGGGACTCGGCCTTCAGCCGGTCGCTCTGGAGGGTGACGGTGTTCATCAGGCTCGAAAAATTTTCCACCAAGCCGAGAGCCGAGTAAACGACCGTGTTTTCCGGGAGTCCGACGGTGATGTTCACCTTGGTGGACAGCTCTCTTTTGACGAAGCCGGGCATGAGTATCCAGACGTCCGGAGTCCGTTCCCTTTCCAGGGACAAGATCCAGGCGCCGTCCGTCTGCTGTTCGAACCGCACACGATGATTCAGCTTGGTCTTGACCGCCTGCAGCTTGGCCCACTGGAGGTTGCTCTGAACGATGCGGGCTGAGGATTCCATGGCCCGCGTGTGAAGTGAACTGAGAAAATTCGGAACGGTCACGGCCATGATGATGCCGATGATGCCGATGACGACGATGATTTCAAAAAAAGTGAAGCCCGGTCGCATTTTTCCGAAGGGGCCGGAACGGCGGGCCAAACCTCCGAAAACGGTCTCCCTCATCACGGATTACACCTTGATAATAATCTATTTATCTTTTCCATCAAGGTCAATAGCCTCCGAAGATGATTTTTCCCCCCGGAACCTTCCCCTCGCGCTCACCCCTAGGGATTAGCCCCAAAAACGCGACGAAAAACTTCTGGCTCCTCGGGCAGGACTCGAACCTGCAACCTAGTGGTTAACAGCCACCCGCTCTGCCTATTGAGCTACCGAGGAGTAAGCCGATTCACTATACCAACTTGTCGTCTTTTTGGCAAGGAAAGACGAGCGAATGTCGATACCGACCGAGAAACCCGGAGATTCCTCAGCGATTGGAAACGCGGCGGGCGCCGAAGCTTTTCTCCCGGTTTTCTCTGAAGATGTTCAACCCTGCTTTTTTTTGGACAGCCGCTCCCGATGGGCGTCCTGCCTGACGACCCGCCTGTAGTCCTTGCCCTCCATGGGCACCAGGACACACATTTCGTAAATCCGGGAGCGCAGACGGACTCCGATGCGGTCGACGAGGGTGTCTTCTTCTTTCTTGAAATACGGGTTCCGAAGATCCCCCTCCTCCTCGGTGTCGAGGAAATTCGAAGTGAACACCGTCAGTTTCCTGTTGTTGTAGCGGTTGTTGATGACGTAGAACACCGTTTCCTCGACCCAGCTCGACGTGCGCCGCGCGCCCAGCTCGTCGAGAACCAGGACGTCGCATTGGAAAACTGGCTGAAGGATGTCCGTCTCCGTCAGGGGCGAATCCGGGGCGTGCGCGCTTTGGATGTCCCGGATGAGGTCGCGGAAATCGTAAAACACGCAGTCCGCCTCCCGGGTTTTCATGAGTTCGACGATGACCGCGACGGCCAGGTGGGTCTTCCCCACCCCGCAGGGGCCGATGAACAGCAAACCCGCGTCCTGCTCCGGATATTTTTCCACGAATCGGCGCGCCGTCTCGAGCGCCTTGCGATGGGAATCGTGGTGGAGCTCGAAATTGTCAAGGGTGCAGGACCGGTACCGCCGGGGGATGCGGGCCCGCTCAAGAAGCGCATGCCGGCGCCTTTCGTCGAGGCACGAACATCTCCTGGCCTTCGTCCCGCCTCCCGACGGTTCCAGCACCCAACCCGTGCCGCCGCAAAGGGGACAGGGTTCGTCGCTCAATTCAGGTAACCTCGAAGCTGCCGGACTTTTTGGGACTGGGCAAGCTTGCGCATGGCCTTCCGCTCGATCTGGCGGACACGCTCCCGGGTCAGCTTCAGCTCTTCGCCGATCTTCTGCAGCGTCCGGGGCGGCAGGCCGTCCAGTCCGAAACGCCATTTTAGCACGAGCGCCTCTTTTCCCTCCAGCCCTTCCAGCATCTCGTGCACGGAGGTTTCGAGCGAGGCTTTGACGAGCTTGTCTTCGACCGAAGGCTCGGTCTGATCGCCCAGCCGTTCCTCCACGGTCAGCTCGTCGCTTCCCATGTGGTCGCTGAGGGACACGCCCTTCTCCGCCAGGATCTCCAGGTCGGCCACCTCGAGAGGCGTCAGGCCCATGCTCTCGGCCACCTCTTCCCGCGTCGGCTCCCGATCGAGCTTCGTTTTGAGCTTTTCCTTCTTTTTGCGCATCATCGAGATTCTGTCGGACAGCTTCTGGGGCAGGGAGTAAATGCGGGAGTTGTGGGTCAGGGCGTGGATGACGGCCTGCCGGATCCACCATACGGCGTAAGTGATGAATTTCACGCCCCGGTCGACGTCGTAACGCCTGGCAGCCTCCATCAGCCCCAGATTTCCCTCGTTGATGAGATCGAGAAGGCTGAGGCCCATGCCGGCGTATTTTTTGACGTAGGACACGACGAATTTGAGGTTGCCTTCCACCAGGCGGCGCTTGGCGCTCTCGTCTCCGCGGCGGATGCTCCGTCCGAGCTCCTGCTCCTCGGCGTCGCTGATGGGGGGGAACTTGGCGATCTCCTCCAGGTAGTGCTTCAGGCTTTTCGAATCTACGAAATCGTGGGCATCCATGGCGGCCTAGCTCTCGTTCTCGATCTTGACCACGTCCGTGCGCTCGAGGCGCACGAGGCTCAGGCGCTTGCGGTCGAACTCCTCCTCCCGGCCGCGGAAGTAATTCTCCCGGATGTATTCCAGGAAGGCGTTCACGTCGGATTCGATCCGCTCCATCTTGCGCCGCATGTTGAGGATGACTTCCACGCCGGCCAGGTTGACGCCCAGGTCGCGGATGAGGTTGAGGATGACCTCCAGCTGCTTGAGATCTTCGTCGGTATAGAGCCGCGTGTTGCCCCGGCTGCGCGAAGGTCTGAGGAGGCCTTCGCGCTCGTAGAGGCGCAGAGTCTGGGGATGAAGGTGGAACATGCGCGACACGTCGCTGATATGGTATGTGGTGCGGGATTCTTTTTTCTTTTTTCTCATATCACGACCGCCTCTTTTTTCCCTTCGGCGCGGGATTCGTGATCTTGGCCAGTTCCTTCATCAATTCCCGGACTTTGGGGTTGGAGACGGACGGGGGGACGATCGTCACCTCCACGAGCTCGTCGCCTCGGTCCCGGCTCCCGGTCCGCGTCGCTCCCCGTCCTTTGATCCGGAATTTCTGTCCGGAGCGCGTTCCTGCCGGAAGCTTGATCGTCGTCCGGCCTTCCAGGGTGGGGACCTCGATGTCCGCGCCGAGAGCGGCTTCGGGAACGGAAACGGGAACTTTGACGATAAGGTCCGTTCCCTGCCTCTTGAAAACGGGATGGGGTTCGACCTCGATGGTGATGAACAGATCGCCCGGGGAGCCTCCCCTCATCCCGGCATGCCCCTTGCCCGGCACGCGAACCCGCGAACCGGTGTCCACTCCGGCCGGAATGCGGACCGTGATCGTCTGCGTCCCGGACCGAGCGCCGCTCCCCCCGCAGGAGCTGCAGGGCGCTCCCGCGGCCATTCCCGATCCTCCGCACACGGGACAGGGAGTCGAAAAACGCATTGTGCCCCGCTGGATGTGCGTTCGGCCCGTTCCTCCACAGGCGGGACAGACGCCCTGCCCGGAGGGATTTCTCGTCCCCCGGCCCCGGCAGTCGGCGCAGTCCATGAGGCGGTTGATCTTGATTTTCGTCTGAAAGCCGCGGAGGGCGTCGTCGAAGCCGATTTTCATGGTGTAGTGAAGGTCTTCCCCTCTTTCGGGCGCCGGTCGCGAGCGGCGCCCGCCCCCGCCGAACAGATTCTCGAACAGATCGGAAAATGAGGAGGTGCCGAAGTCCGAAAAATTGAAACCCTCGAATCCGCCCGCCTCCCTGGCGCCCCGGGGACCGGCTCCGGGTGGGAAGTCTCCGGCGAACCCGAACTGGTCGAATTGGCTTCTTTTTTTCGAATCGCTCAGGACGGAATAAGCTTCCTGGATTTCCTTGAACTTGGCTTCGGCCGTCTTGTCTCCCGGATTGAGGTCGGGATGATACTTGCGGGCCAGTTTGCGGTAAGCCTTCTTGATGTCGGCCAGGCCGGCGTTTCTGTCGACGCCCAGAATCGCATAATAATCCTTGTTCATTCCGGGCTCCTTGACGGCCGCATTCTCCCGCCCGCGATCGGGCGGGACACTTCGCCGCCGGCGCCGGCCGGCTTACGACGACTTGCCCTCGTCGACGACCTCGGCGTCGATGACCTCGTCATCGCCGTTTCCCGGCTTTCCGGACGGCGGCGCGCCGCTTTCGGGTTGCGCACCCGCCTGAGGTCCCGCCTGCGGCCCGGCCTGGGCCCCGGCGGCCTCCTGGTAGAGAATTTCCGAAAGCTTGTGCGAAGCGCCGGTCAGGGACTGGACGGCCTGCCGAATCTGGTCTACGTCGTCCGTGGCCAGGGCTTTCTTTGTCGCCTCGATTTCCGACTGGACGCGCTCGGCCTCGGCCGCGGGGATCTTGGCCGTGTTCTCGCGAAGGAGCTTCTCCAGGGAATAGACAAGGTGATCGGCCTGATTCTTGGTGTCCACGAGCTCGCGCCGCTTCTTGTCCTCGTCGGAGTGCGCTTCGGCGTCCTGGACCATCCGGTCGATTTCTTTCTCGTCCAGGCCGCTGTGACCGGTGATGGTGATGGCCTGATGCTTGCCCGTGCCGAGGTCCTTGGCCGAAACGTGAAGAATGCCGTTGGCGTCGATATCGAAGGTCACCTCGATCTTGGGAACGCCGCGGGGGGCCGGCGGAATGCCGTCCAGATGGAACTTGCCCAGGGTCCGGTTGTACGCCGCCATGTCGCGCTCGCCCTGAAGAACGTGGATTTCGACACTCGGCTGGCTGTCCGAGGCCGTGGAAAAATTTTCAGTCTTTTTCGTCGGGATGGTCGTGTTGCGGGCGATCATCCTGGTGAACACTCCGCCCAGCGTCTCGATGCCCAGGGTCAGCGGCGTGACGTCGAGCAGGAGGACGTCCTTGACGTCTCCGGAAAGGACGGCGCCCTGAATGGCCGCACCCACGGCCACGACCTCGTCGGGATTGACGCCCTTGCTCGGCTCTTTTCCGAAAAGCTCATGGACGAGCTGTTGGATGCGGGGCATGCGCGTCTGGCCGCCGACGAGAACGACCTCGTCGATGTCCTTGGGCTGAAGGCCGGCGTCGGCCAGGGCCTGCTTCACCGGCGCAACCGCGCGCCGGATGATGTCTTCCACGAGCTGCTCGAGTTTGGCCCGGCTGAGCTTCATCAGCAGGTGCTTGGGACCCGAAGCGTCGGCGGTGACGAACGGCAGGTTGATTTCGGTCTCGGCCGTCGAGGAAAGCTCCATCTTGGCTTTTTCCGCCGCCTCCTTGAGGCGCTGCAGAGCCATCTTGTCCCGGCTGAGGTCGATGCCGGATTCTTTCTTGAATTCACCGACCAGCCAGTCCTGGACGCGCTGGTCGATGTCGTCGCCTCCGAGGTGTGTGTCGCCGTTCGTGGACTTGACCTCGACGACGCCTTCTCCGACCTCGAGGATCGAAATGTCGAACGTGCCGCCTCCGAAATCGAAGACGGCGATCTTTTGATCCTTCTTCTTGTCCAGGCCGTAGGCCAAAGCGGCGGCCGTCGGCTCGTTGATGATGCGTTCGACCTTCAAGCCGGCGATCTGGCCGGCGTCCTTGGTGGCTTTTCGCTGGCTGTCGTTGAAATAGGCGGGAACGGTGATGACCGCCTTCTCCACCTTTTCGCCCAGGTAATCCTCGGCGGCTTTCTTCAGCTTTTGAAGGATGACGGCCGAGATCTCCGGCGGGGCATAGGATTTGCCGAACGACTCGATCCGGACATCTCCGTTGGAGGCCTGGGTGACCTTGAAGGGCACCTGTTTGATCTCCTGAGGCACTTCGGAAAAACGCCGCCCCATGAAGCGCTTGATGGAATAAATCGTGTTTTCCGGGTTCGTGACCCGCTGTCTTTTTGCCACCTGCCCGACGAGACGCTCGCCTTTCGCAGTAAAGGCCACGACAGACGGTGTCGTCCGCCCACCTTCTTCATTGGCGATGACCGTCGCTTTATCGCCTTCCATGACGGCAACGACGGAGTTTGTCGTGCCCAAATCAATCCCAATTGTTTTCGCCATTTCTTCCTCCTAAAAATACAGTTTCAATATAATATATGAGCATGGTTTTGTCAAGAATATATTATAAATAAATCATACAGTAAATAAATAATATGGGATTCATGCCGTCTCGAATTACGTGCGAGTTCAATTGGAAGCCTGTGGAAGAGATAAAAAAAGGCCGCGCAGGGAGCAACCCTTCCGCGGCCTTGTGCGAATTATTTTTTGTCGGGATCGATGATGAATTTTTCCTTCATCAGCAATTGAACTTGAGCGCGGGATTCCTTGATGGTCGCTTCCGCCATCTTGAATCTCTCCTCGGCGGAAATGGAGATTCGCGCCACGCCCTGCTCGATGGCCTTGGTGCCCACGGCCACGGCCTCCCGGGGGAAGACCTCCCATTCGTCCATGTTGGGAACGATGTATTCTTCGTGGATGCCTTTGTCTTCGGCGACCTTGGCCAGCTCCCGGGCCGCTTCGATGCACATCTCATCGGTGATCGTCTTGGCCCGCACATCGAGCGCTCCGCGGAAAATTCCCGGGAATCCGAGCGAGTTGTTGACCTGATTGGGAAAATCCGACCGCCCGGTGGCCACGATCCGCGCGCCGGCTTCCTTGGCTTCCCAGGGCCAAATTTCGGGAACGGGATTGGCCTCAGCGAAGACGATCGCGTCCTTGGCCATGGTTTTGATCCAGTCCTTGCGGATCGTCCCCGGTCCCTGCTTCGAGGCGGAGATCAGGACATCGGCGCCTTTGACGGCGTCCGGAATGTCGCCCTTGATCTGTTTTTCGTTCTGGACGAGGCACAGGGACCACTTCTCCTTGAACTGCTTTTGCAGGATGTCCCGGTCGCTCCGGTTGCGGTGGAGAATGCCCTTCGAATCCACGGACAGAATCTTGCCCGGCGTGACGCCGGCGGTCATCAAGAGCCTGGAGATGGCGATGCCGGCGGCGCCCGCGCCGACAACGGTCACTTGGATGTCTTCGATCTTTTTGCCGACAATCTTCAGGGCGTTGATCAATCCGGCGACGGTGACGCAGGCCGTGCCCTGCTGGTCGTCGTGCCAGACGGGAATCTCGCATTCGGTCCGGAGCGTGTCCAGGATCTTGAAACACTTGGGGTGAGAGATGTCTTCCAGGTTGATGCCGCCGAAGGTCGGTTGGAGGGCCTTGACGATGTCGATGAACCGGTCCGGGTCCTTCTCATTCAAACACAGAGGAAAGGCGTCCACGCCTCCCAGGTATTTGTACAGAAGGCCTTTTCCCTCCATGACCGGCAGGCCGGCCTCGGGTCCGATGTCGCCCAGGCCGAGGACGCGCGAACCGTCGGAGATGACGGCCACGAAATTCCACTTGTTGGTGTAGTCGTAGACCTTGTCCTTGTCCTGATGGATGGCTTTGCAGACCGCGGCCACGCCCGGCGTGTACCAGATGGCGAAGTCGTTGAAATCCCTGATGCGGCACTTGAGATTGACGCCGATCTTGCCCCGGTAGAATTTGTGCAGGCGCATGGCTTCCTTGGAAGGCTGTTCGGCCTTCGCCAGGAGCTCTTCAACCGTAACGTCTCGCTTCTCCATGATGTGTGACCTCCTTATCCCCTTTCGGGGCTTCATGGTTATGACGGATAAAAGAAGCCGTATTATAAACTCTTTTCCCTTGAATTTCATCTTTTTTCGAACGACGAAACCGCCGCGCGCCCGGCCCCCCTCCCGTCGCTTTTTTGGGCGGCGCGTTCCGTGCTTGCCGCGTCTCCTCGGCGTGGCATAAAATACCGCCGTGAACGAAACGCCGCTTCAAGCCTCGCGGGCGACTCTCCAGATGTTTCTGATATTCTCGGCGGTCTCTCTTCTCCTGGCCGCCATCGCCGTCGTTTTCCCTTACGAATACCGAGACTCGGATTCCCTGGCCTACCAGCACATCGCTCGCCGTTTGGCCTCCCGGCCGACAGCCGAATGGATCCGGCCCGAGTGGTGGGGACACGGCGGAAACACCGGCCTTTTCCGCGACCACCCGCCCGGCATTTTTCTCTTGCCGGCATCTCTGATCCGCCTGGGAGTCCCCGGCCGCTCCGCGCCGCTGGTCGCCAATTTCCTGTACATGCTCCTCCTGCTCCTGGCCTTGCACGGACTTGTGAAAACGCTTGCCGGAAATTCGGCGGCCTGGGGATCGGTCTTCGCCTTCGTCCTGACCCCGATCTTTCTCCAATACCTCATGAGGGCCAATCATGAGCTTCCCCTCGCGCTGGCCGTTGTTGCCGGACTCTACGGCCTAGCCCGGTGCGAGGAATCCCTCCGCTGGTCGGCCCTTTATGGGGCCGCGATGCTTCTCGCGGTTTTCACCAAAGGAGTGAGCGGTTTGGCTCTGAGCCTGTCTTCCGCGGCCCTGTGGGCCGTCGCTTTCCGCACCCGGCGCGTTCTGTGGGTCATCGCCGCCGGACATCTCCTGGCCTTGGCGGCCGTGCTGGGCTTCGAAGCCCTTTACCGGTCCGCCGCCGGGGAGGGCTTTCTAAGGTTCTATTTCGGTTTCCAGGGCGGCAAAGCCGTGGAAGCGGGTTTTCATCCGGTCAAAAAGCTCTACAACATCGTCTGGTACCTGGCCCGCATCCTCTGGTTCGCCGCTCCCTGGGTCCTCTTCCTGGTCTATTACGCCCTCCGCTCGCTCCGGAAACGGAGCGATCTGCTCCGTGGGCGCTTCCTCCGGCTGGCTTTGGCCGCCTCGGCCGCGGTCGTCCTTTTCTTCTCCCTTTTCGACCGCAAAGCCGACCGCTACATTTTCCCGGCCTATGTCCTACTTGCGGCGGCCGGCGCCGCGGTCCTCGACGCCCGTCGGCCGGCATGGAAAAGGTTCTTCGATAAGAATCCCGTGCGCCTGGCCTGGATTCTCGGAACGCTGCTCGTCGTCCTGACCCTGCTGCGGGTCTACTTCCACACCTATCACTACCGGTTTATCCGCTTTTGGGCTCAATGACGAAAGGCTGGAATTCATATTTTTCGTTTTTCTTCGCCACCCGGCCGAAGAAGTGCTCCGGATCGTGGATGAAGCCGTAGACCCATCCGCCGGCCAATCCTTCTTCATAGAATTTTTTCTTTTGGCGCATCGTCTCCACGGGAAACAGGTCGTAGCTCATGACGTACGACGTCCGGACGTGGGCCGCGGTGGGCACCATGTCGCCCAGGATGAACAGCGTCCGGCCTCCGCCCTCGACCTTGACGGCCTGATGGCCGCGGGTGTGCCCCGGCGCGGGAACGACCGTAACGCCCGGAGAGACGCGCGCCTCGCCCTCCACGAGCCGAAGGAGTCCGGCCCGCTCGAGGGGGACGAAATTGTCGGGCAAGTAGCTTCCCTTGTCCCGATCGTTGGGATGAAGCGCGTCCTCCCACTCCTCTTTCTGGACGACGTACTCGGCCCGGGGAAAGACAGGAACAAGGCTCCCGTCTTCGCTCCGTCTCGTGTTCCCTCCGCAATGGTCGAAATGAAGATGCGTGTTGACGACAACGTCGACGTCTTCGGGACGCACGCCGGCGCGGCCCAAGGCGGCGACGAGCCCTTCCTCCCGGAAGAGCCCGTAAAGCGCGGACAGCCTGTCCGTCAGGCGGTCGCCGATCCCGGTTTCGACAAGAACGGTCCTCCCCTCTCCCCGGATGAGAAACGAATTGAGACCCAGGGTGATCCGGTTCCGGTCATCGGCCCGGAACGCCCTGGTCCAGAGGGTTTTGGGGACGACGCCGAACATCGCTCCGCCGTCGAGACTGAAAAATCCGTCCCGCAGGCCCAGGACGTGAAGTCCGCCGAGCGTGATGTCGCTGGCGGTCATCGCAGAAGACGCTCCAGATCGTAGATGAGGTCGCCCCGGTCGTAGGCGGCCAGGTCGATGCGTCCGGTGTCCATGCGCAGCGCGTCCTCGGGACAGGCTTCGACGCAGAACCCGCAGAAACAGCAGCGGCTGAGGTCGATGATGAAACGGGACGGGACCTTCTGGACGTCGGGATCGGGATCCTCAGCCGCTTCGACGACAATGCACTCCGAGGGGCAGACGGTGGCGCACAGCATGCAGGCCACGCAGCGGGGGCGGTCGGTCCCCGAACGCTTCATGAGGCGGTGAAGGCTGCGGTGGCGCGGGGGGATGGGTTTTTTCACTTCCGGATATTGAATGGTCACCGCCCCCGCCCTCCGGGTCCGGATGCGGAACAGCCTCAGCGTGTGAAAAACCATGTTGACCGTGAAATGCCGGGCGGTGATCCAGGCTCCCCGCAGGATCTCGAAAAGGACGGCCGGCGCTTGTTTCATGTCAGACACTCAGCACCGCGGCGGTGAGGATGATGTTCAAAAGACCGAGGGGGATGAGAACCTTCCACCCCAGGTCCATGAGCTGGTCGTAGCGGAAACGGGGGTAGGTCCACCGGATGAGGATCTGCAGCCAGCAGAAAAAGGCGACCTTGACGTTGAAGGCCAGGACCTGGAAAACGGTCACCGCCCAGGGAGCCAGAGCCCAGGTCCCCCCGCCCGGAAAGACAAAACCGTCCGCTCCCAGCCAAGGCACCTGCCATCCTCCGAAAAACAGCGTGGTTGTCAGGCAGGAGATGATGACGATCTCCATGAAATCGGTAAACATGAACAGGCCCCACTTGAGGCCCCCGTACTCCGTGAAAAAACCGATGATTTCCGACTCTCCCTCCGGCATGTCGAAGGGCACGCGCTTGGTCTCGGCCAGGGCGGCGATGAAGAAAACGAAAAATCCCAGGGGCTGGAGGACGACGCCCCACTTGGGGAGGAAACCGAAGAGAAGCCTCCCCTGGGCGGAAACGATCTCCGAAAGCCGGAGCGAGGGAAAGACCATGACCACGCCCACGAGCGCCAACCCCAGGGCCACTTCGTAGGACAGGAACTGCGCCGCGCCGCGCATCCCGCCCAGAAGGGCGAAGCGGTTGTTGGACGCCCAGCCGCTGAGGAGGATGCCGTAGATCCCCAGGCTGAGCATGGCCAGAACGAACAGCAGGCCGACGTCGATGTCCAGGACCTGGAGCGAAATCGTCCGGCCTCCGATCCGGATCCGGTCGCCGAAGGGCATAACCGACACGGTCACGGCCACGAAAAAAAACGAGAGGAAGGGAGCCAGAGTGTGGAGAAGGCGCCGCGAGAACGACGGCCGGAAATCCTCCTTGAAGATCATCTTGATGGCGTCGGCGAAGGGCTGAAACAGCCCGAAGAGGCGCAGGCCGCGAATCGAGGCCCGGTTGGCCCCGATGCGGTCCTGCATGACCGCGCTCACCTTTCGTTCGGCCCAGGTGAGGTACAACGTCAGGAGCAAAAGCCAGACCAGAGAGCCGACGATTTTGGCCAGCAAAATGAGGATCTCGATCACGGCATCGCTCTCCGGACATCTCCGGCGCTTCGAAAAGGAATGTAAAACGACGGATTGAGACCGACGGCCCGGCCCAGGGCCGTTAGCAGACGCCATTCCGGCACGGCGGACGGAGGCGGAGCGAGAGCCGGGGAAAAACTCCGGATCAATCCCTGGCAATTGGTGAAGGAGCCGTCTTTTTCCGCGGGCCAGACGGTCGGGACGACGAGGTCGAAGGCCGCTCCCAGTCCTTCATCGCGGGGCGTGAACAGGACCTTGGTCTTCACGCCGGCCCAGGCGGACGCGATGTCGGCCGGACGGAACCTGTCCTGCAAAAAGGGGCCGAAAACGATCAGCAGATCGGTGTCTCGGGCCAGAGCCTCGAGCGTGGTCTCCTCCGTGTTGAAGCCCAGGGCCTTCGCACCGGCCCGGTTGGGGCTTCTCTCGGCGGTCAGGAGCATTCCGTCCGGCGAGCCGTCCCGGGGGCCGACCAGATGACATCGTCCGATCTCAAGGTCCCGCCGGAAGACCGCGCCGGCCAGAAAAAGCTCTTCGTTGGTCAGCCAGTCGGAGAGGACGACCGCGACGCGGGTCTGCCGTCCTTTGTACTTCAGGGCCCGGAGCTCGGCGGCTAAAGGAGCGACAACGTCGGTCGCCGCTTTGAGATTCAGCGTCTTCGCCAGCGGACCCGCAAGCTCCCGGCACCGGGATTTTTCGAGGTAGCCGTAGCCGTAGCGGCCGACGTTGCAAATCCAATGTCCGTTCACCCGCTCGTCCCGCCGCGATCGCACCCGGTACGCTTTCGCCGTCCCGGGGACGCGCGGGAACCCCGGATGGCTTTCCAGAAAGACGGCGCATCCCCGCCCGCACAGCGGGCAGATCGTCTCCCGGGCCTCCAGAAACCAGGCGCGCGTCTTGAAACGGAAATCGGAATCGGTGATGGCCCCCACCGGGCAGATCTCGGCCAAACAGCCGGAATAGTTGTTGTCCACGAGACGCCCCTCGACGCAGCCGATCTCGGAGCGGTCCCCTCTCTCGAAGACGCCTAGCTCCGACGTCTTGGTGACCGATTCCAGAAAACGGACGCAGCGCGTGCACAGGACGCAGCGCTCCCGGTCGAGGAGAAGCCCCCCGCCCAGCGCGATTTTTTTGCCGCGGCGGGTTTTGTCCTCGGCATAGACGCCGGGCGCCAGGCTGTAGGCCTGATAGGTGTCCTGGAGCCGGCACTCCCCCGCCTTGTCGCAGATGGGACAATCCATGGCATGCTCGGCCAGAAGAAGCTCCAGGACGTTCCGGCGGGCTTCGACGACCCGGGGGCTTTCCGTCCGCACCACCATGCCTTCCTTCACGTTTGTGGAGCAGGCCGGCTCAAGCTTGGGCAGCCCCTCGATCTCCACGGCGCACAGCCGGCACGTGCCCACGGGAGGAAAGGCCGGGTGGTAGCACAGATGGGGGATCTCGATCCCCGCTTCCCGGGCCGCCTCCAAGATGGTCGTTCCCGGGGCGGCCGAGATCCTTTGACCATTGATGACCAGGCTGACCATCACGAGGACCTCTCGAGCTCGTCCCGGAACTTGGCCACAAGGGCCAGGACGGGCAGGGCGGCGGCGTCGCCCATGGGGCAAAGCGTCCGGCCCTTGATGCCGGAGGCCAGCCTGTGAAGCGTGTCCACGTCTCCGTTCCTCCTCCGGCCGGCCCTGAGGCGGGCGGCGATCCTGGCCATCCACGCGGTCCCGACGCGGCAGGGGGTGCATTGTCCGCACGATTCATGGGCGTAAAACTTCGTGATTTTTTCCAGAACGAGCGTCATCGGCGTTTCGTCATCGATGACGATGACGGCGCCGGAGCCGAGCATCGAACCGGCCTCGACGAGGGAATCGCCGTCCATCCGGACGTCGATCTCGTTCTCCGTAAGCATCGGCGCCGAGAGCCCGCCGGGAATGACGGCCTTCAGCTTCCGGCCGTCCCTCACCCCTCCCGCCCGCTCGTAGATCAGCTCCCGAAGGCTCGATCCGGTCGGGAGTTCGTAGCAGCCGGGCCTGGCGACCGCGCCGCTGACGCTGAAGATCCGCGTTCCGCCGTCCCGGGGCAGTCCCCGCTTCAGAAACGCCTCGGCGCCGTGCCGGATGATGCCCGGAATGTGGCAGAGCGTTTCGACATTGTTGATGACCGTCGGGCACCGAAACAGCCCGATCGACGCCGGAAACGGAGGCTTGAGCCGCGGATGCCCGCGCTTCCCCTCCAGAGATTCGAGGAGCGCCGTTTCCTCCCCGCAGATGTAGGCGCCGGCGCCGCGGTGGACGAACACTTCGAGTCCGAAGCCCGTGCCGGCGATGTGATCTCCCAACCAGCCCGAGGCCCTCGCCTCGCTCACGGCCGTTTCGAGCCGGCGGGCGATGGATTCGTATTCGCCGCGGATGTAGACATAGGCCGTCCGGATGCCCACGGCGTAGGAGGCGAGAATCGCGCCCTCCAGGAGAAGGTGCGGATTGTGACTCATCAGAAACCGGTCCTTGAACGTCCCCGGCTCGCCCTCGTCGGCATTCACGCACAGGTAACGGAGAGCGTCCGTCCCCCGGGGGACGAACCCCCATTTGATCCCGGCCGGGAATCCCGCGCCCCCGCGGCCGCGGAGGTTGGCGGCCTTGACTTCCTCCAGGACCGCGTCGGGTGTCATGGTTTTCAACGCTTTGGCCGCGGCCCGGTATCCTCCCCGGGAGACGTATGTCTCGAGCCGGTGGAGATGGTCCAGCCCGAAATCGCGGGTCAGAAAGAGCTCGTCTTCGCGGTTCACTCCAGCTTCTCCAGGAGCTCATCCAGCGCCCGCCGGTCGAGACGCCCGTAGTGCTCGTCGTTGACCATCAGGCACGGAGCCTCGTCGCAATGCCCCAGGCATTCGACCGAGCTGAGGGAAAATCGGCCGTCCGCCGATGTCTCTCCCTCCGCGATGCCCAATTTTTTCCGGAGGTGGGAGAGCAGGCCGTCCGCGCCGTTCAGGGCGCAGCTCACGTTGGTGCAGACTTGGAGATGATGACGTCCGGCGGGTTTCCTGCGGAAGAGGCTGTAGAACGTGACGACCTCGCGCACCTTCGCCGGCGGAATCCCGAGCGTGTCCGCGGCCCACTCCTCGTCCGAATGAGACAGAAATCCTCTCTCTTCTTGCAGGGCGCTCAGAACGGGCAGGAGGGCGGCTTCGCGGCGGGGGTAACGGGAAAGGATGTCCTCGACCCGCCTCTTGACCCTGTCCGGAATGTTGTGGCTCATCTGTCCAGCTCTCCGAGAATGATGTTCAGGGAACCGAAGGTCGGAATGATGTCGGCGACGTAGCGGCCGCGGATCAGGCTTTCGAGCGCGGCCAGAAGGTGAAGACAGGGGGCGCGCAGGTGAAGCCGGTAGGGTCTGTCCGTGCCGTCGGAAACGAGATAGAAACCCAGCTCGCCGTTTCCGCCTTCCACGGAATGGTAAACCTCCCCCCGCGGCGGCCTCAGGCCGTGTCCCTTCATGAAGAACTTGAAATGCCTGATCAAGCCTTCCATGGAGGTGTAGACGTCTTCCTTGGGCGGGACGATCGAGCGGCCGTCGTCGGACAGGATGCCCGGGGTGAGCCTCTTTTCGGCTCCTTCGAGAGTCGGCGAGAGGCGGATGCCCTCATCGGGCCGTCGGACCCGGCTGCGGGCGATGGCGTCCTCGGGTTCGAGACGTTCATCCTGAGCCATGACCTCGGGCGCGCAGTCCTCGAGCTTTGCGGCCGCCTGCTCCACCAGACGCAGGCTCTGGTCGATCTCTCTCATCCGGACCATGTACCGGTCGTAGTTGTCCCCCCGGTCGCCCAGGGGAACCTCGAACTCCAGACGGTCGTAGACGAGGTAGGGACGGGCCTTGCGCACGTCATAATTGACGCCCGTGGAGCGCAGGCAGGGGCCGGTCCAGCCGTAGGACAGCGCGTCCTCCCGGCTCATCTCGCCTACGCCGCGCGTCCGGTCGAGGAAAATCTTGTTCTTGTCCAGAAGGCCGTGAACGTCCTTGAGGACGCGACGGGTCCCGGAAAGGGCCTTGGCCAGCAGGTCGCGCCAGCCGGGACCGAGGTCGGCCCGCACGCCGCCCACGCGGATGTAGGACGTGGTCATCCGGGCGCCCGTCGTTTCCTCGAAGACGTCCCAGATGTATTCCCGGGCCTGAATCATGTACAGAAAAACGGTGAAGGCCCCGCATTCCATGCTCATCGCCGCCAGGCAGGTCAGATGATCGGACACCCGAGACAGTTCGCTCATCAGGACCCGGATGTGCTGGGCCCTTTCCGGCGGCTCGAGCCCGAGGAGCTTTTCCACGGTCAGGACGTAGCCCACGTTGTTGATCAGAGGGGAAACGTAATTCAAGCGGTCGGTGTAGGGCAGGAGGTTGAAGTAGGTCTTGTTCTCGCAAGTTTTCTCGAAGCCGCGATGGAGATATCCGACCTCCACTTCGCTGCTCAGGATGCGCTCGCCGTCGAGCTCAAGCATGATCCGCACGGCGCCGTGCATGGCCGGATGGGAAGGCCCCATGTTGAGGAGCATGCTCTCGGACCGGGCGCCGCGGCGGAAACGTGTGCTCATGTCTCCTTCCTGAGCGGGATCGTCGGCTGGCGTCGGCGCAAGGGGTAATCCTTGAGCAGGGGATGCCCCTGAAATCCCTCATAGAGAAGCAGCGGTCGCAGGCCGGGATGCCCTTCGAAGTCCACGCCGAACATCTCATGCGCTTCGCGCTCCAGCCAGTCGGCGTTCTTCCACAGGGGCGAGAGCGAGGCGATTCGGGCGTCCCCGGCGGGCAGCTCCGCCTTAAGCCGCAGACGGTGGTTGCGGCTGAAAGACAGGAACGTGTAAACCATTTCCAGGCATCCGCGGCCGGCGCGATAATCGACGGCGGTCAGGTCGAGAAGGAGGGCGTAATCCCACGGCGCGGCCTTCAACCTCTCGGCCACCCGCAGCAACTCCTCCCGCTTGACGACCGCCACGTCGTCGCCGGCCTGGCGGAACGCCTCGAGCACGGCCTCGCCGAACGTTTCCTTCAGCGACTTCAGGGCCTGCGCTTCTTCCATCTCCACTCTTGCTCCTGTTTTTGGATCTTCTCCTGGAGTTTCAGCAGGGCGTCCAGGATGGTCTCCGGCCGCGGCGGACAGCCGGGAATATAAACATCCACGGGAATGACGGCGTCCACGCCCTGGACGACGGCGTAGTTGTCGTAGATCCCCCCGCTCACGGCGCAGGCGCCGACGGCCACCACCCATTTGGGCTCCGTCATCTGCTCATAGACCGTGCGCAAAACGGGCGCCTGCTTCTGGGTGATCGTGCCCACCACGAGGAGCATGTCCGCCTGCCGGGGCGAGAAGCGCGTCCAACCGGCGCCGAAGCGGTCGATGTCGAAATGGGCGCAGGCGGCGGACATGTATTCCATGCCGCAGCAGGCCGTGACGAAGGGATAGTGAAAGAGAGAATACTTCCGCGCCCAGCCGAGCAGGCTGTTGAAAGTGGTGGTCACGAATCCCAATCGAACGCTCCCTTCTTCCAGGCGTAGGCGAAGCCCACGGCCAGGACGAACACGAACACTCCCATGACCGCCAGGCCCGCGCCCCCCAGTTCGCGGAAAACGACGGCCCAGGGAAAGAAAAAGACGATCTCGATATCGAAGACCAGGAAGAGAAAGGCGACGACGGCGAATTTGACGGAGTAGGGCTTGATCTCGGTTTCGAGGGCCGGGCTTCCGCACTCGAAAGGAGTGTCCTTCAGCGGGTTGTGTCTTTTCGGGCCGAGAAGGGCGTTGAGAAACAGAAGGACCGCACCCAGGGCGCCGAACACAGCGAAGACCAGCAGAATTTCGGTCATATTGTCAGAAGAGATTTTATTGAAATCACCTTCGATTATCAACACCAATTTGCGCTTCCGGCGAAGGGGCCGTTTTTGACAATGTCGCCGCTCTCTTCTAATATAAAAGCCGTAGGCTCGCCTCCGGCCGGAATCGTCGAGAGGCGAAAGAAGAAACAGGTTGAAGATGAAGCGAAAAAATCCCCGGACCGAACTCTGGCGCCGCCTCGTCCTCCCGATCGGGCTGTGTCTTCTGGGCGCGTTCTGCCGCGGACAGAAGCCGCCGCGCAACGTCGTCCTCATCACTCTCGACACCCAGCGGGCGGATTATCTCAACTGCTACGCTCCCGGAAGCGCCCGCACGCCCAACCTGGACCGGTTGGCCGAACGCAGCCTCCTCTTCAAGGACTGCACGACCCTGATTCCGATCACGCTTCCCTCGCATGCCTCTGTGTTTTTCTCCGAGCCGCCCCATACCATCAAAAACTTCGTCAACGGCCAGCCCGTCCGGCCGCGCTCCCGACGCCCGCTGCTGGCGGAAATTTTCAAGAAACGGGACTTTGCGACGGCCGCCTTCGTCTCGCTCGGCGTCCTGGGCAAACGGTTCGGCCTGGCCGGGGGGTTCGACGTCTACGACGACGCCTTCCCCCGCGACCGCTGGTACCTCCACGCCGAGGAAGTGAACCGCAGGGCGTTCCCCTGGCTGGAAGAGAACCACGACCGTCCCTTTTTCCTCTGGCTCCACTATTCCGACCCCCACGATCCCTATGCGCCCCCGGACATGCCTCCCGACATGAAGGTTTCGTTCAACGGACGTCTCTTGGACGACACCGCCTGCCTGAGCAAGTATCTCACCCACGTCTTCGACGTCGACCTCAAGACCGGCCGCAACAGGTTTCTCTTAGAAATTCAAAGCCCCCATTATCCCAACAACTTTCAAGCCCGGCTCGACCTTCTCGAATTCGACCCGTCCGCGGACGCGCCGGGACTGAAGATCGATTTCCCGAGCGGCTGGTTCATCCGCCGCGCGGACAACATCTACTTCCTCAAGCCGCAAGCGGTCCTGGACGTGGTGAACACGGGTCCGCCCCGCCCCTTCCGGCTGACTCTGCGGGGCAAGCTCATCCTTCCCCCCGACGCGGTCCCGTCTTATTACCGCCGCGAAGTCGAATACATGGATGAGCACCTCGGCCGTCTTTTCGGCAAGCTCGAGGAGCTCGGCCGCTCGAAAGACACGGCGCTCGTCGTTTTCGGCGACCACGGCGAGGGCCTGGGAGAATTCCTCAGCCCGTACGGAGACCGTCACATCGGGCACATTCACTATCTTTACGAGCAGTACATGAAGGTCCCGCTCCTCATCCATGTTCCCGGACGCCCTTCGGCCCGCGGAGTGAGGAGCGAACCCGCTTCGCTCCTGGACATCGCCCCCACGCTCGCCGACATCATGCGCTTCCGCCGGCCTTCTTTCCATCAGGGCCGGAATCTGATGGACCGCGGGCAGGCATCTCCGGACGTTCTCTTTCAGGCGACGTACAAGCCGGAAGCGGCTTGGGACAAGTTCGCGGCCCGACGCCCGCCCTGGCATCTCATTTTCACCCCCGAAAAAGGCCTCTTCGAGCTGTTCCATGTGACCGATGATCCCGCCGAACAAAAGAACGTCCTGGAACGCGAAGGACTCCGGAACGAGACGCTGGAGCTCAGGCGGCGTCTTGAGGAATTCGCCCGCGACGTCCTCAGAAGCAAGGGAGACGTCCGGCAGGAGAAGTCGGCCGAGGAAATGCTGAAGTCTCTGGGCTACATCGGGAAATGACCGCCCGGCCTAGCCGGACCTTTTCCGCCTCGCCCGGAGTTCGCGGACGGCCCGGACCGCGCGTCCGGGAATCCGGAACATCAGGCGGTTGAGGAAACGAAGGAAAGCCGGCCGCCGCGGCAAGGCGTCGCTTTTCCCTTTTTCCTTTTGTTCCCTGAGCACCCTCTGGACGATGGGGCAGCCGAGGCTTTCCAGGCAATAGGGGCTCAGCCGTCCCTGGCTGAGATGCCGGCGGATTTCCCGGATCTGGGGGCAATTCCAGGCGTCGGCCCAGCCGGTGATGGGAGCGATGATCGGGTTCCCATGGCAGCAGGGCAGGATCCCCCGCCGAAGAATGTAATAGCTTTCCCAGGGCTCCCGGCAAAGAGGCAGGCGTCCGTGGCCGAGGTCGTCGCCGCCGCTTTCTTCGTGTTGGGGCGTCTTTTCGTCGGTCATGTCTCTCGGCTCCCGGATCCGGGTTCGGGAATCAGTCCGAAGCTGTATTGGTTGGCCAGGGGGACGCCGTAAGTCACCGACAGATGCTCGCATCTTCGGATGACCTCTTCGGCCTCGGACCGCTCGAGCATTTCCTTTTTATAGTCGAAATGATACCCTCCCCGGTCGGCCTCGATTTTGGGGTTCCAAAGATACAGCAGCGGCCGGAGAACGAGCGCATCCGCCTCCAGGCGCCGGCAGAGCTCGAAATAAGCCTCCAGGTCGCCGAGGTTGACGCGCATGGGCATGAAGACCATGAACAGCTTGGGAAATCCGCCGGCCTTTTTCCGCTCGCGGCTGAGTTGTTCGAGCCGGGGGATGATCTCCTCCCAGCGATCGTTGCGGATCTTGGCGTAGGTCGCGGCCGTGGCCGCGTCGAGCGACACATAGAGATACACCGGCTTGCCGGCGAGCGCCCGGATCGTGCGTTCGGTGAAGGCCTGCCCGTTGGTCGACAATTCAAGGAACTTCCCGCTCCGACGGCAGAGCTCCAGAATCTCCTGGAAGCGGGGGTGAAGCAGGGGCTCGCCGAACGAACAATTGACCAGGTTGCGGGCGGCTTTGAAAAACGGACCGTAAGACTCGAGCGTCCTGTCGTCGATCGTCATGTCGACGTAAGGTCCCTCCAAGGTCTTCATCTTGTCCCACAAACAGTAGACGCAGGGCGGCTTGATGTTGCATTTCCCGTAGAGGTCAATGCCCAGGTTGAGCGGATAGGAACGGAGCTCGTCCCGGCCTTCGACCATCTCCTCGAAATTCAGGACGGCGTTGGCGATGAAAAACTTGAAAAGCTCGTGCCTCCGGGGGTCGTTGTGGAATGTGAAGGGCCCGATCCTGACTCCGAGTTCGCGTCCGTCCCCGGGGTGGTAGCGCGCCGGGAAGATCTTGTTGAGGCTCAGATCGATCTCGACCGGGTCCCGCGACGCCTCCGTCCCCTCCCCCGAGGGCTTTTCAGGACGGAGGTCAAGGCTGTAAAACGACCACTGATAGAGGAGCGGCCATTCGGCCGAATCTCCGTTCCCGGTCTCAACGCGAAGCTTCTGGCTGAAATCGACATATTCGGAAAACACGGGCAGGACGGCGAAACGGTAGAGGCTCCGGACGTCCGCGGGAAGAACGATTTTCGCCCCGGACGTCATCCAGCGGAACGGGAAGACCCGGTCGTGCTCCCAGCCGTACCATCCGTCGCCGTAGGAGACTTCCACGGCGGGAGCCGCGCCGGCCGAAGCGTTTTCCGAGTCGTCGGGATTCCTCATGTCGCGCTCGAGGCCTCATTTTATGCGCCGCGTTCGCGCCTTGTCAATGACGGCGGAAGCGATCCTGTTTTCCTCGGCTTAACGGTCTCAAGCTGGAATCCAAGCGGCCTAAGCATTCTTTCGAAAAAATCAAGGCCGAGAGCCTGGATCCGTCCCGGTCTTTTGACTTGAGAACGCCGCCGGATATAATGGGGCGGTGATGATGACCGGCCGGAAGAAGGCGATCGGGTTGCATGTCGTCGTCTTGATCTTTTTCACGGCGTGCGCGTTCGTCCATCTTCTTCCTCTCTCCCTCCATCCGGCCGACAGCCTCAACGACGGCTGGGACTGTCTGCTCAACACCTGGATCCTGGGCTGGGATCACCACCAGATGGCCCGCAACCCGCTTCAGCTTTTCGAGGCCAACGTTTTCCATCCCTTCAAGGGAACACTCAGTTACTCCGAAACTCTCCTTCCCCTGGCCGTTCTCTCCTGGCCTGTCGCGGCGGCGACGGGAAACCCCATCCTGGCCTACAACTTCGTCTTTTTCCTGTCCTGCATTCTGAACGCCTACGCCATGTTTCTCCTGGTCCGGCACCTGACCGGACGGGCGTTGAGCGGCGCGGCCTCGGGCCTCATTTTCGCCTTCAGCGCCGTTCTGATGCAGCAGATCACTCATCTTCAGCTCGTTGCGGCCTGGTTCATCCCCCTGGCGTTCCTGTCCCTGCACCGGTTTTTCGAGAGCGGGCGCTTTCGTCATTCCGCCCTGTTCGCTCTTTTTCTCACCCTGCAGGCCCTGACCTGCGTTTACTACGGGCTTTTCTTTCTCTCTCTCCTGCCTCTCATCCTGGCGGTCCTGCTTCTTGTCCATCGGAAGAAGCTCGGCCCCGCTTTCCTGCTGAAACTCGGGCTGCCGCTCCTCGGGGCCGGAGCGGTCCTGGCGATCTACGCCCGTCCGTTCCTCCGCCTCTTTCAGGAGTTCATGTTTCAGCGCAACCTGGAGCACGGCGCCGAACTTCAAAATTACCTGTCCGTCCCTCCCCACAACCGCCTGTGGGGGCCGTTGCTCCACCCTCTCGGCTCCTATGAATATTTCCTCTTTCCCGGGGCCGCGGCCCTCGCGCTGGCCGCCGTGTTTCTTATCCGGCGATTCTCTCGCACGGGATCGCTTTCTCCGAGAGCGAAAACGTGGGCGATCGCTCTCTCGGCCGTCCCCGCGTCCCTGACGGCGTTCACTCTCCTCTTTCCCGGAATCAAGGGAAAACTCGGCTCGATCACTCTCTCCCTGACCAATCCGGCCAAGCAGGCGTTCGGACTCGGAGTCGTTCTGGGTCTCGTCCTGATCGTCGCTTTCGTTCGGCATGTTTTCAAAACCGGCGGTCCCGGCACTTCAGGCGGCAACGCGTTTCTCTATCTGTTCGTTCTCTCCGCCTCCATGGCCCTCTCGTTCGGCGCCGCCTTCGCCCTTGCGGGATTTCGCGCCTTTCCGCAGCTCTCCCCCTTCGCCTGGCTGTATCATCATGTCCCGGGTTTCAAGGGCATTCGGGTCCCCTCCCGCTACGCCGTCTTCGTCGTCCTGGCCGTGGCCGTCCTGGCCGGCTGGGGGCTTGATGTCCTCTTGCGGACGGTCAAAAAGCGCGGCGTCAGAACCGCTCTGGCCGCCGGGCTCCTTCTGTTCATCAATGCGGAATACTGGTCTCATCCCCAGAGGCTTCTCTCCTTCCCCGTCGGCCGGGACATTCCTCCCACCTACCGCTGGCTCGCGGAGCGCAAAGGCGACATCGCCCTGGTCGAACTGCCGCTTTTTGGAGGCAACGCCAACGAAGCGGCCTACATGTATCTTTCCCTCTTTCACAAGAAAAAGATCGTCAACGGCTACAGCGGCTTTCTCCCCCCGACGGTCGACCTCCTCCGGAGCCTCATGCGCGATTTTCCCTCTCAGGCATCCGGCGAGACCCTTCAGGAACTGGGCGTCGATTACATCGTCTTCCACGCCCGCCCCCTGAATCCCGAACGCGCGGAGGACACCCGCTTCGACGCCCGGCACCGCGGCGCCCGCCTGTTCCGCCACGCCGCCACCTTCCGCTACGGATTCGGCCGTCCGAACGACATGGAGTTTCTTCTGGGCGACGACACGATTTACAGAGTCCTGCCCCCCGCCGCGCCTCCTCCCGTCCCGGCTCCCGACAGGGAAATTCCGCCCGCCGACTTCAGGGTGGAGGCCGAACTGAACCCGGAGCTGGCGGGTCTGGCGGCGGACGGCCGCCCGGACACGGCCTGGACGACGGGCCGGCCCAAATCCCGGGGAGAACAGCTTCTCATCGTCTTCGATCGTCCGGTGCGCGTGTCGCGCGTTTCCCTGGAGGCGGGATTCCTTCCCCAGAACGCGGCGGCGAATCTTGTCGCAACCTGGTCGCCCGACGGCCGGGAGTGGCGTCTCGCCCTTCCCGGCTATCACGCCGGGGCTTTCGTCCGTTCCCTGGTCGACAATCCCCGGCGGGCGGTCCAGGACATTCTCTTCCAGGGCGAAGAGATGCGTTTCATCAGGATCGAGCAGACCGGACGCGACCCTCTCTGGCCGTGGGTCGTCGGTGAACTCAAGGTGTTCGAACCTCTCGAACAGCCCTGACGGCTCCCGTTCGGCCCGGCTCCGAGGGAGCGGCGTTCGGCGCCGCTACGGTCGGGGGATGTTGAGGGCGTGGAGGGCCGCTCCCTTGGCTTTGAGCGCCGCCTCGACGACAGATTCCGAAAGCGTGGGATGGATGTGGATCGTGGAAGACACGTCCTGGAGCTTCATTCTCATCCTCACCGCCATGGTCAGTTCGGGAATCATGTCGCTCGCCCCGGGCGCCAGGATATGGGCGCCCAGAACCGCGTCGTCCGGCCCGGCGATGAGCTTGACCATGCCCTCCGGGCTGTCCATCGTCAGGGCGCGGCCGTTGGCCTGGAGGGAAAACGCCCCGACCTGAAAGCCGATGCCCCGCTCGCGCGCTTCTTCTTCGCTCAGCCCGACTGAGGCGAATTCCGGATCGGTGAAAACGGCCATGGGCAGCGCCCTGTCGTCCCAGGAGAGGTCTCCGCCGGCGGCGTTTTCCGCGGCGACGAGACCCTCATGGGACGCCTTGTGGGCCAGCAGTTTCCCGCCGACGAGGTCGCCGACGGCAAACACTCCCGGAAGAGAGGTTCTCATGTGTTCGTCCACGCGGACGCATCCTTTTTCGAGGTCCACGAGGCCGGCTCCTTCCTGGAAAGCGTCGGAGTTGGGCCGTCGGCCGGCGGCCAGGAGAACGCGCTCGGCCTCGAAGGAGAACGGGGCCTCGCCCTTCAAGCACACGCCCTCGAGCCTCATGCCGCCCGGCGTTTCGACCGCTCTCTCGATTTTCATCCTCGTGAATACAGACAGCCCCTGGATTTTGAGCATCCGTTCGAGGCGGGTCGCCATTTCCTTGTCGCTTCCGGGCAGGATGTGCGGAAGGATCTCCAGAACCGTGACCTTCGTCCCCAGCCGGGAGTAGATCGTTCCCAGCTCGAGCCCAATCGCGCCCGCTCCCACGACGAGCAGGCTTTCGGGGACGGGATCGAGCTCGAGCGCCTCGCGGCTCGTGATCACGCGGCGGCCGTCGGCTTTGAGAAAAGGAAGATCCGCCGAACGGCTGCCCGTGGCCAGGATGACCGCTCCGGCCTCGACGTCGGTCTCCCCCATCGGCGTGGAGATCCGGACGCGCCGCTCGTCGAGGAGCACGGCCCGGCCGGCGACCACGTCCACCTTGTTTTTCTCCAGAAGAAACTCCGTTCCCTTGACGAGGCGGTCGATGATTTTGGCGCGGTCTTCCTGGACGCGCTTCCAGTCGCAGGCGATGCGCTCGATCGGGCCCGAGAGGCGCGTGTTCGTCCGGAGGGAGCGGACAAGCGCCGTCTGATGGAGGAGAAACTTGGTCGGGATGCAGCCCCAGTTCATGCACACTCCGCCCACTCTGTCGGCCTCGACAAGGAGGGGCTTTTTCCCGAGCTGTGACGCCCGAAGCGCAGCCACGTAGCCTCCCGGACCTCCGCCGATGATGACGATGTCGCGCGACTTTTCCATGACGACCTCTCGACCTCGAAGGGATGGGTTCTAATGCTAATCGGACTCCGCCGGAGAATCAAGACGGGTTTTTGGGAGCGCGGCCTCATGAGGTCGCTTTCAAAGCTGTGATGTGTCGCCGCCCCTGATAATACGGCCGAAGTTATCAGGCCGCTGAGGAAGGGCCTCAGCGCCTCCGCGGTTCTTCACGCCGCTAAACTCCGGGTTTCTCGGGACCGGCCGAGCGATTCGCTCC
>JAFGAV010000003.1 GCA_016933515.1 Candidatus Aminicenantota bacterium
CGCAGTCGCTCGCGAGAATGCTCCCCAGGATTAGGCAGACGCACGCCGCCCAAACCGGATGCCTGTTGGGTTTGTTCATGAAGACGTTCTTTCTGAAGTCCACGCGGTTCTTCTACTGTCTGTGCCCGGGACGCGCGAGCGCCGATAAACGCGCCTTCCAGATGCCGAGCCGCTTGTCCCGGGCCTCTTTCTCCAGGTCGTAGTAGTGGTTCAGCTCGTCCGGAAGGAACTTCGGATCGACCCGGGCATAGCCCTTTTTCAGCAGGACCTCGTTGAAGCTCACATCGGCCTTTTTTCCGTGAAAGATCTGGACCTGGGCGTAGCCGTCTTCGTCGTAGACGATCCCGGCCGCCGTGTTGTCCGTCGTCCAGGTGAACAGCTTCACCGTTTGACCCTCGAGCTCACGCTTGGTGGAATCGTAGACTTCCATTCCAAGAGGTTCGTTCCGCCCGGGCGCCTTGACCCTCGTCAAGCGCGCCTTGAACGTGTCGCCGATCAGAACGAGATCCCCGCTGAGAACCTCGTCGACGCGCCTGAGGTTTCCGGGGGCGAGAACCGCGAAAGCGAGCACCCCGACCAATATGTAAGTATAAGAATTTGTTTTTTCGCTCGGGGCCGGCGGCTCGTCCGGTACAGGCTTGAAATCCCATCTGTCCCTTGCCGACAAGTCTAAACAGGCCCTCGGGAGATGTCAAGAACGGCCGGGAGAGCCGGAAAAAGGGATGGGGCGCGCAGGCCGGACCGATACGGAGAGATAAGAGGCCAGGAAACGGGCTAACTTCAGGGATGAGGCAGGATCTGCTTGATAAGACGGTAAAAGTCCGGACCATGAGTCAGGAGTCGAGGCGGCGAAGAATATTCTGACGCGTCGTTTTCAACCGCCCGAGACGGGCGGCTGGAGGGTGATGCTCTGCCCGTCGCGTGGGGCGCGGTCCAGGCTGAAAATCCTGCCCTCGGAATAAGCGAAGGCCACGAAAGCCGGGGCGAGTCGGATATCTTTAAGGATCTCACGCAACGTCTTGCCCTCTTCGGTTTCGACGCGGCGGGTGTAAAAATCCACGTCGGGATTGAGCTTCAGGCGCAATTCGCTCCCGGCCTTCAAATAGATCACCATGCCCGTATTTTCCTCATCATGTTCCGGTTGATCCCCGCTCCGCCGGCTTCCCCGTCTCCCTGACTCAGGCGCTCATGGAGTCCGCCTCGTATCTTCGGCGGCTTCCTTCGTACTCGACTCATGATTTCCCGATAAGCCGTTTAGGGGAACATTCCTCCCTCACAAAATCCTCTGACGCTGAACGATTCTTAAGCAGAAAATCTAGAACGCCTTGGGCTTGTATTTCTCGCCCCTGACCTTGGGGATGCCGCCCGGGAGGGGCTCGCCCAACAGCCCGATCTTTTCCAGATTGTCGGCCGCGTCTCCCAGACCCAAATCCTCGAGCAAAGCCCGCGTCGGATTGCCGCGCCTGTCCCAGCCCCGCTCGTCGTAGTAGTCGTCCAGCATCTCCTCGATCTGCTCGCGCGTCAGGCCCTTGCCCTTTCCCGGGCCGCTCGGGATCTTGTCCTCCCAGGATCGCGCCGGAGGGTAATCGAACGTCCTGCCGTTCGCTCGGTTTCTCTCCAGGTAATGGCACCTGTTGAGATTCCAGATCATCTCCGATGTGCGCAGGCATTCGTCGACACCGACTCCCCAGCCGGTGATGTGGTTCAGGGACTCGACGATCTCCTCGGGCGTGATGTCGAGCTCGCCCCAGAACAGGCGACAGATGCACCAGGTGTCGAAAAGCGGACGGATGTGCTGGAGGTAAATCACGATCTTGGCCCGGCCCGCGATCCGCTCCCGTCCCTCGGCCATGTCGACGGTGATCGTCCAGGAGCGGTTGTGATGGGCGCCGATGTCGGCCGTCATGTAGCTCAGGAGCATCCCCGGCGCCCAGCGGCCGTCGTAGCCCGACATCTCCTGGCCCTTGACCTGCATGGCGAATTTTTCGCTTCCCTTCCCTATTTTCTGCGCCGCGCGTTTCGTTCCGCCGGCGAACCAGTCCCCGATCCCGCGACGGTGGGCGATCATGTCCAGGAAATGCTCGACGTCGTCCACCTCGCCCCAGCGCAGGGCATGCCCCTCCAGGTCGGCCTCGGTGATCAGGCCCCGCTCGTAGCATTCCATCCCGAAGGCGACGACCCCGCCGCCGCTCATGGAATCCATGCCCAGGTTGTCGAGCAGCCAGTTGATGTAGGCCACGTGGTGGATGTCCTTCATCCCCAGGTTGGCGCCGCACAGCGCGCCCGTCTCGTACTCGGGGCCCTCGAGATAGACGGCCGGCTTGCCGGGAACGACGGCCTTGGTGTATTTTCCGCAGTTCATCCAGCAGCCGAAACACGCCTTGTGGGTGACGAGGAGCTTCGTGACAAGCTGGTCGCCGTCGATCTTGTCCGTGTCCTCGTAATGCGTCGTCTGAAAATTGTAGGTCGGGAGGACGGCGTTGTCGTTCGACCACCGGATGAAAAAAGCCGTTCCGTATTTCTGCCAAGGCTCCATGTTGGGGTGCTTCCGGGTGCGAAGCATGATCTCCGTCACCTGCTTCCTGAGCTCCGGAAGGTCGTGGACGCGGAGCGATTTCGAACCCCGGACGCAGATCGCCTTGAGCCGTTTCGAACCCATGACCGCGCCCTGGCCCGTCCGGCCTGCCTGGCGGCCGAAGTCATGGGTGATGCACGAGAAGAGCACGCCGTTTTCCCCCGCCGGACCGATCGTGGCGACCTCAAAATCTTCTCCCAGCTCGTCCTTGAGGGCCTTCTCGCACTCGAGCGACTTCATGCCCCAGAATTTCGAGGCGTCGCGAAGCTCGACACGCTCGTCGTCGATGACGAGATACACCGGCCGCGGCGCGATGTTCTCGAAGACGACGAGGTCGTAGCCGGCGAACTTCAGCGCCGGGCCGAGATGGCCGCCCATGTTCGAGTCGCCGTGGCCGTTGGTCAGGGGCGAGACCGATCCGAAGCTCACCTTGGAGCCGGCGGGGATGAACGCCCCGCTCATGACCCCGGCGTTCATGATGAAAATGTTCTCCGGGCCCAGCGGGTCGGCCTCGCGCGGCACTTCGTCGTAGATGAGCTTGGCGGTGATGCCCCGGCCGCCGTGCCACCTTCGGAAAAGCGCCTCGTCCGTGGGCAGGCGGCGCACGACGCTCGTCTTCAGGTTGATGCGCAGAGTCGTGCCGGCGAGTCCGTTTCCCATCTCAGACCTCCTCCGCAGCCGCGGTTCCGCCCTTGGATGCCGGCGCCTTGTCCCATTTCACGATCGCTCCCGTGCTGCACAGCTCGGTGCATTTCATGCAGAAATTGCAGATGATGACATGATTGATTTCGGGGTGCTGAAAGACGACGCCCACCGGGCAGACAGTCACGCACGCCCCGCAGTTCGTGCAGAGCGACTTGTCGACAATGTAGGCGCCGACGTCGTTTCGGGTGATGGCGTTCTCGGGACAGACTTCGGCGCATTTGCCGCATTGAGTGCAGACGAAGGGCCGATATTGCCCCGGTTCCGGGAACTTGGCCTCTATGCGCAGGGCCGCCTTTTTGGGGTTGATCTCCCCGTAATTCTCGATGGCGCAGATTTGAAGGCAAAGCCTGCAGCCCGTGCACTTCGTGCGGTCAACCTTGATTCTCATGACGTTCCGACCTCGAGAGTTTCTTGAGATTCCTATGCTGCAGGGCCCACTCAGGCAAACAGCCGGCCCGCGGCCCAGGCCGCGCACGCCAGAGCCGCGGCGCCCGTGGCGGCCCAGCGCGGCCGTTTCATGGACAGCGCCTCTCCGCCCGCTCCCAGCCTAAGGCCGAGAGGAACGAGAAAAAGCGACACCAAGGCGACCAGGCTCCCGGCCAAGACGATATGGCGGCTGAACTTCCTCAGTCCGTCCCCGATCCAGTATCTGTAGCGGACGACGAAGGTCATAAGGACGGCGAACAGCGCGTTCGACGTATAGGCGCCAAGCGCCCCGACGAGCGGCGCCCGCCACCAGGCCCTGCGCTTCTCTTTTTCGACAAGCAACAAGGAGGCGAGGACGTCGAACACCAGGCCGACCATGAAAATTCCGAGAAGGTGGCAGAAAAACGGCGCGGCATTGGCGAGTTTGTAAAGCGCGGCCACGGCGCCGACGACGGCCGACGTTCCCGGCCTGTTGAGAACGCCGCGGCCGACGGCGAGGAGAAACAAAGCTGCGGCCGCAAGCCACACCGAGGATGACGGGACGCCGGCTCTGTAGAGCGCCTCTCCGCCGACGACCTCGACCGCTCCCCAGAGCGAGCCGAAGAGGAAAAGCCACAGCCAGTTTTTGGGGTTTTTGGTCCACATTCTACCCGCTCCTTTTCACCGTGAGGACGACCCGGCGCGGCTCCGGGCCGACGTCCTTGAGGGCCGCGATCAGACCGAGAACGACCTGTTCGAACACCTTCTGAACGAAAGGATTAAGAGGAATGTCCGCCCCGTCGACCTCGGCCGTCACCGAGACCGGCGATCCCGGTCCCTGCTCGTTCCGTTCGATAAAATCCGCCATGGCCGACACCTCCTCCGGCGCGAAGACGCGCCGATTCCACTCAGGTTTTCCGGCCGAGACGACGGCCGCCACATCCTCAAGCCCCAGTGCCTCGCCCAGCGGCTGGCCCTCGGCCAGAACAAGAATCTTGGGATAGCCCCGGGAGCCCTTGCCTCCTTCGATGAAGACAACGTCCGCGTCGAGGAATTGTTCGCCGGCCAGCAAAGCGAGGTCGCCCGCTCCCCGTTTCCGATGGAGAAACGCCGCCAGATCCGGCGAGGCCAGGCCCACGCCCCGGGCGCCCGCCTCGAGAAAGCGCGCCGAGTCCTTGCCTTTGACGTCCAGTTCGAATCCGTGGGGGCAATGTTTGAGCACGGCCGCGCTGCGGCCGCGCCGCTTGAGCTCCGCGACGAGCTTTTCGATGAGCCGAGTCTTCCCGCTCCCCGAACTCCCCACGACGCCGAAGATCTTCATGAGCGATTATTTTTCGCTCAGGAAAGAATACCGGTAATCCGTGGGGGGGTTCAAATTTTCCTTGACCGCTCGGGCGCTCACCCAGCGCAGAAGGTTCAGGTAGGAACCGGCCTTGTCGTTCGTCCCCGAGGCCCGGCCGCCGCCGAAAGGCTGCTGGCTGACCACGGCGCCCGTCGGCTTGTCGTTGATGTAGAAGTTTCCCGCCGTGTGCCTCAGGGCGTTCGAAGCGCGGATGACGGCCGCCCGGTCGTTGGCCATGACGCAGCCCGTCAGACCGTAGGCCGAGCCCTCGTCGCACAACTTCAGCGCGGCCTCAAACTCCTTGTCGGGATAGACATGGACGGTCAGGACCGGGCCGAAAATCTCCTCCTGCATGAGTTTGAACCTGGGATTTTTGGTCAGGACGACGGTCGGCTCGATGAAATAGCCCTTCTTGTCGTCGGCGCCGCCGCCGACGACGATCTCGGCTTCGTTCGACTTTTTGGCGAATTCGATATAGGCCGAGATGGAATCGAACGCCGCCTTATCGATGACCGCGCCCATGAAGTTCGTAAAGTCCGTGATGTCGCCCATTTTGATCGTCCTGATCTCATCGGCCAGCCGCTCCCTGACCGCCGGCCAAAGGCTCTGGGGGATGTAGGCGCGGCTCGCCGCCGAGCATTTCTGGCCCTGGTATTCGAAGGCGCCCCGGATGAGGGCGGTCGCCACGGCCCCGACATCGGCCGAGGCGTGGACGAAAATGAAGTCCTTGCCGCCCGTCTCGCCCACGATGCGCGGATAGCCGCGGTAATTCTTGATGTTGGCGCCGATCACTTTCCACATTTCCTGGAAGACGGCCGTCGAGCCGGTGAAATGCACGCCGGCGAACTCCGGGTTCTGGATGACCGGGTCGCCGACATAGCGGCCGGGCCCGGGAATGAAATTGATGACTCCGTCCGGCAGGCCGGCTTCCTTCCACAGCCTTGTCAGGAACCAGGCCGAGTACACGGCCGAGGAGGCGGGCTTCCAGAGCACGGTATCGCCCATCATGGCCGGCGCTGTGGGCAGATTGCCGGCGATGGATGTGAAGTTGAAAGGCGTCACGGCGAAGATGAATCCCTCCAGGGCCCGGTATTCCATGTAGTCCCAGATTCCGGGGGAGGAGGCGGGTTGATGCTCGTAGATCTGAGTCATGAAGTAGGGGTTGAACCTGTAGAAATCGATGAGCTCGCAGGCCGAGTCGATCTCGGCCTGGTGGGCGGTCTTGGATTGGCCGAGCATGGACGCGGCGTTGAGGATAAAACGGTATTTCGTGGCCAGGAGCTCGGCCGCGCGGAGGAAGATGGCCGCCCGGGAGACCCAGTCCATCTCCGACCAGTCCTTCCAGGCCTTGCGGGCCGCCTCGACGGCCATCTCCACTTCCTTGGCCCCGGCTTTGTGGTAGCGGGCCAGGAGCCGTCCGTGGTCGTGAGGGCAGCGGCATTCGGCCAGGCTGTCCGTTTTGACTTCCCGGCCGCCGATGACGAGGGGAATTTCGATCTGCTCGGAGAGCATCTTTTGCAGCTGGTCTTTCAGCGCTTTTTTCTCAGGCGTCCCGGGCGCATAGCTCAGGATCGGCTCGTTGGTGGGGATGGGAATTTTCACCATAGCATTCATGAAATCCTCCTTCAGGGAGTAAAAAGACGAAAACACATTATAAAGAATGGCGCCTTGCCTTTCAACCGCTTCCAGGTGTTTTTGCTTTCTTTTTTAGCTCTTTACAGACGGGCCTCGCGAAAGTGGCAGGAACTGAAAAGGCCTTCAAAGCCATAGCCCAAAATGCTCTTAAAGCATTTTTTTATGACATCAATAAGCCGTTAAGGAAATAGAGAAAGATCAACCCTCGGTTTTGCGAAGGAATTGTCCCCCGGGCCACAGAACTCGGCCCATCCCTCGTGCGGCCTTACGGTTTTATTCGGGGATCTCGATGACTCTCCCCGTCCCCATGGAAACAGAGTTCTCGCCGAACGCTTCCTTGAACATGGCGATCTGGGCGTCGCCGGTGCAGTGGGTGGCTCCGCATTTTTCGACCTTTAGGGATTTGAAGGCGGCGATGATCTCCCGCATCTCGGCCTCGGAGGCGTCCCGAAGATGAAATCCGCCGAAAACCAGGCGGATCGGCTTGTCGACGATTTCCCGGCAGCGCCGGAGAATATTCACGATGCCGGGATGGGAGCACCCCGTGACGACGATGAGACCTGAGGGCGTGTCGATGAGCAGGGACTGCTCCTTGATTCTGTCGCCCAGCTCGCCGGTCAGGTGGACTTGCGGACAGATTTCGACGGGTTGGTCCACGGCTTGAGCCTTGGCCCCGGCCCGCTCGACGCCGGCCTTGAACGATGAGGGGAAGGAGACCGGGAAAAAGACCGTGACTTCATGGTTTTTTTCCAGGACGGCCGGGAGACCGCCTGTATGGTCGCCGTGAATATGGCTGAGGACGATCTGGTCCACGCGCGTCAGATCGACTCCCAGCGCTTCGACGTTGTGCATCAGGATGCGGGGATTGGTGCCCGTGTCGAAAAGAATGGTTTTTTCCGGCCCCTCGATGAGGCAGGAAAATCCCCAATCCGACTGGGTCCCTTTTTTATGGAGATAATTGTCATAGAGAATGGTGAAACGGAGCGTTCGGCCCGATGACACCGGCTCGCGCGCCGAACCTCCCATCCCCGTCAACGCTCCTAACACCAGCACCGCCGCGGCGAAAAGCAACCACTTTGAAAAACAGGCCATTTCGGCCTCCTTTCTTTCCCGAAGGAACGCCGATTTCCGGGCGGCGGATCAGCGCCAGCGGTTCCAGGGGCAGTAATAGCCTCGGCCCATGCCGCGTCCCCAGCCACGGCCGTATCCGTATCCCCAGCCGGGAGAGGATCCCCTGAATTCCGTTCCCCAAGCCGGTCCGGCGCCCCGTCCCCATCCCGGACGCATTCCCCATCCGGCGGGATCGCCCCAGACCGGCCCCAGGCCGAGCCCGCCATACCGGTCGAAAACCGCTCTTTGCTTTTCATCGAGGAGGTTCCGAACTTGATCCCGGTGCGCGCGGAAAGCCTTCTCGATCTCCATCTCCAGCTCGTTGATTTTCTGAAGTGCGGCGTCGATCTGCTTCTGATCGGCTCTTTGGGCATACAGGTTGTCGGCGTTGAACTGCGCCTTCTCCCATTCAAGCTGGAGAGGCATGAGGATCTTCTGGAAAGACAACCGGGCTTCCTGGATTTTGTTCATTTGTTCGTCGGTCAGATTCAGCCCGGAATATCCCCATGCTCCCGGACGTCTCCACTGGGCCAGCCCGGAAACCGCGACAGCGGCGAAAATCGCCGCAAACATCAAAACGAATCGGCGATGTGATGATGTCATGAAGCCTCCTTTTGTGCGGCGCGAAATCCCCGCCCGTGAAACCATCGGGCTTTGTTTACGCGTCGTTGGTTTTATTGTGGACCAAATTCACGTCGTTTTCAACCCCCCGCCCGGAACGCCGGGCGTTGCCGCCTTAAGCCGCTCCTCTGAACGATGGAGACGCTTCGCGTTGACCGTCGGGGACGCTCGTGCTATAAGCTCCTCGGGGAATATCTTCCGGCCCATGGATTTCGCGATTCTGAAGCAACTGGTCATCCTGCTGGCGGCCGCCGTCTTCATCATCTATATCTCCCACAAAATCAAGATCCCTTCCGTAGTGGGCTTCCTCCTCACCGGGGTCCTGATCGGTCCGGGCGGCCTGGCCGTCATCAAGGACACGGAAACCATTTCCGTCTTGGCCGAAATCGGCGTGATCATGCTTCTGTTCATGATCGGCATCGAATTCACCCTGGAGGGATTGAAAAGAATCCGGCGGAGCTTCTGGGCGGGGGGCGGACTCCAGGTTCTCTTGACCGTGTCGGCCGCTGTTCTCATCCTGACTCTCCTCAAAGTGCCCGTCAAGGAGGCGGTCTTTTTCGGATTCCTCGTGTCGCTGAGCAGCACGGCTATCGTCCTCAAAATACTCTCCGACCGGGACGAGATCGACGCTCCCCAGGGACGGCTCGCGCTCGGCATCCTGATCTTCCAGGACATGGCCATCGTGCCGATGATCGTCCTCGTCCCCATCCTGGCCGGAATTCGCGCCGCTTCGCCGGCGGCCATCCTGCTCCGATTCCTGGCCGGCGCCGCGATCCTCGCCGTGCTGTTCCTCGCCGCACGGTTTTTCATGCCTCACCTCCTCCGCCTGGTCGTCGGGACGCGGATTCGGGAGGTGTTTCTTTTTTCCGCTCTGGTCATCTGCCTGGGGACGGCCTGGCTGACGTCCTCACTCGGCCTGTCCCTGGCCCTGGGCGCCTTTCTGGCAGGAGTGCTCATTTCCGAGTCCAATTTCAGCCATCAGGTCGTTTCCGACATCCTGCCCTTCAAGGATGTCTTCAACAGCCTTTTTTTCATCTCCATCGGCATGCTGCTCGACACCTCCGTCGTCTGGCGCTCCCGGCTCGTCATCGCCGCCATCCTTTTTTCGATTCTCATCATCAAAGCATCCGTCGTCGTCCTCACCGCCCGGATCCTCGGCCACAGCCCGCGCATCGCCCTGATCACCGGCCTA
>JAFGAV010000025.1 GCA_016933515.1 Candidatus Aminicenantota bacterium
GTTCAGGGCGTTGGCCACCAGGTTCCCCAGGCGGAAGGCCTCCTCCTTGCCCTTGTTGGTCAGGGTGTCGGTGAAAACCGGCACGAAGGCCGACGCCAAAGCCCCCTCGGCGAACAGGTCGCGAAGGAGGTTGGGGATGCGGAAGGCGGCCACGAAGGCGTCCACGGCGAACCCGGCGCCGAAGAGGTAGGCGAACGTTTGCTCCCGGGCCAGGCCGAAAAGGCGCGAGACGAACGTTGCGCCGCTCACGACCGTCGTCGAGCGGGCGATGCTCTCCCTTTGGTCCGCCATGTTGCTTTGCTTATAGCACAAAACGGGGCCGGGACTCCACCGGCCGCTCTCGCCTGTCCGGTCCGCTTAACGGCCTTCCCGGCCATCCTTGACGCCGCCCGAACCCGGACGGATCCCAAGCTCCGGGCGAAGAAGGAATTTCTCATACTGAATTTGCAGTGCTCCTTGCATTTCTTGTCGTTTATAGGCAATATAGATTGTCCCATTGGCTTGCCAATGCAGGCTTTCGGCCGCAAGATCATTATTACTTGATTTGAATCATGTCCCTGATAGAGAATTTTTCAAAGAGGGATAGGGCGAGTTGATTTTCAGAGGACTTGAGATTTCATTACAGAGGAGGACGAACATGGAAGAAGGGAAGGCGATGAATGTGGGAGACGGTGATTTTGAACAGGAAGTATTGAAATCAAACGTTCCCGTGATTGTGGATTTCTGGGCTCCTTGGTGCGGACCTTGCCGGATGGCCGGTCCGGTGCTTGAGAAAATCGCTCAAGAATACCAGGGAAGATTGAAAGTGTGCAAGTTGAATGTTGATGAAGGACGCCAAACAGCCTCCCAATTTGGGATCATGAGCATACCCACATTGAATCTTTATAAAGATGGCGAGGTTGTGGACCAAATGATCGGAGTCACGCCAAGCTACGAATCGGATCTTAAGAAAATGATAGAACCGAAATTGGAAAAAAACGAAGAGTGATTTCCTAATGAATGACATCGCGGCCGATGTGATCATTGTGGGAGGCGGCCCGGGGGGCTTAACGGCCGCCATTTATACCTCCAGAAATCGACTGAACACTCTTCTCTTAGAGAAAGGCGTATGCGGAGGATTGCCCGCAACGACCGATGCGGTGGAAAATTATCCTGGTTTTCCGGACGGCATCAACGGGATGGAGTTGATCAATAAGTTTAAGAAACAGGCCGCAAGATTCGGCACGAACATTATTGAATTCAAGGAAGTAAAAAGAATCGAACCAGTCGGGGAGAGGATCGGCGTACAGACTGATGAAGAACGGTACAATGCCGATGCGGTGATCGTGGCTTCGGGCAGCATCCCGAAAAAATTGAATATTCCCGGCGAAGAAAAGTACAGCGGCAGGGGTGTTTCTTACTGTGCCACATGTGACGGGCCGCTCTATAGAGACAAGCACGTCGCTGTTATCGGCTGCGGGAATTCCGGGCTGCAAGAAGGCGAATCCCTTCTCAAGCATGTAAAGAGTATCGTTTTTATAGAGTTTTTGCCTTACATGACGGCTGAAAAAATCTTGCAAGAAAGATTGCAAAAAAACGAAAACACGCAGTTTTTATTGAACCATGAACTCACTTCGATACAGGGCGACGCAGGAGTCCGGTCTGTTGCGGTCAGGAACCGTCAGACGGGCGAGGAAAAACAGATTGAGGTTTCGGGCGTCTTCATCTACGCGGGATTTTTGCCGAATTCAAAATTTTTGGAAGGCATTGTCGAATTGGATCGTTGGGGATACATCGCGACGAACGAAAAAATGGAAACGACCGTGCCCGGCATCTATGCCGTAGGAGATGTGCGCTCAAAGAAGGTGCGTCAGATCAATGTCGCTTGTGGCGAAGGAACAATCGCGGCCATAGCGGCCGCTGAGTATATAAACGAACTGAGGTTTAAAGTAGGGAAGACGTAATCTTTAGAGCTTTTCTCCAGGCACCGGACGGATTCAGGTTTTGTCCTGCGGGAAAAGGCCCGAATGTCCCCCCTCCCAACCACCCTTGGCGCCGACGGGAGCCCCAACTGCACCATAACGGCTATCTGGAGAAAATCTGACCCTTGAGAAAAGCGGAAGCATTCACGTTGGTGGAAACCGGAAGCATTCACGTTGCCTTGACAGAGGGAAAAAACCGTTTGAAAAATTACCGTTCCCATGGTATATAAGACACTTTGTTTCCCGTCTTCGTTGCTTGAGGACGGGAAGAAAAGCGAGGTTGTCTTTTTCATCGAGGAAATTATTATTAATCCAAACTGGAATCTGGAGGAAGCATGAAAGAAAAAAAGAGCATCATGGATAGAATCGCGGAATCCAACAAGGCCGTCACCACGGGAGTTGATGAAAAAGACATCAAAAGCTGGGTGACCATTTATGTGATGGGCAAAGCTTATAAGGTTCCAGCAGGATTAACCATTATGCAGGCCATGGAGTTTGCCGGCTATCGATTTATCCGCTCTTGTGGGTGCCGGGCCGGGTTTTGCGGCGCCTGCGGCACCATATACCGAAAGATAGGAGATTATAAGCTTCATGCGGTGATGGCTTGTCAGACCAGAGTGGAAGACGGCATGTATCTGGTCCAAATTCCTTTCGCCCCTGCTTATAAGGCGACATATGACATTCAAAAAGAAAAGTATGAAGTCGGCACTCTTTTCAAATACTATCCGGAACTCGCTCGTTGTGTTTCCTGCAACACATGCACGAAATCATGCCCGCAGGGTCTTGAGGTGATGGATTATATCCAGGATGCGATCAAAGGCGATTTTGAAAAGGTGGCCCATGAGTCTTTTGACTGCATCCAGTGCGGCCTCTGTGCCGTGAGGTGCCCCGCGGAATTGGTGCATTATAATATCGCCCAGCTCGCCCGAAGGATGTTCGGATATCATGGAAATAAAGAACCGGAACTTCTAACAGCCAGACTGGAAGAAATAGAAAAAGGAAAATATAAAAAGGACTGGGAAAAGCTCCTCAAAGCATCCATAGAGGAGCTCAAAAAATTGTATGCGGAACGAGTCAGGGAAGCCGACTAGCTGAGGAGGAGAATCATGTCCGAAATGAAATATATCAAAGGTTATCCGGAATACATGCGCGATCTCATCGATGTCGTAAACAAAACCCGAATCAAAAGAAAAGATTATTCTCCTCCGGCGATGAGCGCGAAAGAACGGGAAGAGGTTCTTCAAGTCCATCCGGATTTTGCCCCCGGCGGAAAAAGGAAAATATCCATAGGCTTGAATAAGGGCGATCTGGCCGCCAATGAGGTGGTGGATCTTCTGGAAGCTTACCCGGTTATTGAAAAAGAAGAAATCGATCTTTCCAAAGTCCATTACAATCCTGATGTTCTGATTATCGGCGGCGGCCTGGCGGGAACTTCGGCGGCCATTTGGTGCAACAATCAGGGAATCCCCGCGGAAAAAATACTTCTTGTCAACAAATTGAGACACGGCGACGCCAATTCGATCATGGCCGAGGGCGGAACTCAGGCCGCGGATCGCCCGAACGATTCCCCCCTCATCCATTATCTGGATGCCATGGGGGGCGGACATTTTTCGAACAAACCGGACGTCCTCAAAGCGCTGGTGGAGGATGCCCCTTATATCATGCACTGGCTGGTGGAGCTGGGAGCCATGATCGATAGAGAAGAAAACGGGGAGTTTGCCTCCAAGTGGGGAGGAGGGACTTCAAGAAGAAGAATGCATGCCTGCCGGGACTATACCGGCCTCGAGGAATTCAGGGTCATTCGGGACGAATTCCGAAACAGAAAGATTCCCGCCTTGGAATTTTATCCTGCAGTCGAACTGCTGACCGATGCCGCCGGGAGAGTCGCGGGGGCGGTTCTCTGCAATCTTGAAACCAGCGAATATGAAATCGTGAAAGCGAAAACAACGGTTCTGGCCACGGGCGGATTCGGCCGGCTTCATATCAGAGGTTTCCCCACCACGAATCACTATGGGGCGACGGCCGACGGAATCGTGTTGGCCTACAGGGCCGGAGCCAAATTGAGAGACACGGATACCGTTCAATATCATCCCACGGGAGCCGCTTTCCCTCCCCAGATCATCGGCCTGCTTCTCACCGAAAAGCTCAGAAGCATGGGAGCGCAACCCGTGAATGTCGACGGTGAAGCCTTTGTCTTCCCGCTCGAGCCGAGGGATGTTGAGGCCGCCTCGTTTATTCGAGAGTGCTATGTCAGGGATAAAGGGATTCTCACCCCTACCGGCATGAGAGGGATCTGGCTGGACACTCCTTTGATCGAAGTCAAAAATGGAAAGGGAACCATCGAGAGCGCTTTTCCCGGCATGAAAAGGATGTTCGAAAGATTCGATATCGATATGGCGACGGATCCGGTTCTGGTCTTTCCGACGCTTCATTATCAGAACGGAGGAGTGGAAACAGACCCGGAAGGAAAGACCAATGTCGCCGGGCTTTTTGTCGCCGGTGAGATATCGGGCGGCGTCCATGGGAAAAACAGGCTCATGGGGAATTCAACCCTGGATTGCATGGTTTTCGGACGGAGAGCCGGAATCTATGCCGCCGAAGATGCGAAAAAGGCCAAAACCCCGAAGAATTTGAGTTTGAAGCATATGGCAAAATATATAGACATGCTGAAAGCGGCTCGGATAAAGTCTGAAAGAAAAGCTCCAATGCTGCTTCCGGATTACCGAGGAAAAGCCGTTCTCGCAAGAATGATCGACGTTTTTTAACCGGATCATGGCCGAGGCGGAATCGCTGATGTCGGGCGGCGGATATGCCGTGGTTTCGGCGGAAGGGCTGGAGATCGCAACGGCCTCTGACTGTTCGGCTTATGACGCCGAGTTCGTCGCCTTAGCCTGCGACCTGAGGGCGCCCCTCGGGACGCTCGACAAGGCCGGTCTTGAAGCCTTTCCGGAGACTGCCGTCACCCCGCCCCGCTTCCTGGCCGATCCGGCGCCCTGACCTCTTCTTCAAGCCGGAAACGAGCTGAGCCGCCCGCGCTGCCCCTCGCCGCAGCGGGAGCGGCGTGTGTCGTCGCCTTCCTCTCGGAGTGGTTTTTGGCAAGTCTTTGTGGCGCTTTAGCGGTGGTTTTCATATAATACGCTGTTGGAAAAAGCGGCGATGAACATCAGGGAGAAGATAGAGGAACAGGAGAGGACCATCCTCTCGCCCAGGGCCTGCCTGAGCCTGGCCTCGAAGGGAAGGGTGCGGCCGGAGAAACCTCACGACTTGCGCACGGCCTTCCAGCGCGACCGGGACCGCATCCTGCACTCGAAGTCCTTCCGCAGGCTGAAGCACAAAACCCAGGTCTTCCTGGCGCCCTTCGGAGACCACTTCCGGACGCGTCTGACGCACACGCTCGAAGTGTCCCAGATCGCCCGGACGCTGGCGCGGGCGCTGGCGCTCAACGAGGACCTGACCGAGGCCGCCGCCCTGGGGCACGACCTGGGCCACACGCCCTTCGGCCACGCGGGCGAGGAAACGCTCCGCAAACTCCTGCCCGGAGGATTCTATCATGCCGACCAGAGCCTGCGGGTCGTGGACAGGCTCGAATACGAAGGCAAGGGCCTGAACCTGACCCATGAGGTTCGGGACGGCATCTTCAAGCATTCCAAGGGCCGGGGCGAAATCCTCAGCTCCCGCAAGGCGGACATGCCCGAGACGCTCGAGGGGCAGCTGGTCCGCATCTCGGACGTCATCGCCTACGTCAACCACGACATCGACGACGCTCTCCGGGCGGGCATCATCAAGGAGAGCGACATCCCTCCGCGCCTCATCAAGATGCTGGGTCGCTATCACGCCCACAGGATCGACACGATGGTCGGGGACGTCGTGCAGACGAGCCTCAAGGTGGGGCTGGAGAAAATCGCGATGAGCCCGTCCGTCATGGACTCCACGGTCGCGCTGAGGGATTTCCTCTACGACAAAGTCTACAACAGCGAGTTCGCCCAAAGAGAGCACGCCAAGGCCAAAAAAATCCTCACCGACCTCTACCGCTTCGTCTTGGAGAGCCCTGCGGGCTATGTCAAGGACTACCCGGCCGGCGATTCCCTGGAAAAGAGAGCCGGGGATTTCATCGCCGGCATGACCGACCTGTATGCCTTGGCCCTTTATGAAAAGCTGTTCCTGATCAGACCGGGGACCCTGTAGCAAGGACGGAAAGGCGCTCAGCCGGCGAACAAGAGATGAGAGAGGGAAGAGGCGCGCCGGTCGTCGATGTCGCGGACCTTGTCAAGGACTTTAAAAAGCTCCGGGCCGTGGACGGGGTGTCCTTCACCGTTTCGGAGGGCGAGATCGTCGGACTCCTCGGGCCGAACGGCGCGGGAAAGACGACGATCATCCACATGCTCCTCGGACTGACGACCCCGACTTCGGGCCGGGTTCGCGTCTTCGGCCTGGACTTCGGTCGACACCGGTCGCGCATCCTCCAGGAGGTCAATTTCTCCTCGACCTACACGGACATGCCCTATTCGCTCACCGTGCAGGAGAGCCTGCGTGTCTTCGCCCGGCTTTACGGCGTCCGCCGCCGCGAGGAAAAGATACGCGGCCTTCTCGAAACCTTCGGCTTGACCGACATCCGCCGCAAGCAGGTCCGCCACCTGTCCACGGGGCAGCGCACGCGGCTCAATTTGTCCAAAGCGCTGGTCAACGACCCGCGCGTCCTCTTCCTCGACGAGCCCACGGCTTCGCTCGATCCGGACATCGCCGACAAAACGCGCAAGCTCCTCAAGCGGGTCAAGGAGGAGCGGGGCATCTCCATCCTCTACACTTCGCACAACATGATAGAGATGGAGGAAGTCTCGGACCGAGTCCTTTTTCTTCACCGGGGCCGGCTCCTGGCCGAGGGGACGCCCGCGGAGGTCGTGCGCTCGTTCCGGGCGGCGAGCCTGGAAGACGCCTTCCTCAAGGTGGCCCGCGGGAAGGACGCGGGCGGAAAAGGGACGGCGCTTCCATGAAATTCCACCGGATCTTCGCCGTGTTTCTCCGGTATTTCTACATCTACCGCCGAAGCGGCACGCGGATTTTGGAGACCGTCTACTGGCCGCTCCTCGACCTGGTCCTCTGGGGATTCGTGACGCTCTACCTTTCCCGCAGCGCGAAGGGGCTGCCCCAGTTCGTCGCCTTCCTTCTCGGCGCCCTTATCCTCTGGGACATCCTTTTCCGCTCCCAGCAGGGCATATCGGTCTCGTTCCTGGAAGACGTCTGGGCCCGGAATTTTCTCAACATTTTCGTCAGCCCCCTGACGACCTGGGAATACCTCCTGGCCCTCATGCTCTCGAGCCTGCTCAAAATTCTGATCGCCGGCGTGGTGCTGACGCTCATGGCCTGGCTTTTGTTTTCGTTCAACATCTTCCTCATCGGCATCTCGCTCCTGCCGTTCCTCATCCTCCTTGTCTTCCTGGGGTGGGCGATCGGCCTCATCACCACGGCCATCATCCTCCGCTTCGGCCAGCAGGCCGAGGTCCTGGCCTGGGGGATCGCCCTGCTCTTTCAGCCCGTATCAGCGGTGTTCTATCCCGTCTCCGTTCTGCCGCCCATTCTCCAGGCCGTGGCGCGCTTCATGCCCGCGGCCCACGTCTTCGAGGGAATGCGGTCCGTCATCTCCACGGGCGCGTTTCCGAAGCGCGAGCTCCTGGTCGCCCTCGCCCTCGACGTTGTTTACCTGGCCGCAGCCCTGGCGTTCTTCTTTTGGATGTTCCGCGTCGCGCGCAAAAAGGGACTCCTGGCGCGGGTCGGCGAGTGAGAGTCGGGTTGTGATAATCCGCCGCAGCGATTATAATGAGCCCTCTTTCATCTCCATGATTATGCCGTCATCGCTCCGGGGAGGGAAACCGACATGAGCAAGGTCGAGACGCTCCAAAAAATCGCGACGAAGCTGAGAATCCACTCGCTGGCCATGACGACGCGCGCCGGGTCCGGGCATCCGACGACCTGCCTGTCCATGGCCGAGATCGCCGCCTGCCTCTTTTTCAGTGAGATGAAATACAACGTCCGCGACCCGCATGATCCTCTCAACGACGAGATCGTGCTGTCCAAGGGGCACGCGGCGCCCATCCTCTGGGCGGCCTACGCCGAGGCGGGCATAATCACGAAAAAGTCCCTTCTCGACCTGCGAAAATTCACGAGCGACCTCGAGGGCCATCCCACGCCCCGCTTCCCTTGGATTAAAGCGGCCACGGGATCGCTCGGCCAGGGGCTGGCCGTCGGCGCGGGCGTCGCGCTCGGACAGAGGCTGCGCAAAACGTCCGCCCGGACCTACGTCGTCATGGGCGACGGCGAGTGCGCCGAGGGCGCGGTCTGGGAAGCGGCCAACATTGCCTCCCTTCTCGGCCTCTCGAACCTCTGCGCCGTCGTCGATGTCAACCGGCTGGGCCAGTCCGACTTCACCATGCATCGCCACGACCTGGCCGCCTACGGCCGCAAATTCAAGGCCTTCGGCTGGGAGGTCTTCACGGTCGACGGCCACGACATTCCCGCCCTGCTCGGCGCCCTCGACAAGGCGCGCAAGGCGTCCCGCCCCGCGGTCATTCTCGCCAAGACGATCAAAGGCAAGGACGTGTCTTTCGTCGAGGACCGGAACGGTTGGCACGGAAAACCCCTCAAGGAAGACGAACTCCGGGAGGCCCTGGCCGAGCTGGGCAAGATGCCGGCTGTGGACGCAAGGAAGCTTGTCAAAGCCCGAAAAGGAAAACGGCCGGCCGAACCGAGTCGGATTTATGAGTTCGACAGAACGGACTACAAAGAGAAAACAGCCACCCGGCTGGCCTACGGAAAAGCCCTGGCCGGACTGGGCCGCGCCAATCCCGACGTCGTTGTCATCGACGGCGACGTCAAGAACTCGACGTATGCCGACAAGTTTTTCGAGGCGTTTCCGGAACGCTCGTTCCAGGCCTTTATCGCCGAGCAGTCCATGGCCGGAATGGCCATGGGCCTGGCGGCTAAAGGATTCATTCCTTTCACGGCCACATTCGCCGCTTTTTTGACCCGGGCCCACGACCAGGTTCGCATGGCCGCCTACTCCTTCGCCAATGTCAAGTTCTGCGGCTCTCACGTCGGCGTGAGCATCGGTGAGGACGGCCCGTCCCAGATGGGGCTTGAGGACCTGGCCATGTTCCGGCCCATCCCCGGCTGCGTCGTCCTCTATCCCAGCGACGCTTTTTCCGCCGAAGCCTGCGTCGAGGCGGCGGCCTGGCACCGGGGGATGGTCTATATCCGCACCACGCGGCCGGCGACGCCGCTGCTCTACGAAAAGGGAGAGGCGTTTCCCGTCGGCGGGTCCAAGGTCCTGCGCTCGAGCGCCGGCGACAAGGCGGTCGTCGTGGCGGCCGGCATCACCGTTCACGAGGCCCTCAAGGCGGCCGACGAACTTAAGGAGGGCGGGATTTCCGTCAGGATCGTGGACGCCTACTCGGTCCAGCCCATCGACGCCCCGGGTCTGAAGCGGCACGCCGCCGAGTGCGGCGGGAATGTGATTGTGGTCGAAGACCACTTCCCGGCGGGCGGTCTGGGGGAGGCGGTCGCCGCCGCCCTGGCCGGCTGCGCCAAAATCGCTCATCTTTGCGTCCGCGAGCTTCCGCGCTCGGGAAAGCCCGCCGAACTTCTCGACGCCTGCGGAATCAGCGCCCGTCACATCCGCAAGGCCGTGGAGGATATGTCCTGATCGTGTTTGCGGCTCGATCTCAAGCCCCCGGCGCTCGGGGGAGGGGGGAACGCAAATCCGCGAAACGGAATCGTCTTCCAAGAACCGACCCGGTCTCCCGAATCCAGGACGTTCAATCCTCGGCAAGCCGTTTTGGGGACTTCGTCCGCACTTCCCCGGGCGGCGAAGCGGGAACGAGCGAAAGGAGGGAGATGAGAGGCCCGAATTCTTGGGGGGCGGTTTTCTTTGTTGTCATCGCGGCGGCGGCCGGCGTCTTTGTTGAGGCCGGCGCTCCCGTCCCGCCGGCGGGAACAGCCGAGGCGGCGCCTCCCGCCTCGGCCGTCGTCCTGTACGTCGTCGACGGCGATTCCTTCCACGCCCGCTTCCCGGACGGAAAGGCGGGCGGGGTGCGTCTCATCGGCGTCAACGCGCCCGAGATGACGGATGAGCGGGAGGATGTCCGCGCCTGGGCGTTTCTGGCCAAAAGGTTCGCCATTCATCAACTCGCCGGGAAAAAAATCAAGCTCGAATACGATTGGGAAACGAGGGACGCCTACGGCCGCCTTCTGGCCTACGTTCGCCTGCCCGGAGGGGAGCGAAAGCTTTTCAACAAACTCATCATCGGCCGCGGCTTCGCCTACGCGTTCCTCAAGTATCCTTTCCGTGAAGATTACCAGCGTGAGTTCCGCCGGGCCCAACAGGAAGCCGTAAGAGAGGGAAGAGGGTTGTGGAGAAAAGATGCCCCACCGGAGATCACTCCCGCCGAGGCCGGAAACCGCCTCGGAGATCTCGCCGCCGTCCGCTTCCGATGCGCCGAGGTCAAAGAGCTGAGGCGGTATTACGCCCTCATCGCCCGGGAAGGGGGATTTCAGGTCCTGGTTTCCAAGAGCTGCGGGCTCGATCTCAGCCCTGTGTCGTCCTGGGCCGGCAGACGGATGGTCGTTTCCGGCATCGTGGAGGGCGCCCCGGGCCGCATCAGCATTTATGTCTGTTTCCCGATCCAGATACAAACGGAGGGGGACGGTTAGGAGCGCTCCGGCATTATTCAATTGACAAAATGACGAATCTCCGTTAATTAAACGGAAAGGGGAAAACGGTGTTTTTCGCCGCCTGGGAAAAAACCGTTGCCGACGGCAGGGCGGTTCCGGCGCCGTAAGACCCGATGAAAACGACGCGCCGTGTCTTCGCTTCCCCCCGGACGGCCGATCCGGGCGCCGGGGGAGAAAGTCGAGGGAATTTGTAATCAGTTCAAGGAGGTTGTCATGCCGAAAGAAAAAGAAAAGGGCAAGGAAGGCAAATCGAAGTTCAACCCGCTGTTCGCCGTCGGTTGGGCCGAGAAGGCCATCGGATTTCTCAAACGCCTTTTCACGGAAAAGCTTCTGGCGAAAAGCCTGGCCGGCTCGAAGGCCCTGGGGAAATACGGACTGGCGGCGGCGGCCGTCCTCGGTCTGCTGCTGTCCCTGGTCATGGCCGTCAGGGCGAATTCCTTCATCGCCTTCCTGATCGGCGTGGGATGGGTCCTGGTCGTCATCGTGGCCATGTATGTCGCCGGGAGGTTCATCGACGCCGGGGAGAAGCTCATCGAGTCCACGTCCTCGCAGCTGTCCTCCACGGCCTTCCTCGACTGCTTCGGTTTCCTGGCGGCCATCGTCGGAACGGTCGGGTTCGTCCTTCTGACCGTGCTGGCCGTCCAGAGAAAGAGCGAGTCGTATTTCTACGTCGGAGTCGCCCTCCTCGTCGCCAGCGTCTTTTTCGCCGCCGTGGCCTTCAATCCCAAGTCCGTCAACATCGCCATCATCAAGGAATCCTCGGCCGGCCACGAAGCCGTGGGGGTCATCGCCTTTTTTCTCAAGGGGGCGCTCAAGCTCATCCCGGTCGTCTTCGGCGTGGGCGTCGTCGTCTCGGCCGTCATCATGGTCATCAAGGGCATCGGCCTTTTCGGAGCCGACTGGAGAGTGGCGGCCGCGTGGAGCGGAGTTGTTCAATTCGGGACGATGGCCTTCCTCTTCGCCCTCGCTCCTTTTCTCGGCTTTCTGCTCTTTATCCTCAGCTACCTGGGCCTGGACGTTATCCAGTCCATCCTGTCCGTTCCCGGCAAGCTCGACAAGCTGGCGAAATAGCCGGAGAGGGGGGGGAGCTTCAAGGGGAGGCCGGCTCTCGAGCCGAAGCGGTCGTCGGGTAGCGCTCAAGGGAGAGAAAACGCCGACATGCGCGGAGGTTTTCATTACAGGCGGGTCGATAAAGCCCTGACGGACGGCCTTAAGGAGATTGTCGGCCGGGACAACGTCTTGATCGATCCCGACCGTCTCGACGCCTATTCGGGAGACGAATCGCCCCATCGGGAAATCGCCCGGAGGCCCGAGGCCGTGGTCCGTCCGGGAACGACGGAGGAGGTAGCGGCCGTTCTCCGGCTGGCCTCGGAAGAGCGCGTTCCGGTCGTGCCGCGCGGCGGGGGGACGGGACTGAGCGGCGGATGCGTTCCCCAATTGGGCGGACTCGTTCTTTCGCTCGAGAGAATGAACCGCGTCTTCGAAATCGACGCCGCGAACCAGACAGCCGAGGTCGAGGCCGGCCTGACCCTGGCCGGATTCAACGTCGCCGTGGAGGAGACGGGGTTTTCCTTCCCGCCCCATCCCGGAGACGAAGGGGCGATGATCGGCGGCCTGATCGCCACGAACGCCGGCGGATGCCGGGCCCTGAAATACGGCGGCATCCGGCAGCATGTCCGCGGCTTGGAAGTCGTTCTGGCATCGGGCGACGTCCTCCGTCTGGGCGGAAAGCTCGTCAAAAGTTCGACCGGCTACAATCTCCTGCACCTTTTTATCGGGTCCGAGGGGACGCTGGGCGTCATCACCCGGGCGACGATCCAGCTTCTGCAGCCCCTGAGGCTGACGCGCACGCTCGTCATCCCTTTCGAGGACATCGCTCCGGCCATCGAGGCCGTGCCGCTCATCCTGCGTGAAAGCGGCCTCCCCATGGCCCTGGAATTCGTCGGCCGCGACGTCATCACGGCCACGGAAGCGCATCTGAGGAAAAACTGGCCCTGCGCTTCCGGGACGACCTATCTGCTGGTCATTCTGGACGCGCCCACGGAGGACGAGCTCGAGCGTCTGTCGCTCTCGGCCGCCGAGATCTGCCTCGGATCCGGCGCCCTGGACGTTTATGTCGCCGACACCGCGGCCAAGCAGGATCGGATCCTCGAGATCCGGAGCAAGATTTACGAAGCCATCAAGGCGGACACGGTCACCATTTTGGACATCTCCCTGCCGCGCTCCGAGATCGCCGCTCATGTCAAGTTCGTCCGGGATATCGCCCGGAGACACGGTTTGTGGCTGCCGACTTTCGGACATGCGGGTGACGGAAACGTCCACACCCACATCATGAAGTCCCGTTTCAAGGACGGCCGGCCGCGCCCCATGGACGGTCCGGCCCCCGCCGGACTGTTCGACGAGATCAAGCGGGAGATCTACCGCGACGGCAAGTCCCGCGGAGGGGTCATCAGCGGGGAGCACGGCATCGGCCTCGTGAAAAAGCCGCTTTTGGCGTTCAGCCTGGACGAACGGCAGGTGGAAATGATGCGCGGCATCAAGAAGGTGTTCGATCCCCGAGGCATTCTGAATCCGGGAAAAGTCTTTGATCCCTGAACGCCTCAGTCCCCACGTGGGCTTTCTGAGAAGGGAACCGGTCGCCGCAATTCCAAGCGGCATTGTGCCGCCCCACGCCGAAGGTCCCGCCCCCTGACGATTCAGGGGAGCAAGCGTCGATTCCGGCAGTGAAAAAACCGCCGACCTGGAAAGCATTCCATTTGATTTGACGGTTGTTCTAGGGGAAAATAATAGCGGCGGAACGGCAAGCGCCGCATTTCGGGGAGGCTGTTATGAGAAGAAAATCAAGGTCCGAGAGGAAGGGTTTCATCATCGCGCTCATTCTGCTCTCCATGGCCGCCGCCGGGGCGCAGGAGCGCCCTGCGGCGACGGCGGCCAAGGAGAAGCCGTTCTCCGAGGCCTTGTTTTCCAATCTCGAGTGGCGGAACATCGGCCCGGCCATCATGGTCGGCCGCGTCACGGATATCGAAGGCGCTCCCGGAAAACCGGCCGTCGTTTATGTCGGGACCGCTTCGGGCGGAGTGTGGAAGACCGTGGACGGAGGCGTGACCTGGAAGCCGATTTTCGACGGCATCGGTCTCCCCAGCATCGGCGACATCGCCCTCGAGCCCGGCAATCCCGACGTCGTCTACGTCGGCACGGGCGAAGCCAATCCCCGGAACAGCGTTTCCGCGGGGGGCGGAGTCTTCAAGTCCACGGACGGCGGAGCCACCTGGGCGTCGCTCGGCCTTCAGGACACGCGCCACGTCTCGCGCATCGTCGTTGACCCCCGGCGCCCGAACGTCGTTTTCGTCGGCGCCCTCGGCCATGTCTTCGGCCCGAACAAGGAGCGCGGCGTGTTCCGGTCGGAGGACGGCGGACGGACTTGGGAGAAAACCCTTTATACCGACGAACGCCACGGAGTGGCCGATCTTGAAATCGACCCCGCAAACCCGAACATACTCTACGCCTCCCTGTGGAGGTTCGAGCGAAAGCCCTGGACCTTCCTCAGCGGCTCCGAGAACGGGGGAGTGTATAAATCCGTGGACGGCGGACGGACGTGGAAAAAACTCGTCCGCGGCCTGCCGCGGCTCGCGGGGCGCATCGGCGTCAAAGTCGCGCCGTCCAATCCCGCCGTCGTCTATGTTATGACCGAGTCGCCGGAGGGAATCCTCTATCGTTCCGACGACCGGGGAGAAACGTTCCGCCTCGTGTCCAAGGAGCGCCGGCTCGTATCCCGCGGGTTCTACTACACGGACCTGCGGGTCGATCCCGTCGAGGAGAACCGGGTCTACGCCGTGTCGTCACAGCTTTTCGTGTCGATCGACGGGGGAAGCGGCTTCCGCCGCATTTCCCAGGCGACCCATGTGGACTTTCACGCCTTGTGGATCGATCCCGCCGATCCCTCGCGCCTTTGGCAGGGACAGGACGGCGGCATCGCCGTCTCTCGGGACAGGGGAGAGACCTGGCATTACGTCAACAACCTGTGCGCAAGCCAGTTTTACCAGGTTTTCGCCGACAACCGGGAACCTTTCTATTATGTCGGCGGCGGGCTCCAGGACAACGGCGCATGGTACGGCCCGTCCCGCAACCGGGAGGCCTTCGGGATCCTGAACGACGACTGGCGGATGATCAGCTTCGGAGACGGATTCCACGGCGTCGTCCATCCGGAAAATCCCGATCTCTTCCTGACCGAGTCGCAGGGCGGAAGCATCATGCGCACCGACATGAAGACCGGGGAGCAGCAGGCGGTGAGCCCTCAGGTGCGGCGCGGCGAGGGCGGGCCGGTCTCTGAGCTTCCCTACCGGTTCAACTGGAACGCGCCCCTGGTGGCGTCTCCCTTCGACGACCGGACGATCTATCTGGGCGCGAACGTCGTTTTCAAATCCACGGATTTCGGCCTGATGTGGAAGCCCATCAGCCCCGACCTGACGACCAACGACCGGGAGAAGCAGAAAATGCCCGGCGCGCCGGCCTGGCCGGAGAGCACAACGGCCGAATTCTACTGCACGATCATCAGTCTCCGGGAGTCGCCCTTCCAGAGAGGCCTGTTGTGGGCCGGCACGGACGACGGACAGCTCCATGTCACGACCGACGGAGGACGGGAGTGGCAGAATGTGGCCAAGAACGTTCCCGGGATTCCCGCCTTATCTCCCGTGTCGGCGGTCGAGCCCTCCTGGACCGAGGCCGGAACGGCCTACTGCGCTTTCGACAGGCACATGCTCGATGACCTTCGGCCCTATGTGTTCAAGACGCGCGACATGGGGAAGACGTGGACGAACATCACCGGCAACCTGCCCGAACGGGCCCATGTCTGGGCGCTCAAGGAGGATCTGGAGAATCCCTCCATTCTTTATGCCGGGACGGAGCTCGGCCTGTTCGTGTCTTTCACGGGCGGGTCGGACTGGATGAGGCTCCATGGCCGGAATCTGCCCGTCGCGCCCGTTCATGACATTCTCATTCATCTGCGGGACAACGACCTGATTCTGGGAACGCACGGCCGGGGGATCTGGATTCTGGACGACATCACGCCCCTCCAGCAATCGGCCGCTTCGCGTCTTGACCGGCCGGTCGGCCTTTTCGACCTCCGGCCCGCCCTCCGCTTCAGTCAAAAAGCGACGCGCTACGGCATCGGCGACAGCCTCTTCCGGGGCCAAAATCCGCCCTACGGCGCCCTGATCACTTATTTTCTCAAGGAAAAAGCGGACAAAAAGCTGAAGCTTGAGGTTTTGGACGGCGCGACGGGGAAAGTTGTCCGCATCCTGGATGAGATCCCGGCCGAGCCCGGCCTCAACCGGGCCGTGTGGGACCTGAGAGGGGAAGGGCCGCGGTCGAGGAGCGAAACTCCCCCGGAACCGAACGATTTTTCACGGGGACCGAGGGGCGCCCAAGTCCTGCCGGGTTCTTACCGCCTGCGGTTGAGCCTGGGGCCGATCACCGTTGAAAAACCGCTCAAAGTCAAACTCGACCCCACGGTCAATGTGACCCGGGAAGATCTCCTGGCCCAGCAGAAAGCCTGTCTCAAAGTCCTGGAGATGCTTTCCGCGACCAACGACGCCTTAAGGATTCTTGACGGGCTCAAGGCGCAGATCGAGGAGCGCAAAGCCACCATGCGGAAGTTGGGAAAGAACGTCAAAGACAACACGGTCAATGCCGTCGACGTCCACACAAACATGATTCACGATCTCGAGGATCGATTGGCCCAATCCCGGGGAGACGGCGTGCCTTCCTCCAGTCCCCGCCTGTTGAACAAGCTCTCCATGTTTTTCAATGCCCTCGACGGGGTCAACGCCGCGCCGACCGTTTCGCAGTTGGCCTACCTTTATGAGCTGACCGTGGAATTCAAGGACTCCCTGGCCGCTGTGAACGCCTATCTTTCGGACAGGGCCGACAAGCTGAACTCAGCGCTCTCCGAGAGCCGGATTCCGGGCGTTCTCGTCCCCGAGCCGCTCAAGCTTCCCGACCTCGAAAAGCTGTGAACGTCCTGGTCGTCGGCGGCACCCGTTTTCTGGGGTGGCACATCGTCCGCAGGTTGCTTGAAGACGGGCGCGAGGTGACGCTGTTCAACCGCGGCCTGACGCCCGACGATTTCGGCGGCGAAGTCCGAAGGTTGCGCGGCGACCGAAGGGACGGGTGCGCGTTCCGGGTCCTGGCCGGAAGCCGCGACTGGGACGCCGTCGTGGATCTCATCGCCTACGACGCCGGGGATTCCCGCTCGGCGGTCGATGTCTTCCGGGAGAGAGTCGGGCACTTCCTCCACATCAGCACGGGCGCGGTCTACATCGTCACCCGAGATTATCCCTGCCCTCTCCGGGAGGAGGATTACGACCGGGAGCTCTCCCCCCGCCCGGCGGCCGATGACGGCCTCTGGCTTTACGGGACGAAAAAAAGGGAGGCCGAGGACGTTCTCAACGCGGCGCATGCCGAGCACGGCTTTCCCGCGACCTCCCTGAGGCTTCCGATCGTCCTCGGCGAGAGGGACTACACCCTGCGCGCCTACTCCTATTTTCTGCGGGTCGAAGACGGGAAGACCGTGATTCTTCCGGACGGAGGGCTGTGCCCCTCGACTTACGTCTATGCCGGCGACGTGGCCGCGGCGGTCTCGGCCAATCTCGGGAATGCGGCCTCCTTCGGCCGGGCTTACAACCTGGCCCAGGCGGAGATTGTGTCTCTCCGGGAGTTCGTCCGGAAGTCGGCGTCCGCCCTGGGCGCGAATCCGGAAATCGCGGACATTCCCAAGGACGTTCTGGACCGCACCGGTTGGGGGAGGGGTTTTTCTCCCTTCTCGGTCCGCAGGCCTTTTGTGCTTTCGATCGAGAGAGCGGCGCGCGAATGGGGATTCGTCCCTTCGCCGTTCGACGAATGGCTGAGGGCGACCGCGCTCTGGTTCCGGGACCGCTACCGCGGCCCTCTCCCCGAAAACTACCTCCGGCGGGAGGAGGAGGCGGAGATGGCCCGGAGATACGCCGACGCCGTCTCACGGCTGTTTTGATCCATCAGCCGCCCTACTGATCGGATTTCTTCAAATGCCGGATAGGGAAGCGCTCAGGAGGGCCGAGACCGGGCAAGGATTTCAGGCATCGGCGGCTCTATGACGAATTGTGTGGTGATTTCTCGTCCGAGGCCCAAGGCTCACGCTCAAGGACCACCCAAAACGTCATGGGGCCGGCATCGGCTTGACATCTGACCCGGATTTCCATAAAATTCACCTCAAATTATGGGGAAAATCAGCTGGGCCGGATGTTGAAAGCGGGAAAAAGCAACGCCGACCCGATCTCATAGATAAACGAAAAGGAGGAATCATGAAGAGATTGTTGGCGATCGTAGGCATGTCTCTCCTTGTTCTCTCGGCATCCCAGGCCAGCATCCTGACCAACTCCAACCAGAGCGCCGAGTATCTTCGGATGCTGTCCCGGAACGCGTCGACGGAGATAGATGCCGTGTACTTCAACCCGGCGGGTCTGACGCAGCTTGCGGACGGCTTCCACCTGGCCGTAAACAACCAGTCGATTTTCCAGAAGAAAACGATCATCCTCGACCCCCTCTACCCCTTCCAGACCGGGGACGGCACCTACGTCGGCGATGTGAAGGCGCCTGTTTTCCCCAGCGCCTTTATCGCCTACAAGACGGGCAAGCTCGCCCTGTCGTTCGGGTTCGGCCCCAATGCGGGCGGCGGTTCGGCCGACTACGCCGACGGGCTTCCCTCGTTCGACGCGCTCTTTTCTCTGGTGACGATTCTCTACGATGTCTTTACCTGGCCGGTCAACGAGTATTCGGTCGATATCAGCTTCAAGGGCACGTCCGTCTTTTTCGGCTACCAGGTGAACGCCTCCTACGCCGTCACCGATTGGCTCTCGGCGGCCGTCGGAGCGCGCCTCCTGACGTGCACCAACACCTATGAGGGCAGCGTCAGGAACTATTTATTGAACTTATGGATTTTCGGCTGGCAGCCGACGGGAGTGGAACTCGATGTCGAGGCCAAGGAAAAAGGCACGGCCTTTACGCCCATCCTCAGCCTGAATTTCAAGCCCATGGAGGCCATGAACGTCAGCCTGAGGTACGAGTTCCAAACCAAAGTGGAGCTGACGACCGAGACGACCGTGGACGATCTGGGGATGTTCCCCGACGGCTCAAAGGTCCGCAGCGACCTGCCGGCCATTCTGTCCGCGGGAGTGGGCTACGCCATCATGCCCGGGCTCCGGGCCATGCTGTCCTTCAACTACTGGTTCGACAAGACCATGGACTGGGACGGGGATCCCGAGGACACCGCCAACGTTTTGAACCTCGACGGCAACTCCTGGGACCTTGGCGTAGGGATCGAATATGACCTGAGCGAGAGTTTCCTCATCAGCGCCGGATACCTGCACACCCAGATCAGCCCCGGGGACGCCTATCAGACCGATATGAGGCATGAACTCCCCGCCGATACGGTCGCCGCCGGCGGCCGGTTCAAGCTGTCCGAGAATTTCTATTTCAACTTCGGCGGCGCGTACAGCATCTATCAGGAGCAATCGGTCACGCCGCTGACGTTCCAGAGATCCAACTTCGGTTTCACCGTGGGCTTCGGCGCCCATCTCTAAAGATCGGTTCGATCTGAACTCACGGACCGGGAGGCCGCCTCTTGAAAGACGGCCTCCCGGTCAAGTTTTTTATCATTCGCGCCTGCCGCCGTGGGGGGGGGAGGAACGATTTTCTCATAGGTTTCTTTGCCGGCAATTCCAAAATGATATTCCTCTTTCAGATTTTATGAATCGTGATCACTGTTAATGATGACAATGTGTCGGATCCGGGGATCCGGATTTCGATGAGGGGATGTTAAGTGAACATCCTTCTTACAGGCGCCACCGGATATGTCGGCGGCAGGCTCAAGGAGCGGCTGCTCGGAAGGTCCGATGTCCGGCTCCGCCTGCTCGTCCGAAACGCCCGCAAGCTTCGCGGCGCCCTTCCGTCCTCGGCCGGTGTCTTCGAGGGAGATACGTTCAGCCCGGCATCGCTCGCTCCGGCCCTGGAGGGCGTGGAAATCGCCTATTATCTTGTTCACTCCATGGGCGGGGGGGGGCATTTCGAGAAACGCGACCTCGAAAGCGCGGTGAACTTCCGGGACGCATGCATTGACGCCGGCGTGCGGAGGGTGATCTATCTCGGCGGCCTGGGCCGGAAGGAGGACGCCAGCCCCCATCTTAGAAGCCGGATCGAGACAGGCGAAACCCTGGCCGCCCGGCCCGACCGGCTCGAGCTGGTCTGGCTGCGGGCGGGCGTCATCATCGGCGCCGGAAGCTCAAGCTTCGAAGTCATGAGGCATCTCATAGAAAAATTGCCGGTCATGATCGCTCCCCGCTGGGTGCGGACGCTCACTCAGCCGATCGGCGTCGAGGATGTGCTGGACTATCTTGTCCTGGCCAAGGATGTTTCCTTGGCCGACGCAACGGTCGTGGCGGACATCGGCTCCGAAGCCATGAGTTTCCGGGAGATGATCCTGCGCGCCGCCCGAGCCATGGGGCTTCGGCGGATCCTCGTTCCCGTCCCGCTGCTCACCCCCCGGCTGTCTTCTTATTGGCTGGCTCTGATCACTCCCGTGCCCTATGCCGTCGCCTCGGCTTTGATCGAGGGGCTGAAGTCCGAGACCGTCGTCCAAAACGACAACGCGGCGAAGTTTTTCCCGCAGGTCAGGCCCGCCCCCTTCGAAGAAACCGTCCGCCGCGCCATGGAAAGCATCGCCCGCGGGCAGATCATCAGCCGGTGGTGCGACTCGAGCGGGGGAGAGTCCTGCGATGTGGACGGCCGGGAAGAGAGCCTTGAGGGGGCGGTCTATCGCGATGTGCGGCGTCGATCCTTTCGGGGGCTTCCCGCTGACGCCGTTTTCCGGGCTGTGAAATCCGTAGGCGGAAAGCAGGGCTGGTTCCGTTTCGACTGGCTGTGGAGGATCCGAGGAATCCTGGACAAGCTGGCCGGGGGCTATGGAACGAACCGGGGGCGCCGAGATGAGCGGGAACTTGCCGTGGGCGACAAGCTGGATTTCTGGAAAGTGGCCGACCTCCGCGAGGGCCGTCGGCTGCTTCTCGAAGCCCAGATGAGGCTTCCCGGCCGGGCCTGGCTGGAGCTCAGACTGGAAGGCGAAACGCTCGTCCAGACGGCGTTTTTCCTTCCCCGCGGCTGGCTCGGACGCCTGTACTGGTATGCGATATGGCCTCTGCATTCTTTGGTTTTTTCGGATCTGATCCGGGGAGTTGTCCGCCTGGCTCAAAGCCGTTTTGAAGATGCCGGCGGCCTGTCCGCAGAATCCTAGAGCCCGAATCTTGGCCGTTCTCTAGATAGCAAAACAGATGCCTGGGCCCGACCCAGGGGCAACCCCAGGAGCAACCGACCCGATGGGGCGATCAACTTTTCGGCTGGGGGTAGAGCAGCGCGTTCAGGAGGAACTTGTACGTGCCGTGCGACTGGGCGCGGTGCTGACAGCGGATGCCGATGAGGATGATGTGTCCCCTCTTGTATTGCGTGTCCACCACAGCCGCCTTGCGGCTGATGACATCCTCTCCCAGGAGCCAGCCGCTCATGAGCATCTCGTCCTCGGGAAAGCGGGCCACGACACGTCGGTCCCATTCCACGGGAGGCACCCAGGTGTCCAGCGCCACGCTGTCGGCAAACACGGCCGCCGCCTCTTCGGGCATTCCATAGCCCAGAGGCGATGTGTTGTCCACCTCGATCTTGAGGATCGAGGTCGGACAGAAGAACTTGGTGCGATCCACGCGCTCCAGGGCGCTGCGGGCCGGGGCTCCGAGCTCGCGGGAGGCGAAGAGGCAGGCTTCGTTGAGAGCGACGACGATTCCGCCTTTTTCCACGAAGGTCTTGAGAGCGTCCACGCCGGCTTGCTCGATGCCCCCTTCATACTCGGGCGGCACGGCCATCTGGCGGTAGTAGCGGGCCCAAGGGGAGTCGGGACTGGGTTTGCCGGTCTTGATGATGTCGGCGCTTTCGTCGGCGAAGACGATCACGTCGAATGCGGCCTTCAGATCGATCCTTTTCTCCTTCGAGCCTTTGGCGGGCTTGAAGTCGGAGTTGTGAAGAGACCTGTAGGAGACGCCGAGATCGTCCAGTACGCATCGGGTCCAGCCTTCGTCCATGTTGGAGCGCCAGGACTGGTAAAGGCCCACCCTCGGGTTTTTGATCCGGGCGACCGGAATGCCGCCGAGGTCATCGAGAGCGTAAGCCGTCAGGCCCCACTTTTCCAGGAGTCCGGGAAGGACCGTTAACGCCTGAGCCGAATTTCTGACGATGAAGCTCCCCGCCGGAGCTTTCAGAGATCCGGCGGTGAAAGCGCTTTCGGACCTGAAGATCTCGGCGCCCTCCTTGAGGAGGGCGAAAGCCGCGGCGAACGAGGTGTTCAGGCGGGCGTCCAGGACCCAATAGGGCGACTCCCCGGGGGATTCGACGGCCGGCGGGGGAACGACTTCCAGCTTTTCAAGGTCGGCCTCGAAGGGGCTCATGATCTCGTCGCAGGCGACTCCCATCTGAAGCGGGAGCGTCCAGGCGGCGTTGTCATAGGGAGGAACGGGCGGGCCGCCAGGATACTGGCGGATGTCCGGGTATTTCTGACGCTGGAGAAGCGCCCAGGCGTAGGGCTTGTAGGGCTGGGAGAGCAGGATGACATGGGAGCCGGCGGGGTAAAGCGTGCTCCCGACGGTGAAGTCTTTGCGGGTCCTGTGGATTTTTACGCCTCCGAACTGCAGAACCCGGAGCATCTTCAGCGCCGTCAGGCCGTCGTGTTGGCCGGCCGGAACGACATAGGCATAGGGCTCCCCTTTGGCCCGGTCTTTGATCGACGCCCGGTTCATGCTGTAGAAATTGAAAAGCAGGTCGTTTTTCCGGAGAGAGGAGGTCTCGATCAGGCTCAGAGACAGAGTGAGTTCATAGTCCACGATGTCTCTCAGCCTCCACCACCCCCCGGGCCAGGGATCGAGGAAACTCATGCGCTTTTCGTAGTACTCATCGGACAGCTCGTTGGGCTCGATATAAATGGGGCTCGCGACCCGCACCGAGGCCATTTCGCTCAGCAGGCCGATGACGTTGTGCAGCCAGGAGGTGTCGTCGCAGGCGCCGATCCACCAGCCGGTGAAGCTGCGGCCGTGCTCCACGCCGGAGAAGCCGTTTTGCTGGAGATCGTAGCACATGCTGCTGCCCATGAGATTGACGCCCCGCCACAAGAGAGGCTGGACGTTCGGCACGGGCGGATCCATGAAAGGAGGGAGGAACAGGCGGGCGCCCGTGGAGCCCATCTGGTGCTCGTCGATGTGAACCTGGGGCAGCCAGTCATGGTAGAGGACGGAGGTCACGGCCCGGGTTTCCGGGAGGTTGAACATGAACCAGTCGCGGTTGTTGTCGTGGCCGGCGTAATGGTGGTAGAGCCAGGGCATGGCCCCGCCCTCGTACTTGGTGCCGACATACTTGCGGTACCATTCGGTGATCATCTGGTGGCCGTCGGGATTGGAGGTGGGAACGAGGAGGACGACGACGTCCTCCAGGACCTTGTCGGCGTCGAACGGCGTTTTGCCCGTCACCAGATTGTAGGCCAGCTCGAGGGACATCTGGGAGGCGGCGATTTCCGTGGCGTGAAGGCTGCAGGTGATGAGGACCAGGGCCTTGCCTTTCCGGGCCAGGGCGAGCGCTTCTTCATCCGAGAGTTCGGCGTCCCGGAGCTTCCGGGTGATGGACCGGAACTCGTCCAGACGGGCCATGTTGCTCTCGGAGCTGATGACGGCCATGATCATCGGCTTGCCGAGTGTGGATTTTCCGATGGTCAGCAGCTTGAGCCGCGGCGACTCGGCGTCGAGCTTTTCGAAATAGGCCTGGATCTGGTTGGCGTCGGCCAGCTTGCGGTCGGCGCCGACCTCGTGTCCGAGGAATGTTGCGGGAGCGGTCGGCTCCGAAGCGGACCAGGCTGAAACCGAGAGGAGAAAAACGAGAAGCAAACAGACGGGGGTTCTTCGAAGATTCATGCGTGCCTCCAGATGGACATCAATGATTCCTTTATTTATCATTCGAACACGTCATCGTCAAGCGTCTCGGGAGCCGGGGAAAAAGCGCCCTGTTGCAGCCGAGCCTCATTGTTCTTTTCAGAGACGGCGGGCATGAAGGAGCCGACCGTCTTGGGCGGCCGGGACGGATCGCACGGCGGCCTGGAGGGGCGGGTTTCGGCGCTCAGTCGCGAGAGCCGCGGAGAATAATCATCCGCAGGAGCTGCATGACCGCCATGGCCGTGGAGGCGACGTAGGTCAGGGCCGCGGCCGAGAGCACCTTCCGCGCGCCCATGATTTCTTCCCCGTTCAGGTAGCCGCGCTCGCGCAGCAGGACCAGGGCCCGCTTGGAGGCGTTGAACTCCACGGGGAGCGTGACGACGGTGAAGGTCACGGCGCCGGCATAGAGGAGGATTCCCAGATCCATGAGGAGACTGGGTCCTTTCTGGCTGAAAAAAAAGCCGACGAGGAAAAGAGGGAAGGCGAGGAAGGAGCCGATATTGGCCAGGGGATAGATGACTCCGCGGAGGGCGAGGGGCGCGTAGCCCGTGTGATGCTGCAGGGCGTGCCCCGTTTCATGGGCGGCGATTCCCAAGGCCGCAAGAGAATGGGAGCCGTAGACGCCCTCCGAGAGGCGCAAAACCCGTTTGCGCGGGTCGTAGTGGTCGGATAGCTGCCCCGGGACCTTCTCCACCGGCACGTCCCGGACGCCTGCGTCCGAGAGAAGGCGGGCCGCCACTTCGGCGCCCGTGATGCGGGTCGAAGCCGCCACGCGGCTGTAGCGTCCATAGGCGCCCCGGACCTTGGCCTGAGCATAAAGAGCCAAGATGAGCGGCGGTATCAAGAAAAACCAAGTGTAATCCCAGATAAACACTGTTTCCTCCAAAATTTCAATATACGGCCCGGCGGAATTCCTGTCAAACAGCCGCCCCAAGAAAGCCGCATCTTTTTTTCTGTGATTCCGATGGTTTTGAGGAAGGGAGGCACGGCCGACTAAAGAGATGGAAGCCGCCCCCCGCAGCTCGGGCGAAGATTCGACGCCGAAAGAGCGAGTCGGACGGCGAGGAAAGCTTGGGCGGGCGGTCCGAGGGTGCCAAATTGACAAACGCGGTCTTTCTCTCTAGGATGGAGCCCATGAGAAAAACAACGGCAGGCGTCGCCTGGGCCTTGGCCGCAGGATGGCTCTTCGGGTGTTCGTTCTCCGTCGCCGCTCAGGAACGGTCCGCCTACCGGGAAGCCGTCGAGCAGGCCGACCGCCTGTTCCAGGGCGGAAATTTCCGCAACGCCGCGGAACGGTATTTCTTCGCTTCCCAAGCGACCAAAGAACGGCTCGAGCTGGCCCGGGCTTATATCGGGCTGTCCATGTCGTACCTGTACCTGAAGGATGAATCCGCCGCGGAGAAATGGGTTCGGAAGGTCCTGGAAGCCGCTCCCCGATTGAAAGTCGATGTGCCCGACTATCCCATCAGCTTCGTCCAATTCTTCGGCCGCGTCAGGGCCGATGTTTTCAAGGAATCTTCTTTGCCCGCGGCGGCGGAAGAGGAAATCGCGAAGACCGCTCCGAGCGCTCCCGACGTGGCAGCCGCTGAGAAATCCGAACCCTCCCCGGTCAAAACTTCTCCGCCGCCCGATTCGCCCCGGCCTTCGGAGCCCAAAGGGAAGGAGACGCGGCCGGACACGACGCCTGAGCCGGCCCAGGTCAAACCGCTTCCTCCGGCCGCCGCCCGTCCGCAGGTCCCGGCCGTCCCCAAGGTGTTTCGCCCCGGCGGGCGTTTTCAGGTCATGTTCCACGCCTCCAACTGGACGATTGACCCGGTCCTTAACATTGTCGAGCGTTTGGTTAGGGACAAAATCGGGGAGGAAATTCTCAACCAGGTCGACAACGAACTGCGGACCAAGTATTTCACCCTCGTCGCATCCGGTTCGGAACAGGCCCTGGACTTCGATTCGAGCGGTTCGAATTTCGGCCTGGAAATCCGCTATTTTTCCCGGGGCTGGGGAGGCACGTTCAGCCTGGGTTTGGCTTTCGATCGGACCACCATCCGGCTGGCCCTGGCGGGGCGGGTCATGCAATCCTACACCAACGGCACTTCGGTTGAGGCCGAAGCCAACGGCGCGCTGACCACGGACCTGTCTTCCACCGTTCTCAGCTTCCGCTGGGACATCTCCCCGGCTTCCCGGCTGACGCCCTTTATCATCCTCGGGCTGGGGGTGACTCCGTTCCAGGGCCGGGTGAGCTATGAATACTCGGGAACCTACGACGCCGTGATCTTTCAGGACACGATCTCCGGCGGAGAGGAAAAAACCTTCTCCGAGCTGGCCGAGGAGCAGGAATTCGACATGATCGACGTGTTCGTCGTTCTGCAGCTTGCGGTCGGATTCGATATTGAAGTGTTCAAGGGATTGACGGGCGTGGTCGAGGCCGGCCTCTGGGACGGATTTTACCTCCGGGGCGGGCTGGGATACCGTTTCTGAACCGGTCTTCTTGTCATCGCGGCGGGCATCCCGGCTGCGGCTTGAGGCGCAATCTCCGACTCTAGGTTTTTTCGTCCGGGGCGGGGTATAATAAAAATGACCGTGCTAGACGGGGAGCCAGCGGTGCCCTGTAGCCCACAATCCGCTACAGTGGGGTCGAACTCCCTGCCGAGGCTGTTCTTTTTCCGGTTCGTACCGGGACGGGAAGCGATGATGGTTAGGGCCCTGGGCGAGGAGCCGCCTGCCAAACCCGTCAGGACCGGAAGGGAGCAGCGGTAACAGGAAGGTTTCCTGGGTTTCAGGCCGCCTTGCCGGAGCCGAAGGTCCTGGCAACACGGGGAAAGCGCAGTCGGAGCAGGGTGCACGGTCGTTTTTTTCCCCGCTTTTTTTGCGGGGGGGGCTGAGGAGCCCCCGGTTTTCAGGGTCGAATAATCCCGATGGTTTTCAGAACGTTCCTGATTTCGCGTCGTCCTTCGTCGGTCGGGGGAAGCAGGGGGCGCCTCACCGGGCCGCCGCGGTAGCCCAGAAGGTCCAGGGCGAATTTCAAACCGGGGATGCCTTGCCGGGAAACGACGGCTTGGTGAAGGGATGCCAGGTCGCCTTGGACTTTGCGGGCTTCTTTGAAGCGGCCTTCCAGGAAAAGGGCGTGGAGGCGGCAGCACAGCTCGGGCGCGGCGTCGGCCGCAGCCAGGATCGCTCCCCCGGCGCCCATGAGCAGCGCGGGCAGGACGAGACTGCCCGTGCCGAGAAGAAAGCTGAAATCCTCCCCGACAGAGGGTACCACCTCTCCCACAGCCGTCAGGTTGCCGCTCGAGTCCTTGATGCCGGCGATGTTGGGATGCCGGGACAGCTCGATAACCAGGGAGCTGTCCAGGGAAATGCCCGTGTTTTGCGGAATATTGTAGATCAGAATGGGCACGCGGGAGCCGTCGGCCACGGCCAGAAAATAGTCTTTCAGTGCTTCCCCCGTCATCCTGGATTTGTAGAAGGAGGGGGTGCGGACCAGGGCGGCCTCGATCCCCAGCGAAGCCAGCCGATTCGTGAGTTCCAGGGTCAGGCGCGCGGATTCGCGCGCCGTTCCGGCGATGACTTTCCGGCCGGGCGCCGCGGCCTCCACGGCCGCCGCGGCCAGGGATTCCGACTCCGCGTCCGAGAGGAAAACGCTCTCGCCGGTCGATCCCAGGACGACGTAGCCGGCGAGGGGGAACCGGTTGTAGAGATCGATGTTGTGACGAAGGCCCGTGAGGGAGACGTCGCCGTTGCCTTCAAAAGGCGTGGTCAGCGCGGCAAAAACGCCGGCCCAGTGCGGGCTCATGCTTCCTCGTTTTCGATGTCCCGCAGGTCGTCCTCGCTCAGGCCGAAATAGTGTCCGACCTCGTGGAGAACGACCTCGCGCACCCGGCGTCGGATGTCCGACTCATTGCGGCTGAAGCGCTCGATGGATTTTTGATAGATGACGATGACGTCCGGAATCGCGCTGCCGAACGTCGCGCCTCTCTGCGGGTAGGGAAGTCCGTGATAGAGCCCCAGGAGCGTCCCCGATCGCAAGCTGCGCTCTTTCGGAGGAGAGTCTTCAACGATCACGACGATGTTTTGCAGGTGCTTCTTGAACCTTCGGGGGAGGCTCTGCAAAGCTTCTTCGACCAGGGTTTCGAATCGTCGCCTTTCCAACGCGCTTCTCTTTTCCCGCTTCAACGCTCGATGCCGTCTCGGGCCTGGACGCCGCGGTCGTAGTAATGTTTGACTCCGGCCATGTCGGTCACCAGATCGGCCCGATCCAAAACGGCTTGCGGAGCGTAGCGGCCGGTCAGGACGATCTCCACGGCTTCGGGCTTCCGGTCGAGAAAGTCCAGGACGTCCTTCTCCGAAAGGAGCCGGAAATACAAGGCGACGCACACCTCGTCCAAGACGACGATGTTGTATTTTCCGGAAAGCATGGCTTCGCGGCATTTGTCCAGCCCGCGTCGCGCCCGCTCATAATCTTCCTTCTCCGGATCCCGGCCGACATGAATGAAGCCTTTCCGGCCGAATTGCTCGATAGTGATGAGAGGCGAGAGGGGCTCCAGAGACCGCAGCTCTCCGTAATCCTGGCCCTTCAGGAATTGGCCGATATAGGTGCGCAGGCCGTGCCCCGCCGCCCGAAGCGCCAGCCCCAGGGCGGCCGTGGTTTTTCCCTTGCCCGTCCCGGTGTAGACCTGGATGTATCCTCGGAAAGGCCGGTCGTCCCTTCGGTCGCTCATCGTTTCCCGCTCATGAACACTATAAGAAAATGGCGGCCGGAGGTCAATCGCGCGCTCCGAATCCCGAGGCCGCGGGCGCCGGAACGATCCGGCGATGACGCCGGATTCCGGAGTTTCCTTTTGGACTGGAAAGACATATAGTTGAGGAAGGCGGAAAAGGAGGTTTGCCGATGCTCGACCTGAAGTGGATTCTGGACAACGCGCCGGAGGCGCGCCGCCGGTTGGCGCAACGGGGAGTCGAGCTGGATACCGAAGGGTTGTCGCGGATCAACGAGGAGCGCAAGGCGTTTCAGAAGCGGGCGGAAGACCTTCGGGCCGCGCGCAACAGGGCCTCGGAAGACGTGGCCCGGGCCAAGAAAGAGGGCCGGGACGCCGCGGAGGTGATCGCCGCGATGAAAAAGGTCGGGGATGACATTTCCGCCCTGGAGGAGAACATCCGCTCCCTGGAGGCGAAGCTGCGCGCGGATCTCTTGAGCATTCCCAACCTTCCCGCTGGCAGCGTGCCCGAGGGCCGCGCCGCGGAAGACAACGTTGAGGTGAGGCGTTTCGGCGACCCGCCCCGCTTTTCCTTCCGGCCGGAGCCCCACTGGGAGATCGGCCGCCGGCTCGGCCTTCTCGATTTCGACCGCGCGGCCAAGATCGCCGGCGCCCGATTCGCCGTGTCCCTGTCCGAGGGCGCGAGGCTCGAACGGGCGCTCATCAGTTTCATGCTCGACATTCACACCCGGGAGTCCGGCTACACGGAAGTCCTCCCCCCTTTCATCGCCAACGAGGACAGCCTGATCGGAACGGGAAACCTCCCCAAGTTCGCCGAGGATCTTTTCAAGATCGAAGGCTTCAAATGGTACCTCATCCCTACGGCCGAGGTTCCCCTGACGAACTTGTTCCGGGATGAGATCCTTGATGAGAGCTCCCTGCCGCGCCGCTTCGCCGCCTACACGCCCTGTTTCCGCAGCGAGGCCGGTTCCTACGGCAAGGACATTCGGGGCCTGATCCGGCAGCACCAGTTCAACAAGGTGGAGATCGTGGCTTTCTCGCTTCCCGAGAAATCCTTTGAGGAGCTGGAGAGGATGACGGTTTCGGCCGAGGAGGTGTTGCGGCGATTGGAGCTCCCCTATCGCGTGGTGGAGCTGTGCGCCGGCGACCTGGGTTTCGCCAGCGCCAAGACCTACGACCTGGAGGTCTGGATGCCCGAAAGGAACGGATACGTGGAGATCTCCTCGTGCTCCAACTGCACGGATTTCCAGGCGCGCCGGGCGAACATCCGCTTCCGGAGGGCTCCGAAGTCCAAGCCGGAACACGTCCACACCCTGAACGGCTCGGGAGTGGCCGTAGGCCGCACCGTGGCCGCGCTGCTCGAATGCGGCCAGCAGAAGAACGGCACCGTCCGCATTCCCGCCGCGCTGCGGCCCTACATGGACGGATTGGAGAAGATCGGATCCTAAGGGGGGAACAGGAAGGCGTTGATTGCCGAAAACGCCTTTTTATATTTTAATAGTATTAATCCCCCCAGCCCCCCTTAGGGAATTAAGGGGGGGAACAGGAAGGCGTTTTCGGAAAGGTCGGAGGGATGGCCGAGTGGTTGAAGGCGGCGGTCTTGAAAACCGCTTTCCGGGCGACCGGAACGGGGGTTCGAATCCCTCTCCCTCCGCCATAGCGCTCATTGGAAACGGCGCGACAGAGGCGGAATTCCCATCCCCCGGCAAACATGCTACAATGCCTCCCGCCGTTTCGGGCGCGGAGAGGTGCTGGAGTGGTCGATCAGGAGCGCCTGCTAAGCGCTTGTCCTGGTTAAAGCCGGGACCGTGGGTTCGAATCCCACCCTCTCCGCCACATAATCCCTTATTTTCATTTCATCATCCCCCAGGGCGTTTTTTTCCTTCCGCCGTATCCGACGGCGGCGTTCAGATCGGGCCGAGAGGCCGATTGAGGTCGATGTCCCGGGGAAGGGGGATGATCATCGCCTCGAAGGTGTCCGATCCGGGCGAGGTCTCATAGAGGAGGCGGAGCTTGACCCGGGATTTTTTCGTGGAATAAGACATATTCCGGATGCTCGACCAGGGGACATAGCGCATCCGGTAGACAATGCCTCGGTTGCCGATGACCGCGTTCCGCCGGGGAGCCAGAGACAATCCGAAGGCCAGGAGCAAAAGCCTGCGATATCCCTCCGGACTTTCGGGTTTGAGGGCGATGAGAGCCAGGCCCCAGGCGGCCACGGCCAGCAGCAGTCCCAGAACAAGGAGATTCTCGACGAAACCGAGATGAAATATCCCGGACCAGCAGGCGTGTGCCGTCCCTGCTTTGGCCTTGAGACGCCTGAACGCCGCCATGTTCGACGCGGCCAGCGCGAAAACGGGGAGAAAGGCAAAGAGATAAGGAGCCGGTCCCGCGGCGTTCATGGCCTTTTTTCCGTCTGTTTGGAGCTCCGGGGCGGGATTTTTTCCACCGATCCCGAGACCGCATCGAGCACGAGACCGGGATTCGCCGTCCCGATTCCCGCCGCCAGGAAGAGACCGCTTGTGTCCACAAGGACGGGCGCGGGGCATCCTTTGGACTTGAGGAACATCCGCAATCTTTTGGCCGCAGCTTCCGGAGGCGCGCCGTCGGCGTCGTCGCCGGGACGCGAAGAAACGACCACCCAAACATTTTCCCGGCCGTAGCGTGCGGCGAAGCGGCGGAAATCGGCGAGGAACCGTTCGCCGCACAAAGGGCAGAAATAAAGACTCGGGTCGGCCGCCAAGACCACAATCGCCTGCCGCCCGCAAGCCGGCGCGTCCAAAGAGAGGCTCGCCGACGGCCGGGCCGCGGAAAACAGAAAAGCCAAGGCCGAGAGAACGGCGATCGCGATCACCCGACTAACGGCGCTCATCATCGGACTCGGGTCCCATGATCCTGTATTTTTTGAGCGTCATGCCCTGGTCGGCCCGGGCATAGAGACAGCCCCGGCCGTCGATCATGAGGCAGTGGCTGGGCTGGGGAAGGATCAGGGTGTCAAGCAAGCGGCCGTCGGAGTCGAGCACATAGACGTCGCGGCTCCGGTGTCGGGAATACCCTCCGCCCAGAACGAACAGGCGGCCCTGCCCGTCAACGGCAATGTCCTTAAACGTCGGCGTTTCCGGAACGGTATGAAAGAGGATCTTCTTCGTCCTGATCTCGGAGACTCCCAGAAGGCTTTTGGCCCACAGGAGGCGCCCCCGCGCATCGAGTTTGAGGAGGCGGTCCAGGTAGTTGAAGACCACGTAGAGCGAGCCGTCGGCGCCGAAACGGAAATCGATCGGAGACATGGCGGGAGGATCGTCCCTGCGGCGGCAGGAGAAAATGCGTTTCAGACGTCCCGATCGGTCAATAACCCGGATCGTTCCCGCGTCCTCTTTCCTCAGCGAGACCGTGGAGTAGGCCAGGCGGCCGTCGGGAAACGCCTGAAGGTCGTCGGCCGGGCACGGCAGGGGGATCGAGGCTTTAAAATTCAGCCCGGCGTCGAACTCCTTGATCGAGGACCGGAAAGGGTCCGAGACCACGACGAAAACACTGCCGCCCGAAACATCCACGGGGTAGCGGCGCACCCCGAACGCTCCCTTGCCGCTCAGCATCCAGGCCGCGGTTTTCATCAAACATCCGTCCGGGCCGAATTTTTTGAGGGAGGCCTCCAGAGCGTCCGTAACGTACAGACACCCCGTCCCGTCGGCGGCGACGCCGACCCACATGGACAGGAGGTCGCTTTCCCGGCCGCCGACGGACAGCACCTCCTCGAGACGGATTGTCTTTTTGGGCTCGGCCGCCGTCTTGGCCGCGAAAAGACCGAGAACACAAACCGCCGCCGCGGCGAAGAGGGCGGGGCGCATGCGCCCCGCCCTCAGAGCCGTTCGGATCTTGAAAGGGGTCGGTGAAGAAGCGCTCATGGGTCCCTCTGCGCTTACTGCATGTAGAGCAGGCAGAAGAGAAAGCCGATAAAGCAATAGTCGGCGTTTATGATTTTTTCCCACAAAGGCTGTTCTTTGAGGCACCGGTTGAGGGCTTCGCCGCAGTCCACTTCTTCGGCTTGCAGGCCGGAAACGCCGCCCAGGATGAGCAAAACCGCCGCCAGAAGGAATGAACCGGCCGCGAGTTTGAGGGCCGGTGAGAATTTTTTCAGCATGCATTTTTCTCCTTTTTTTCGTTCTTTCGTCAGTCCAGAAGGAATTCCCTGCAGAAGGCGTAGCCTTCGAAACAAAAAGCGGCATAGGCCAGGCCCCAGAACGGGCCTCCCTCTCCGGTCAGCCCGGCGGCGTCCCCCAGGCAGCTGAGAAGGGCCGTCTCGCACGCGCCCGCCTCGGCGCTAGGAGCGAGGAAGGCCATCCCCAGCACGGCCAGCATCAAGGCCGCGGCCGCTTTCAGGACCATGTCTCTCCTTTTCGACCGAAACATTTTCATGATGCACCTCCTTGAATTCGTTCGCCATGAAGGGGGACGAAGGCGTTTCCGGTATTTTCTCAGTCACGAGGCGGAATCGCTTGCGGATTGTTGCCCGTCTCCCCGAAGGGGACGTTTTGGCTCGGCTGTCACAACGGGCGAGCAGGAAATCCCGCCGGCCCCGAAAGTATGGTAAAATCAAATTTTGTGAGGGAGGCGGGACATGAAGATCTTCCGGATGGTCATCTTGGGTCTCGTGGCCGTGAGCGTGATCTCCATTCTAGGGGTAACGATGAAACAGAGCCGACAGGACAAAGAAACGCGGGCTCAGATCCAGGAGCTGTGGGAGAAGGCCGAACAGGCCCGGAAAGACGGATTGCCGCAGACCGCCGCGGGGCATTTCAAGGAGATCACGGGCCTGGCGCTCAAAATCGGGGAGAAGGGGATGGCGCTCACGGCTCTGATCCAAAAATTGGCGATGGAGTCCGTGGTTGAAGGCAACCGGCCGGAAGAGCGCATTGTGCGCTTGAAAAAGGAGATGGCCCTTCTGCCGGCGGATCTCCTGCCCGTCATGAAGCTCGTTTTGGCCCGGTGGTACTGGCATTATTTCCAGCGCAACCGATGGCGTTTTCTGCAGCGTTCGGCGACCGAAGGCCTTGACGAAGAAGATTTCACCGCCTGGGATCTCCCTCGTCTTTTCCGGGAGATCGCCTCGCTGTATGACGATGTTCTCGAGGCGGACGCCTATCTCAAATCGAAACAGCTTTCCGAATTCGCCGACTTTTTCCAGCCTGGAAACCAGCCCCCGGCTCTCCGGCCGACGCTCTTCGATTTTGCCGCCTGGGAAGGCCTGGAGTTCTACACCTCCGCCGAGCAGGCGGCCGCCAAACCCGAAGACGCCTTCGAGATCCTGAGCGAGTCGGCGGCCCTGTCTCCCGCCGATACATTCCTGGCTTTCCGGCCGGAAACGACGGACGTCGATTCCCCGAAGCTCAAGGCGCTTTGCATTTTCCAGGCGCTCCTGGAATTTCATCGCTCCGACCTCCGTCCCGACGCGTTCCTTCACGCCGATCTCGGTCGGCTCCGATGGGTCCGCAACGTTGCCGTCGGCGAAAACGTTTCCGAACTCTATCTGCTCCGGCTCAAGGAACTGGCGGAACGCCATCCCGGATCGGAGATTTTCGGCGAAGCCTGCCACCTCCGGGCCAAGGAGCTTTTCGACCGGGACGAACGGGTTGCGGCCTTGGACATCGCCTCTCGCGGCGAGAAGGCCTATCCGCATTCCGTGGGCGGCCGAAATTGCCGTGTTCTCAAAGCCCGGATCCTGGCCAGGGAATTCGAGCTCCGAACCGAGTCGGTGATTCTCCCCGGGCGCGTCTCGCATCTCGTCGTGAGCTACCGGAACGTCACCCGCCTGAACATGCGCGTCGTCCGGCGTGATTTCGAGAAGCTTTTTGAGGGTGGTGGGGAGGGCCTTTCTTATTCCGGCCTTTCGGAAGACGCCTTGAAAATCCTTCTCGCCCGGGCCCCGACGGCGGAATGGACGGTCGAGCTTGCGCCGACCGAAGATTTTCGTACGCGCGAGGCCGTGATCGAGATCCCGGCGCTCGACCCCGGATATTACCAGCTGGTGGCCGGTCTCGACCCGAAGTTCTCTTTCGACGGCAACAAAATCGAAACCGCTTCTTTCTGGGCGAGCCGTTTGGGCCTCGTTCTCAACGCCCGCGACAGAGAAAGCGTTTCAGGCACCGTCGTGAACAGCGGCGGAGGTGAGCCCCGGCCCGGCGTCGAGGTGTCCCTTTGCGATTGGCAGTACAACCGGCGGGTCTACGAGGAGCGAAGCCAGGTCATAAGCGACGACGCCGGTCATTTCGAACTGATCAAGCCCGCCCGGTATGCCCAATTTCTCGTGGTCGTTCGGGACAAGGACGGAGACGCCGTCGCCTCCTCGAATATTCCCTACGGCGTCCGCCGAGAGCCCCAGGTCGGGGAGCGGACTGTTCTGTTCACCGACCGCGCCCTTTACCGTCCCGGCCAGACCATTCATTTCAAGGGCATTTGCCTGAGCCTGGACCAGGGCCAAAACATCTATCGGACGCTTCCCGGCCGGACGGTCACGGTCGGGCTCCGCGATGTGAACGGAGAAACCGTTTCCGATCTGGAGCTGAGGACCAACGACTACGGTTCTTTCAGCGGGATGTTCGTCGCGCCCGCCGACCGCCTGACGGGAGAGATGACGATCGTTTGCCGGGAGCCCGACGGTCAGGCTGTCGTGCGGGTCGAAGAATACAAGAGGCCCAAGTTTCAGGTCCAGGTCGACATCCCGGACAAGGAATTCCGGTTGGACGACGAGGTGGAGGCCGGCGGCGCGGCCGCGGCTTACACCGGCGCTCCGATCGACGATGCCCTGGTCCGCTTCCGCGTTGTCCGGGAGGTGAACGTTCCCTATTGGTGGTTCTACCGGCACGGCGCCGGGACGTGGCGCAAAAGCCAGGAAATCGCCCACGGGACGGTCCGCACGGACGACGAAGGCAAATTTCTCATCCGGTTCCGGGCCCGGTCCGATCCGTCCGTTCCGCGCGAATCACAGCCGGTTTTCGATTACATGGTGCGTGTGGATGTCACGGACGGCTCCGGCGAGACGCGAAGCGCCCAGGGCCGGGTAAGGATCGGGGCGGTCTCCCTGCAGGCGGGGATGGACATCGCGGAATGGCAGGAATCCGGCCGGCCGGTGGAGGTGAAAATTTCGACCGCCAACCTGAACGGCCGGCCCGCCGCCGCCGAGGGACGGGTAGAGATTTTCAGCCTCCGGGGGCCGGAGAAGCCCGTTCCCGCCGACCTCATCGGCGAGGTGGCCGTCCGCGAGCGCGAAGCCCTGGACGCCGGAGAGCCCGGATTCGCCGGGACGTCGGACTGGCGGAAATGGCCCGCCGCCACATTGGTCGACTGCAGGGATTTCCGGACAGCCGATGACGAAGACGCTTCGTCCTTTTTGAGCTTCGACCTTCCGCCGGGCGCTTATCAGGCCCGGCTCACGACCCGGGACCGGTACGGTTCGAAAGTGGAAGCTGTCGGATTCTTCATCGTCCTGGCGCCGTCGGAACGTCGCTTCGGCGTCCCCGTTCCCTTCCACGTCGTTTCCCGCTCCGACCGGGCGGAAGTCGGCCGGACCTACGAGCTGCTTTGGGCCACGGGATATGATCAAGGGCCTCTGCTCATCGAAGTCCTGCGGGACGGCCGCCGCCTGCAGAGATTCTGGACGGACGGCGGACAGACTCAAGGGCGGCTGCGCGTTCCCGTGGATTCCTCGCTCAAGGGAGGATTCACGGTCGTCTGCACCCTGGTCAAGGAGAACCGTTTCTACCGGAGCGAGAACAGGGTGTCTGTCCCCTGGTCGGACAAAGCGTTGGACCTGCGATGGACGTCTTTTCGCTCCAAGCTTCTCCCCGGGCAGAAAGAGCGGTGGGCGCTCGAAATCCTGGGGCCGCAGGCCCTTCCCGCAGCGGCGGAGCTGGTGGCGGCGATGTACGACGCTTCGCTCGACCAGTTCTTTCCGCATGCTTTTTCCTCCCTGGCCGGCATCTTCGCCCGCGACCTGACCTTCGTTCACTCCCTGTACTCCAATCGAGCGCTTTCCTTTTCCTCTTACGGCCGGGGAGTGAACGACATCCCTCCGGAGGTCCGGCCGACATATCCCGCGTTTCCGGAGGCGGTCGGCAGGGATCTGTTCGGTTTCGAGTACTACGATGCGGGATTCGCGGTGAAGGCCCCGGCCCCTCTTTCCGCCACAAGGGAAATGCTTGCCGAGGAAAAGATGGTGGCGGCTGAGGCGACGGAGGCGGAAGCCGAGGAGCCTGAACTCGCGACCGAAGTCCCTCCCGCTCCGGATCTGACGCAGGTCCCGACCCGTCGCAACCTCGACGAAACGGCCTTTTTCTTCCCGCATCTCCTGACCGACAAGGAAGGAACGGTCTCCCTGGAATTCACCATGCCCGAGGCGCTGACCGAATGGCGCTTTCTCGGCCTGGCGCATACGCGGGATCTGGCCAGCGGCTCCCTGGAGGGGAGGACCGTCACTCAGAAAGATCTCATGGTCCAGCCTAATCCGCCGCGGTTTTTGCGCGAGGGGGACGCTCTGGAATTCACCGTCAAGGTCACGAACATGACCGCCGAGGAAATCCGGGGAGGGGCGGCGCTCAATTTCAGCGACCCGGTTTCGGAAAAACCTCTCGACGCGGAGCTGGGCAACCTGGAGGCGCGGAAGGAATTCGCCGTTCCCCCGCAGCAGTCGCGCACTCTCGCCTGGGCGATCCGGGTTCCGGACGGCCTCCAGGTCGCGGCCTTTAAAGCCGTCGCCGCGACGGACAGGCATTCGGACGGGGAGGAAGGCTGGCTTCCGGTTCTCAGCCGCAGGCTTTTCGTCCGGGAATCCCTTCCTCTCTGGATCAGCGGCCGCGGACGGAAAACGTTCGTCTTCGACAAGCTGGCCCGCTCGGCCGAGTCCACGACGCTCGCCCACCACAGCCTGACCGTGCAGATGGCCTCCCATCCCGCCTGGTACGCCGTTCAGGCGCTGCCGTATCTCATGGAATTTCCCTACGAGTGCTCGGAGCAGGTTTTCAACCGTCTGTACGCCAACAGCCTGGCGCGGCACATCGCCCTCTCCGACCCGAAGATCCGCCGGGTGTTCGACCTCTGGAAAGGGACCGAGGCTCTGGACTCGAACCTGGAAAAGAACGAAGACTTGAAGGGCGTCCTTCTTCGCGAGACGCCCTGGGTGCTCGAGGCCCGGTCAGAGAGCGAGGCCCGTCGCCGCGTCGGGATGCTGTTCGACGCGAACCGGCTGGATTCGGAGATCAAATCCGCCTATGGAAAACTCGCCGACATGATGGAAGAAGGCTCCTGGCCCTGGTTCCCGGGAGGACGGTCGAACCGCTACATCAGCCTGTACATCATCACCGGTTTCGGCCGCCTGAGAAACATGGGAGTCGCATCGGCGCCCCTCGACCTGGCCCTCGCCGCCTTGGACGGCGTCGATGAGTGGATGGAGGAACGCTACCGGGATCTCGTGCGGCGCAAGGCTCTGGAGGATGTCAATATCGACCCGACAACGGCGCTCTACCTCTACGGCCGCAGCTTCTTCCTGAAGGACAAACCCGTCCCCCCCAAAACTCGGGAGGCGGTCGCCTATTTTCTGGAACAGGCGAAAACGCATTGGCTGAAGCTCGGCTCCCGACAAAGCCAGGGACACCTTGCCCTGGGTCTGAAGCGCTTCGGTTTTCCCGAGGAGGCGGGAAAAATCATGAGGTCGATCAAAGAGCGCAGCCGGACGGACGAGGAAATGGGCCGTTCCTGGAGCGAGGGGGAGAGCGCCTGGTGGTGGTACGAGGCGCCCATTGAGACCCAGGCGCTGATGATCGAGGCGTTCGACGAGGTTATGAACGACGCCCCGGCGGTGGAGGAATGCAAGGTCTGGCTGCTCAAACAGAAGCAGACGCAGGCCTGGAAGACGACCAAGGCCACGGCCGATGCCGTCTATGCCCTGCTTCTTCGCGGGGAAAGCCTCCTGTCCTCCGACGCCCTGGTCGAAATTCGTCTGGGCGGCCTGAAGGTCGAACCGGAAACCGTCGAGGCCGGAACGGGTTTCTACCAAAAGCGCTTCGCCGGTCCGGATGTTCGACCCGCCATGGCCGAAGTGACCCTGGACAAGACGGACCCGGGCATCGCCTGGGGCGGTCTGCATTGGCAGTATTTCGAGGACATCGGGGCGGTGACGCCCCACGTCCAGAATCCCCTCCGGCTCAAAAAGCAGGTTTTCGTCAGGCGCCTGACGAAGAAAGGCCCGGTCATCGAGCCCGTCCCGGGCGCGCTTGAGGTCGGGGACACGCTCGTCGTGCGCATCGAGCTTCGCTCCGATCGCGACCTGGAATACGTCCACATGAAGGACCACCGCGGGAGCGGGATCGAACCGGTCAATGTCCTGTCCCGCTACAAGCATCAGGACGGGTTGTGGTATTACGAATCCACCAAGGATGCGGCCACCCATTTCTTCATCGACGTTCTTCCCAAGGGGACGTACGTTTTCGAGTATTCCCAGAGGGTCGTTCACCGCGGCACGTACGAGAACGGCCTGGCCTTTGTCGAATGCATGTACGCGCCCGAGTTCAACAGCCATTCGGAAAGCGTTCTTCTTGAGGTGAAATGAGAGACCGGCCGCGCCCAGAGGACGGGGCGCGCGGGAGCCGCTCCGCGGGCCTCCGCGACGGCGCTCACGGTTTGACGAGAAGATAACGGTGATAGAACCGCCGGCCGTTGACGAAGGACATGTAGAACTCCGTGTCCGACGTGCAGGCGAACCTCCGGAAATAGCCCCTCAGAAAGAACGGGACCCGCTTTCGAATGAGGCGCTCTTTCTTCAGGCTGTCCCTGTTCAGGGAGCGCAGGACATCGGCGGTGATGTCTTCCTTTTCCTGGATCACGAATCCGGAACTTTCGATCGCTTCGATCCAGGAGCGCATTTTTTCGATGATCCGGAAATCGGCGTAGAAAAATTTTCCACCGGACTTCAAGACCCGGAAAACCTCGGAGAAGAAGGCTTTGATGTTGGGGTAGCAATGGGACGACTCGACGTTGACCACGGCGTCGAAGGACCCGTCGGGAAAGGGGATGTTTTCGGCGTCGCCGACGCGGAAGGAAAGAGCGCGGTCGGCGTTGGATTTGTTGTTGAGCGCGATAGCCCTGGCGGACAGGTCGATGCCCGTCAGGGAACGGGGAGACGCGTATTTCATCAGGCTTCTCGCTCCGCCGCCCCGCCCGCAGCCGACTTCCAAGACATCGAGCCCCGCCAGGGCGCGGCGGCCGATGGTGTGGTAATACATCTGCAGAGGGAAGCGGTCGTTCTCATCGCGGGGGTCGAGGGGGAGGATCTTCCCCGCAGTGTCTTTAGGGGCGTAACCCCAGTTCATGAAATTCAGGTTGCCCGCCCGGCCGTCCACAAGGTGAGCGAAATTGTACCAAAAATTCCACGTCTTCTTGGCCCAGGCCGGGCTGCGGGTGAGCTTAATGAACAAGGAAAGGATCACGTGTCGTCTCCATCAGGACTCCATTATCCTGATTTTAGGCGACGGGGTCAAATCCCCGGAATCGGATGTCCATGATCGTCGTCTGGCTGGCGGTTTTTCTGGCCGCATCGGCCCTGGCGTGGCTGTCCTCTCTTGGCTACCTGTTTTTCCTGGAAGGGATTCGGCTGTTCCGGCGCCGGCCGGAGCGCGAGCCCGCGGTCTGGCCCGCCATCGCCGTTGTCGTCCCCACGCTTAACGAAGAGGAGAAGATTCCGGCCAAGCTCGAGGATCTGCGCCGATGCGACTATCCGGCCGACAAAATACGCCTCGTGGTCGTTGACGGCGGCTCAAGCGACCGAACGGCGGAGATCGTCCTCAAAGAGGCCGGGAGCGGAGAGCGCCTGCAGCTCGTTCCTCTGCCCCATGCCCGCGGCAAAGCGGATCAGGTCCGTTCCGTCCTTGAGCGTCTCACGGAGGACATCGTGGTTTTCACCGACGCCGACAGCCGTCTCGATCCTTCCTGCGTCCGGGAGCTCGTCGCGGAAATCGCGGGCGGCAGGGCCGTTTCTTTGGCGGCGGCGGTGGTGACGCCCGATACTTCTCTCCTCGAGGAGCGGATTCATTGGATGTTCCTCAACCGCCTGTGGTGGCTGGAGGGGGAAGTCCTGTCCTGCTCCGGGCTCTCGGGGGTGTGCTACGCCCTGAAGCGGACTTCGTTTCTTACTCTGGACGCCGAAGCCCGGGCCGAAGACATCCGGCTCGGCGCCATGGCCGGAGCGAAGGGGATGAAGGCCGTTCTGGCGCGGAAAGCGCGGGCCGTGGAGCTCCGTGTCCCCGGCACGAAGGAGGAGTTTCTGGATTTTCGACGAAGACGCGGTTCCTGCTATCTGGCCGAGCTTCTCCGGACTTCGAAGGGAAAGATGCGCTCCAAAGCCTGGCGTCTGGCCAGGTCCGTCCGCATCTGGCAGATGGCCGGCCTTCCCTGGGCGCTGGCGGCCGCACTTCTTTCGGGAGCGGTCCTGCTGGCCACGCGATTCCGCACGTGCCCCCCGGCGGTGTTCGCCTGGTTTCCGCTGACCGCATATCTTTACGCCTTAGCCCTTTCGAAACGGGAAATCCCCCGTGCTTCTCCCTTCGGACTCGCGATCGCCCTGGTCAGGTACGCCGCGCTTCTTTTTGTCTCGCTTTTCCGCCTCAGAAAAAATCCCGCCGGTCAGGGGCCCCGGGGAGGCGGATTTCTTCCGGCCTCCTAAGCCTCGGGCCGCTCTTTCCCGTCCGCGTTTGAGCCGGCTGTCGCGTTCCGATAAAATGCCTGTCGGCGGGGAACGATCCCTCCATGAAGGGAGGAGAACCTATGAGATTCCGGCATTTCCGAGGTTTCTGGCTGTCGGCCCTAACGCTCTGCCTTGCGTTCGGGCCGTCCTGTCGCGACGGCGGTCCGGCATCCGGTGACGAATCGTTGATCGTTTCGAACGAGGGCCGCAACGGCCCGGGGCCACGGCTGGCCATGGATTTTTCTGGGATCGAGAAGCCGGCCGGACCGGCGGACTTTGCGGCCGCGTTCCACCTGCCGCCCGTCAGGCAGGGAGACACGGGGACGTGCTGGGCGTTCGCCGCGACGTCGCTTCTCGAATCGGAGCTGGCGCGGATGGGCCGATCGGCGGTCAAGCTTTCCGAAATGCACACCGCCTACTGGGAGTATGTGGAAAAGGCGCGCCGTTTCATAACGGAAAAGGGGAATTCGTTCCTGGGCCAGGGAAGCGAGCCGAACTCCGCCCTGGCGCGCATCAAGCAATACGGTCTCGTCCGGGCGGAAGACTATACCGGACTTCTCCCGGGAGCGACGGTCCACGACCACGGTCCTCTTTTCAGGGAATTTAAGAATTTTTTGGCCGCGGCGGAAGCCGAAGGGGACTGGGATGAGGAGCGTGTCCTCTCCGGAGTCCGGGGACTCCTCGACAGGCATATGGGAAGGCCGCCCGAGACGATCGTCGTCGAGGGGCGGACCCTCACCCCCCGGGAATATTTGGATGCGCTCGGTCTCCGGCCCGACGACTACGTTTCTTTCCTCAGCTTCCGGCATCTCCCGTTTTACAGCCGGGGTGAATTTCGGGTGCCGGACAACTGGTGGCGCAGCGCCGATTACCACAACCTCCCGCTTGAGGAATTCACCGCCGCGCTTCAAGGCGCCCTGAGCCGGGGATTCACGGCCGCTCTGGCCGTTGATTTCTCGGAGCCCGGCTACAGCGGGGAAAACGACGCCGCCGTCGTTCCCGGTTTCGATATCCCCGGGGAATGGATCAGCCAGTCGAGCCGGGAGTTCCGTTTTTCGAACGGAACCTCGACGGACGATCACGCCGTCCACTGCGTGGGATTCAAGCGCGCGAAATCCGGGGATTGGTATCTGATCAAGGATTCCTGGAAAAACGCCTATGAGGGGACACACAAGGGGTATTTCTTCTACCGCGGGGATTATCTCCGTCTCAAAGGCCTGATGTTCCTGGTTCATAAGGACGCGGTCGGAGATTTCCTGGCGAAATTCCCCCGGCGGTAAATCGGAAGGGCATCGGGCGCCGGGCTTTCCTTCCCTCCAGGGGGAGAAGCGGATTCGGCTTCTGAGCGGATTCCGGGAAGAGAAGAATGGAGGGTGATGCCTGAAGCCGATCGGGAAGTCGTTGGCGGTTGACAATTCAGCGCCGGCCAAATATATAAGAGTCTCAATTCGCATGGATGTCACCCCATGTCCAATAAAGAGGACAGAACCGGAAAAAGCCTTTTTTTCATGGCGCCTTCCACGCAATTAGGCGAGGATGATCGCCCCCGCCTCCGGGATGCCGTCGGTTTAATCAGCGGGGCATTGGAAACGAACAGGGTCAATCTGAGTCCTTATCTTTTCACAAGCGACAGGATCATCGGCCATGTGACCGCTCCGATCGGGGAGAGAGCCGGGGAATTCAAGGCGGCCGTCAGAGAAGGAGACGTCATTGTGTCCGTCGCCGGAGGGACGGGCGCCGAAGACCTTGTCCCGATGCTCGACCGGACGGATTACCGCGTCATCAGGAAGAGAAAACCCTTATTCATCGGGTTTTCTGATTTCACCTTCCTTCTCAACGAGGTCTATTCCCGGTGCGGCGTTCCGGGAATCCTTTTTCCCTCCCTCCGCCTGAACGAGGGAAATATGGGGAGTCTTCTTTCCTTGATCAAGGGGGAGGAGATCGGCTACCGCGGCTCCGCCTGGCTGTCCGATCCTCCGGACGAAGCCGTGAGCGGGATTCCCATCGGCGGGAATCTCACCACGTTCGTCAACTTTCTGAATCGGGAAAAGCCGCCGCGTCTCTGTTGGCGGGAACTTGTCCTTTTTATCGAAGACATCGGCATCGATCTTGAGGATTTGCACCGCCTGGTGGCGGCGCTGAGACGCCACCGGGTTTTTCGAAGCATCAAGGGGCTGGTGATCGGGTCACTGGCCGAGGACTTGAGCGCTCCTCAGGGAAGAGAGTTTCAGGACAAGGCCGTGTCCTTCCTCCTGGCCTATCTGTCCGGCGTCCTGAAGAAACGTCGCGACCGTCAAGCGGCCCTGCCGATCATGCTCCTCCGGACCTTCGGCCACAACATCACCGCCGGCCTGCCGGCCGTTCCCATCGGCGGTCTCGTGACCCTGTCTCCGTCCCTGGAGATCGCCTTTCGGTTGAGGTGACCCGCCATGCCCGACACGGCCCCCCCGCTCATGAAAGAGCTGTTGGTCGTCATTCCCCACAGCGGAATCGTCATCCCGGCTGAGATTTCCCTGGACAGCCTCTCGGATCAGTTTCCCGAGCTGGCGCGGAATGTGGACTGGTATACGAACTGGCTTTACGATTTCCGCGACCTCCTGGGGAACCGCCACCTGGTCTTTCCCTACTGCAGCTTGATCCTGGAAGCCAACCGTCGTCCGGACCGGGTGGACGACTGCGTCCCCCTGCGCGACGTTCACGGCCGTCCCGTATACCGGGTCGGGCGGGAGCCCGGCCGCGACCTCCGCCTCCGGCTGGTCGAAAAATACCTCCGCAGCTTTCACCGCTCGATTGAAGACCAAATCGCCTCCGGAGCGGAATGTCTCCTGGACGGCCATTCCACGGTGTCGGCGCGCGGGATGAAGGACGATCAGATCGACATCATGAATTTCCAGCATTCCGCTCTGGACGACGGACCGATTCGGTTCTCCCCTCCGGCATACGCCGAAGCCTACGCCGATGAGCTCCGCAAGCGCTTGCCTGATGTCCGGATCACGGTCAACGCCTCGGATTATCACGACGTCTACGGTCATGTCGCCGCCGCTCATTCCGTGAACGCCGCCGGCCGAAGGGGAACGAGGGTTCCGGCGATCATTCAGGAGACCAACGAGCGCCTCTACAAGAATCCCGACCGGACGCCGAACGTGGAAGCCGTCAACCGGCTGAGGAAGGCCTTCGCCCTGGCGTTGGCCGCCGCTTGGAGACGGACGAGGCCGCAGCCGGAGGGCGTCGTGTCCGCTCCCGGTGGAAAACGCTCTTCGGGTTGAGGGGTTCCGCTCCAAAACCGGGAGACTGGATTCCCACCGCGAATCAATGCGAAAATGGAAAGAGTGAGGAGAAACGCCATGGCGAAGGAATGTCGGCGCCGGACGGCGATGCGGGTTTTTGCGGCCGGGGGAGTGATTCTGGCTTGGATGGCTGTTGGGGCGGGAACGGCCCTCGTGTCCTCTTCCTGCCGGGACAAGGAAATGCGGAGGCATGTGAAGTTGAACGATTTCGACGCTCTGGCCCTCAAGCCGCCCATGGGCTGGAATTCCTGGAACAGGTTCGGCTGCGCCGTGGATGAACAGCTGGTGCGGAGCATGGCCGAGGCCATGGTCCGAAGCGGCATGGCCGCCGCCGGCTACGAGTACGTGGTCATCGACGACTGCTGGCAGACCGCCCGAGACGCCGAAGGCAACATCGTCGCCGACCCGGAACGCTTTCCCTCAGGCATCAAGGCCCTGGCCGATTACGTGCATTCCCTGGGATTGAAGTTCGGGCTTTACTCCTGCGCAGGCGACAAGACCTGCGAGGGGCGTCCGGGGAGCAGGGGATTCGAAGAGCCGGATGCCCGCCGATATGCCGCCTGGGGCGTGGACTATCTGAAGTACGACTGGTGCCATACCGAAGGCCTGCAGGCGGAGCCGGCTTACCGGAAGATGCGCGCCGCTCTCGAGGCCGCCGGCCGCCCCGTCGTTTTCAGCATCTGCGAATGGGGACGGAGCAAGCCTTGGCTGTGGGCCCGGGGCGTGGGGCATCTGTGGCGGACGACAGGAGACATCAAGGACAACTGGGAGAGCGTCGTCAAGATCCTCGATCTCCAGGTCGGCCTCGAGGACTATGCCGGGCCGGGAGGCTGGAACGACCCCGATATGCTCGAGGTGGGAAACGGAGGCATGACCGCGGACGAATACCGGGCCCATTTCAGCCTGTGGTGTCTCCTGGCCGCCCCCCTCATGGCCGGAAACGACCTGCGGACGATGTCGCGCGAGACAACGTTTATCCTGACCAACTCCGATGTCATCGCCGTCAACCAGGACGCATTGGGAGTGCAGGGACGGAGGATCCGGAAGGAGGGCGGCCTGGAGGTCTGGGCCAAGCCCCTGGCCGACGGCGCCTTGGCCGTAGCTCTTTTCAACCGCGGACAGGTCAAAGAGCGCATCTCCGTTTCCTGGCCCGAACTCGGGGTGGAAACTTCGACCTGCTTCGTGCGCGATCTGTGGAGAAAAAGGGATGTGGGGCGTTTTCTGAGCGGATTCGCCGCCGACGTCCCCTCTCATGCCGTCGTCCTCGTCAAGGTCAAGCCTTCGAACATCATCGACTGAGCGAGAAAAGAAACCCGTCGCCGTCGTCTCTATTATGAAGCGGTCGGCGGGCGCGCGCCTCTCTCGGGCGCGAGAGACCGATCAGAGGGTTCTTTCCCGGTCCGACGGGCCCGAGGACGTGTTTGGCCCGCCGGAGCCGCGATCGGCGTCTTCCGTCCCTTCGGCGCGATCGAACAGGGAGCATCCGTGAGATACAGGGTCCGATTGATCGACACCGGGAACGGCTACGCCGTCTGGGTCCCGGCGCTCCCCGGCTGCCGTTCTTTCGGCCGGACCGAGGGCGAAGCCCTGGAAAACATCAGGGGGGCGATCCTGTCATACCTGGAAGCGCTCGAGGAACAGAACACCGCCTTTGATTCGCGTGAGATCGAGATTTTTTAAAGGGAAACGCCCGGCCGGAAATTCTCTCCCCGAAGGAAGCCGGCGCGGCGTTCAGCCTGCCAGTTTGTTGAGTTCGGACTGGACGATGGCCGGCATAATGACGCCGATGAACCAGAACAGCAAAAACCACATAACGGTGTTGTTGTCTTTCTTGACGTAAAGAGAGAACGCTTCGGCGTATTTGTACAGCCAGTAAATGTTGGCGATGGGGACGATGATCAGCCAGGCGGTCGGGATCTGGGCGCCGAGGCTGTTCATCTCGGTCTTGGTCTTGACCATCCAAACGATGAAGTAAATGCCCAGCGTGACGATGCCCAGGAGATAGACGACGAGAACGTCTCTTTTGGTGATAGCGACCATGTGTTCCTCCTTTCGACACTGGGGTTATTAGCAGAATCTCTCGTTAATGTCAATGCGCCCGCCGCGGCCGCCCTTGAACCGACCTCCGGCGGTTGATGCCTTCGGGGAAAACTGCTAAAGTGGAAATCGTCCGCCGCGCAGAGCGGCCGGAGGAGGAACGGCTTTTCAAGGAGAAAAGATCATGCTGTGGAAGGGGAGACGCCGGAGCGCGAACGTTGAGGACCGACGCGGCATCGGAGGGCGCGGCCTGGCCGTCGGAGGAGGCATCGGCGCCGTCATCGTCGCCGCGATTATCCTCTTGTTGGGAGGAAATCCGGATGATGTTCTTCAGAATGTCCCGGTGACGGGGATCGAATCGCCTCTCTCTTCGGGCACCCTTTCCGCCGAAGATCGGGAGATGGGCGACTTCGTTTCCGTTGTCCTGGCCGATACCGAGGATGTCTGGAACGCGCTCTTCCGCCAGGCGGGAAAGACATACCGGGAGCCGAGCCTGGTTCTGTTCACCGACCAAACGGCCTCGACGTGCGGTTACGCCTCCGGCGCCTCAGGCCCTTTCTATTGCCCCGCCGACGAGAAAGTCTATATCGATCTCGGATTCTTCCGGCAGCTTCAGTCGCAGCTCGGCGCTTCGGGGGATTTCGCCATGGCCTATGTCATTGCCCACGAGGTCGGACATCACGTCCAGAACCTCCTGGGCATCATCGACCAGGTGAACTCCATGAAGCCGCAGCTCGGGGAGCGGGAGGCCAACCGTCTTTCAATCTGCATGGAACTTCAGGCGGATTTTCTTGCGGGGGTCTGGGCGCACCATGCCCAGCGCCTGAAAGGCATCCTCGAGGAAGGGGACGTCGAGGAGGCCGTGAACGCCGCGGCCGCCGTGGGCGATGACCGCATCCAGAGGATGACCCGTGGAGCCGTCGTGCCTGACTCGTTCACCCACGGGACCTCCGAACAGCGCATGAACTGGTTCCTTAAGGGATATCGATCCGGCGATGTCGGCCAGGGGGACACATTCAACGCCGAAGTCTTGTAGGCCGATTCCGTCAGAAGGGCTCAATTTCCGGGTAGGTTGATTTCGGCCGTCATTTTCTGTAGAATACGTTTCTCTCTATAGAGCAAAAGGGAAAAACAAAAAAGGTCTTTTGTTGACGGAACGGAGAATTATCGTCATCGGCGCCGGCCTGTCCGGTCTTTCGGCCGGCGTTTACGCCAGGCTGGGAGGATATCCCTGCCTGATCGTGGAGCAGTACAGCGGACCGGGAGGCGTCGCGTCCTGTTGGAAACGGGGCGAGTATCTCATCGACGGCGGCATCCATTTCTTCATGGGCCATCGGCCGCAGGATGCCTCCTCCGTTCTCTTCCGGGAGCTGCTGGGCGGAGACATGGGCGATCGCGTCGCGGAGATGCGGATTTACGGCCGTTACGTGGACGAGAACAAGGGCCGCCGCGTGGATGTGACCCGCGACCTGGACCGTCTGGCGCGGGATCTCAAGGGATATGCCGGCGAAGATCTCGATCTCATCAATCTGATCATCGAGGGCGCCCGCCGGCTCCGGCGTCTGGACTTGAGCCGCGTGGCGCTCTATCTTCCGCCTGAACTGTCGCCGCCCCTCGCAAGGCTGGGGGAGATGTGGGCGATGCGCCGCGCCTGGCGTTCGTTCTCCGGAGCATACGGCCGTTCGATGTCCGATTTCGCCCGCGCCTGCTTCGATCCCTGGTTGAGCCGGTTTCTGGCCAACCTGTTTCTTCCCGACGTGCCCGTATGGTTCGTCTGCTTTCTTCTGGCTCTCCTGGCCGACGGAGGTCTGGGCTATCTCAAGAACGGCAGCCTGGATTTCGTCCGGTCGATCGAAAAGCGATTCCTTGAGCTCGGAGGGGACGTGGCCTACAACGCGCCCGTAGAGAGCATCCTGGTCGAAAACGGCCGGGCGAGCGGCGTCCGGCTCGAGGACGGCCGCATTCTGCGATCGGGCGCCGTCATCTCCGCGGCCGACGGCCGGGAAACGCTTTTCCGCCTGCTCGGGGGACGGTACCTCGACAAAGCCGCGGTCGAGCGGTACTCAAGCTGGAAGCTCGCTCCGGCCGGCCTGACGGTGTCTTTCGGCCTGAGGAGGGAATTGGCCGACGAAGTCCCCCTGACCACGATTTCATTGATGCACCCGATCTCCTTCAACGGCTCCAAAGTCCAGGATCTGTCGCTCAGGATTTTCAACTACAGCCCGGCCTTCGCGCCCAAGGGGCGGTGCGTTCTCCAGGCCTGGGCGGAAGCGGATTTCGATTCCTGGCAGCGGTTGAGGGACGGGGACCCCTCCGGTTATGAAAGCGAGAAAAAGCGCGCCGCCGAAGAGATTCTCAAGCGTCTGGAGAAGCACTATCCCGGAATCTCCGGCCAGGTCGAGCTCGCGGATGTGGTCACCCCGGCCACGGTCCGAAGGATCACGCGCAACCACCGCGGCGCGTCCATGGCTTGGATGCCCACGCCGCGCTTTTTCAAGACGCCGTTGCGCCGGACGCTCAAAGGCGTTTCGGATTTCGCCCTGGCCGGCCAGTGGGTGGCGGGCAGCGGAGTCGTCCCCTGTCTGCTCTCCGGAAAGCACGCCGTCGAGATCCTCCACCGTTCAGGCCTCAAGCCGTCCGGGGGATAATCCGTTTCCTTCACCCCGCACGGGCCTGCGCCGCGAGCGGGGATTTCAATCGTGTCAGGAACCGACCTCCGGCTGTCCTGCTCAGGAAGATCTCAGGGTCAGAATCGCCTCCTCCTCGTTTGCTTTGCCCCTGGGGCTGAGATATACTCCGCCGGATGAATTCGATTTCCGCGCCTCCGCCCGCCGCGGACCGGCGTCTCATTCTGCTCATCACCACGACCTCTTCCTTCCTGACGCCCTTTATGGGATCGGCGCTCAACATCGCCTTGCCCAGCATCGGCGCCGAGTTCGGCCTGGATGCCGTGGCCCTGGGCTGGGTGGCGACCTCCTACATGCTGGCCGCGGCCGTGTTTCTTGTGCCCTTCGGCCGCCTGGCGGACATCGCCGGCCGGAAAAAGATTTTTATCTCCGGAGTCATCCTCTACACCGCGGCATCGCTTTTGTCCGCTCTGGCCGTTTCGGGGTCGATGCTGATCGCCGTGCGCGTCCTTCAGGGGTGGGGAGGATCGATGATTTTCGGCACGGCCACGGCCCTCCTGATTTCAGTCTACCCGCCGGGCCAGAGGGGAGCGGCTCTGGGCATCAACACCGCCGCCGTTTATACCGGTCTGTCGCTCGGTCCGGTTCTGGGAGGACTCCTGACCCAGAGCTTCGGCTGGCGGAGCATCTTCCTGCTCCATGCCGGACTGGGCGCCCTCCTGACCGCCCTCGTCCTCCTGCTGCTGAAGCAGGAATGGAGGGAAGCGCGAGGCGAGCCTTTCGACGCGGCCGGATCGCTTCTCTTCGGATTGGCGCTCGTATCCCTGATGTACGGATTTTCCCGGCTGCCGGACGCGCCGGGATTCGTTCTCATCGGCGCCGGCACGTGCCTGGCGGCGCTCTTTCTCCGGTATGAAACGAAAATCGCCCATCCTGTTTTGAACCTGTCCCTGTTTCTCAGAAACAGGATCTTCGCCTTTTCCAACCTGGCGGCCCTGATCAATTACAGCGCCACGGCGGCCTCCGGTTTTCTGCTGAGCCTCTACCTTCAGTACGTTAAGGGGCTGTCTCCCCGGCAGGCCGGTTTGGTGCTTGTCGCCCAGCCCGTGGTCATGGCCGTCGTGTCCCCGCTCACCGGACGGCTTTCGGACAGGATCGAGCCCCGCTGGCTGGCCTCGGCGGGCATGGCTCTCTCGGCCGGGGGGCTGTTCCTGCTCGCCTTCCTCCAAATCGGGTCGCCGCTCTCCGTCGTCACGGGTTGTCTCGTCCTTCTGGGCATGGGTTTCGGACTTTTTTCTTCGCCGAACACCAATGCCGTCATGAGTTCCGTGGACAAGCGCTCGCTAGGCGTCGCTTCGGCCACGCTGGCGACGATGAGGCTCACCGGCCAGATGTTCAGCATGGGCATGTCGCTTCTCGTCATCGCCCTCTACCTGGGGCGAGTCCGCATAACCGCCGCGAACCACCCCGCCTTTATGGACGGCTTGCGCAGCGCGTATTTCATTTTTGTCGCGTTCTGCGCGGCCGGTGTGTTCGCCTCACTGGCCAGAGGGCGCACGCCCGGCCGAAGGCGCCCTGAATCGGGTTGAGTCGTCTCTTCGGGCAGGCGGAACGCGCGTTCGAAGGGCGCCGGGATTTCACGGCTGAGGAGGAGGCATGTTCATCAAGGATGTGAAGAATGGCCGGGCATTCACCGCCGGAGACGGCTCCCATCTTAAGGAGATTTTCAATCCCGTCAAAGAAAAGCTGGCCTTTCGATACAGTCTCGCCTGGGCGGAGGTCCCGGCGCGCGGAGCCACGCGCCCCCACCGGCTGACCTCCTCGGAAGTTTACTTCATCCTGGAGGGGGAAGGCGAAATGCACATCGACGCCGAGAGGGAAGCGATCGGTCCCGGACGGGCGGTCTACATTCCGCCGGGGGCGCGCCAATGGGTTGAAAACACGGGCCGGGGGGAGCTTCGGTTCTTGTGCCTCGTCGATCCGGCCTGGCGTCCCGAGGACGAGGAGATCCTCGCCTAAGCGCGCCTCAATCCGCGATCCGGCCGGGCGCCGAATTCCAGGACGGCCTCAAGCACTTCCTCGTGCGAAAGGACGGTTCCCTCTCGCGGGGAGGCGACGATTCTCCGTTTGAAGAAAGCGCAGTCGCCTCCGTACCAGGGGGAGGAGGCGGCCATTCCCAGTCGGCTCCTCTTTTCCCCCTCCTGGAGGTCAAGCCGGACCGCCAATCCCTCGAGAGTGACGCCTTCCTCCGGATCCACTCCCAGAAGAAAGCGATCGCGGCCCGAACCGCTCATGACGAAAACGTATCCCTTGCGCAAGGAGGAGTGAACGATGTCCCGGCGCGCCCATTCTTTGAAGAGAAAACTCCGCGGTTTCGATACGGCCAGGCCGTCGAGCTCTTTCCGGTCTTTTTCCGAGGGATGTGGGAGCCACAGCCGGAGCGTCCGGCCCCGCTCCCTGTCTTCCAGGTACCGGAAATAGTCGGACTCGATGCGCCTCATGGCCCTCTCGAAGCGGTCGATTCCGGCGAAGAGAGTCCGGTTCTCGACGATGTCCAAGCCGAGTTCCGCCTTGTCGTAGAGAAAACTCATCATTCTCAGGCCTTCGTCCATCCGGCGGCGGCTGGCCTCGTCCTCCTCTTCATGGATGACGCTCGACAGGGCGCGGAGGATGGCATAGGGGGTGGCCGCCAGGTCGATGCTCTTGGGAAACGAAGCCGAGTCGGCCATCCGGGCGTAGCCGGCCAGGCGCTCCATGGATCGGTCGACCGTTTTCGTCTCCAGGAGCTTGAGCGCCAAAAAAACGGAGGCCGAAGCGTCGAAGTCCGGCAGGCGATGGGTGACGACCGTCAGGGAGGCGGGCGCGGCTCCGTCCGCTTTGAGAAGGTGGTCGAGGACGAGGTCGGGGTGTTTGACGATCAGAGAAGCGGCGCACTCGGCTTCGGCTTTCGGATGGTGGTGGTCGATGACTCCCGGGACCATGTTCATCCCCACATCGAGGACAAGGGTGTTTTCCCGGGGTTCGATCACCTCTCCGTAGTTGACGAATTCGTAGCGGACATTCATCTTACCGCCCGTGCGCGCGAGGCCGGCTGCGGCCGTCGGACCCGATCAGTTTTTCGACGATTTTAGCGCTTCCCGCGGGAAAAGCATAGCTCCGGAGCGCGGCCGGCTTGACCCACAGCCGACGAGGGGAGGGACGGAGCGCTCCGGCGGCACGGCAGAGAAACGCATGCAGGTCGACGCGGTATTTCGTGTAGGCATGCTTGACCCGAGCCAGGAACACCGGATCCCGGACCTCGACGCCCAGCTCTTCCCGGATCTCGCGGCGCAGGGCGGACTCGAGCGTTTCACCGGGCTCGACCTTGCCGCCCGGAAATTCCCACAGTCCGGCCAAGAGCCCCTTGTCCGGCCGTTTTTGGATGAGAACTTTTCCGTTTCTTCGGATGACGGCCACGGCGGCCGTCACCCGAAGGGCCGGTTTCGTTTTTCTGGGCGGGATGGAGTCCTGCTCTCCGCGGCGACGGGCGCTGCAGTATGAGGCCACGGGGCACGACACGCAGCGCGGCGATGCCGGGCGGCAAACGAGGGCGCCGAGTTCCATTAAGGCCTGGTTGAACTGGCCGGCGTTCCTGCGGGGCAGGAGGGATGAGAGAGCCGAAGCGATTTTTCGGTCGGCTCGTCCGTCGAGCGGGCCGCGGAGCCGGAGGAGGCGCGCCATCACGCGCCGGACATTGGCTTCCAAGACCGGATAAGGCCTGTTCAGAGCCAGGCTGAGGATCGCCGCCGCCGTGTAAGGTCCGATGCCCGGAAGCCGGACGAGCTCCTCAAAGCCGTCCGGGACGCGTCCGCCATTCCCGGCGACGAGGATGCGGGCCGCGGCTTTCAGGTTCCGGGCGCGTTCATAGTAACCCAGTCCCTGCCAGTCCTTGAGAACTCGGGAGAGCGGGGCCCGATCCAAGGCGGCCAGATCGGGGTAAGACTTGACCCAGCGCCGGTAATAAGGAATGACGGCCTCTACGGTGGTCTGCTGGAGCATGATCTCCGAGACCCAAATGCGGTACGGATCGCGCGTGAGGCGCCAAGGAAGCGGCCGCTTGTGACGCGCGTACCAGGTCCGAAGCCGCCTGACGAATCGAGCGGCTTCAGGTCGCGTCACGGCCGTTCAGCCTTCGTTCTCGTCCGCGCTCCCGCCGTTTTCGGCTTTTTCCCAGTCTTCGGCCGATGCGGGGATGTCGTCCAAAAAGGACGAATCGACGCGGAGCAGATAGCCGAGCCTTGGGTTCTTGATCACCGCCTGTTTTTTCTCTTCGTTTACCGCTCCGACGAGAAGGATGACCTCGCGCGCTTTCCCCTCGAAATCCTTGACGCCGATGACGATCTCGGCCCGGGGGTTGTCCAGGCCGTACGATGCGGCGAGGCCCGGCCGGTCGATGAATTCCGCGGCCTGCAGGCCGTCGACCCGCCGGAGGAACGATTCGACCTTGGATCCGTCCGCCTCGCCCCCCGAATCGAACCGCCAACGGCCTTCCTCGTCCTTGGACAGCGCGAGCTCCGTCTTTCCGGATTTGACCCTCAGCCGCTCGACCTCCCAGGCGTTGAAAACGTCCACGCCCTTTTCCCGCAGTTCCTGCGGCTTCCGGCCGAGATCCGTGAAGACAGAGGACTCGGCGGAAACGATTTTTTCGGAGGAGGAAGTGGCGACGAAAGTCTTTTCGTCTTTCCGGGTCAGGGAAAACGTGATTTCCCGGCCCTCGGCGGGCAGGGAGAGCCCGACTTCAACATCAGGCTCGTCCAGGCCGCATGCCCTGAGATCGGCGTCCGTCTTGTGTTCCGATACGAATTCCTTGGCCCTCAAACCCGACAGGGAATTGATGACGCTTTCCAAACCGTATCGGTCGGCCAGGCTTTTGACGGGCGTTTCCAGAAACCACTCGCCGTCGCGCCGGGCCGCCTCCCAAGCGTTCTCCCGGGAACGGAGCGAGATGCGGTCGACCTTCGATGTGTCGAACCCGAAGATGTCCTTTTTGCGCAAATCGAACGGAGTCTTTTCGAGATGGACCTTGACCGAAGCGGGCAGGAGAAGGACCCTCTGTTCTCCGTCTTTCCGGGCGTAGAGCGTCCCGTCTACGGGATGTTCGTCGCCGACCCGGATGCGGATCGGTTCCTTCCGGCCCTTGATCCACAACGCGACCTCCCGGCCGGCGATGCCGTAGGCGGACGGATCGGAGGGCGCTTCGTCCGCCACCCTCTCGGCTCTGAGCCGGGACAGGTCTTCGGCCAGGCGGTTGACTTCGAACTCGTCGGCCGGGGCTTGAAGGGGCGTCTCGAGAAGCCAATCCCCTTTCTCATCCTTGCGGAGGCCGATCGTTTCCGGGCCGCCGATGACGATCCGCTCCACGTCCTCGGCCTTGAGGTCCGTCACCCAGGGCCCCTGTGCGCCGGCCGATTCCTCGGCGGGTTTGCGGGGTAGGAGGAAAAGAACGACGAGGAGAAGAACGACGGCGATTCCCAGAAGGATGAGCGTGGATTTGAATTTCACCGCGACCTCCTTCGGATCCAGACGGCCAGCCCGGCGGCGAGGACGAACAAAGGCAGGAAGACCCGCGTGACGAGGGAGATCGTCCGCTTTCGGTCCGGAGTCAGTCTCAGGACGTGCTGGGAGGGAGCCTTGGGCTGGATCGAGATCAAATCCGTTTCCTCGGACAGCCAGTTGACGGCGTTCAGGAAGAGGAGGCCGTTGGCCGGGTTGTTGTTGAAGTAATAGAAGCGGTTGGTGATGAAATCGGAATCTCCGAAAACCACGAGGCGCCCCTCGCGGGTTTCCTCCTCTTCGGGCGCCCCTTCGGGAGGCCCGGCGTCCGGCTCCCGGCTCTCTTTGCCGCTTCGGCCTTTGACCGTGACCGCGACGCCCATGGGCACCGGCCCGGGCTCGTCCGTCTCCGGGTCGAAGACCGGCGGGCTTTGGTCTGGACTGCGCTCCGCCCAGGCTCCCGGCATGAGGGAGGAGGGTTCCTTGTTGGACCTGGCCAAGACCGCGGCGGTCAGGCCTTCGGGCGGCTCTTCGGCGGCGCCCACGGTGCGGGCGTTAGGGAAGAATGCGGCGTAGCGCAGCCCTTCGGTTACGGGATGACTCTCGAAAGAGGCGGTCAAAGGCCAGCGCTCGTCCCCGACGACGTAGGCCGCCAGCTCGTCGTAGATGAAGTCGTCGTCGACTTTGACGCCGAATTCGGCCAGGCGGCCGACGAGTCCCGGCATCCGGCCGGGGTCCAAAAGAAGAAGCGCCCGGCCTCCGCGGCGGATATAATCCCGGACGGCCGTCCACTCGTCGGCCGAGAAATCGACCTCCGGTCCGGCGACGACGAGAAGGGCGCAGTCCTCCGGGATCCGGCCGGGAAGGGCGTATTCCAGCGTCTGGACGCCGTAGGCGAGCTTTTCCAGATTGTCCCTGGCCCACGAGGCGCCCGTCTCTTCCCGATCGGAAAGGGATTTTTCACCGTGACCGGCGAGGAAATACACGACCTTCTCGCCGCTTCGGGTGACCTTGATGATGGCGTTGGTGATGTCCTCTTCCTTGATTGTCGTGATCCGGTCGGTCTTGCCGCCGCTCTCGAAGATCGAGGTGTTGAATCCGGTGATTTGATCGGCCTGGGCGCGGCGGGGATTTTTGTCCGGGTCGATGAACTCGTAGACGAGACGCGGGCCGGCGTCGGCGTAGAGCTTCAGGATTTTTTCCATGCGGAAACGGGTGTCGCTTTTTTCGAGGAAATAGCAGCGGACTTTGACGTCGGTTTTCAGGCTTTTCAGGAGCCGGACGGTCTGGGGCGAAAGGCTGTGGATCTTGTCCTCGGTGAAGTCGAAACGGGCGTGGAAGCGGCCGAGGACGATGTTCGCCAGGACGAGAATGACGAGGGCGAGGAGGATGACGAACACGAGGTTGGAGGAGTAAAGGAACGCCCTGCGGCGGACACCCCGCCGCAGCTCGTCGATATTGAGGCCGACGTACAATCCGAAGGCGACCAGACAGAGGGGAAGGAAAACGACATACAGGATCCAGCCGCGGACGGGTCCGAACGGCCGCAGGGACAGGAAGAGGAGGGCCAGGATGAGAAGCGCCAGGCCGATGAAATGGCCGTAGGACTTGAAGACGTTCATGCCTCACCTCCACCGCCGGGATTGGATGACGGCCTGGGTCAGGAACAGGCCGAAGAACGTGAAACTCAGGAAGTAGGCCAGGTCGGCCGTGTCCACGTTCCCCTGGATCATGTTCTCGAAGCGGGGAGTGAAGGACACCGCGCCGATGACGGCTTTGACGACTCCCGTGGAAAAGTAGGTTTCGTAGTAGATGAAGTACAGAAGCAGCAGGGTGCCGATCGAGAGCACGGCGGCGACGACCTGATTTTCGGTCAGCGAGGAGAACAGCATCCCGACCGAGATGAAGGCCGCGCCCACGAGGAGGAGGCCCAGAAAACCGCTCAGGACGGGAAGTCCTTCGGGATTGCCGAACAGGAAGGCGAAAAGGATGATGACGGCGGAAAACACGAGGATGACCATGTACAGGAAAAACGTGGCCAGGAACTTGCCGCCCACGATCTGGGTGATGGACAGGGGCGACGTCAGGAGCAGCTCCTCCGTGCCCGCCTTCTTTTCCTCGGAGAAAAGCCGCATGGTCAGGAGAGGCACGACGAAGATCAAAACAAGGAGGCTGAAGCTGAAAAAATAGAGGATCAGTTCCTGGTTGACGTTGGGCGGCTGGCCGTATCCGTAGCTCATCATCTGGCGGGTGTAGAGCTCGTAGATCTGGGCCCGGCCGTAGAAGAACGAGCCGCCGAGAAAAAGAAAAACGGCGACGACGATATAAGCGATGGGCGAAACGAAGAACGCCGCGAGCTCGCGTTTGGCGATCGACCACAAGTTTCTCATTGGACGGACCCTCCCGAGACGACCTTGAGATAGAGGTCCTCGACGCTCGGCGCCGCCGACCTCATCTCGAGGAGGCCGCAGCCTTTGGCGGAAACGATCTTGAGAATCTCCTCCCGGGGGTCGAGACCTTTCTCCCATTCCAGGCGGAGCTCGTTCCCCTCGTGTTCGACCTTGTCCACGCCGTCGATCCGGCGGAGCGAGGCGTATGCTTCCCGCGCCCCGCGCCGCACCTTGAGAACGACGCCCTCTCTTCCCCCGAACGAGGAGGCCAGATCGGCGAGCGACAAAGAGGCGACGAGCCGGCCCTCGCTGATGATGGCCACCCCGTCGCAGGTCTGGCTGACTTCCTGGAGGATGTGGGTCGAGAGCATGATCGTCCGCTCCCCGCGCAGCGACTTGATGAGCTGCCGGATCTCGACGATCTGGGCCGGATCGAGGCCGATCGTCGGCTCGTCGAGGACGAGGACCTGGGGGTCGTGGATGAGCGCCTGGGCGAGACCCAGGCGCTGCTTGAATCCGCGGGAGATGTTGCGGATGAGCCGGCGGCGGACGGACTCCAGGCCGCAGGACTCGATCGCCCGGGCGACGGCCTCTTTGCGCCTCGGTCCCGGGACCTGCTTGATCTCGGCCACGAACCCGAGATAGCCGGACACGGTCATCTCCGGGTAGAGGGGCACGGTTTCGGGCAGGTAACCGATGATCTTCTTGACCGTGTCGGGCCGCTCGAAGACGTCGAATCCGCCGACCCTGACCCGGCCTTCGCTGGCCGAGAGAAATCCGGTCAGGACGCGCATGGTCGTCGTCTTGCCCGAGCCGTTCGGCCCGAGCAGACCCCAGATCTTCCCCTTGTCCACGGTGAAGCTGAGGTCGCGGACGGCCGTGACATCGCCGTATTTTTTGGTCAGATGCTCCATGACGATCATCTCATGACTCTCCTTGCGTATTCACATGCGCTCGGGCAGGGGGATGCCCAAGAGCGTCAGGGTCGTTGTCAGGGATTCCCGGACGATGTCGAGGATGAGCAGTCTCAGGGCCTTGAGCCGCTCGTCCTCCTCGGCCAGGACGGGGTATTTGTGGTAGAAGCTGTTGGATTTTTGGCCGAGGGTGAACGCGAACTTGGCCAGGTGAGACAGCTCGAGCGACTTCACCGACCGCCGCGTTTCCTCCTCGAGCTGCGAAGCCAGGACGGCCAATTCCCAGAAATCCTCCGCCTCTTCGCCGGGCAGGGCCTCAAGGGAAGGAACGGCCCGCCTCACCCCTTCCAGGATGTCTTCGGTCCGGCGGCCGGAGCGCTCCTCGAGCTTGCGGAAAATGCTGTTCACTCGCACCAGGCTGTACTGGAGGTAGGGGCCGGTTTCCCCCTCGAAGCTCAGCGCCTCCTCGAAGTCGAAAACAAGGAGCGAGTTCCTCGAGAACTTCAGCATGAAATACCGCAGCGCCCCGGCGGCGATCTGGCGGGCGATTCCGTCCTTGGCCTCTGCGGAAGATTCGGGATTCCGTTTCTCGATCTCGGCCCGGGCTTTCTCCTCGAGGCGATCGAGGAGATCGTCGGCCTTGACTCCCAGGCCCTTGCGTCCCGAAACCTCGAGGAAGGTCTTGTCGGCGTCGTCCTCGGTGGGAGTGTAATCGAGCTCCTTCAGGCTCTTGGGAGAGAGGGCCACCATCTCATAGGAGAAATGAACGGATTTCTCGGCCTGCTCCCGATGCCCCAAGGCTTTGATCCCCTGGACGACGATCTTTTGAAGGTAGGCCTGCCGGGCGTCGATGACGTTGATCACTTTGGAGGCCCCGCCGAAAGTCGGAGCGCCGGGGGCGCCGTCTTCCGCGGTCGAGATCCAGGCCGTTCGTCCTTTCTCTTCAAGAAAGGGCTCGTAGCCGAAGTCTTCTCCCAGGAGCCCGAATTTCCACATCTGGTAGGCGATGTCCTTGCCGACGTAGGTCACCGTCCCGTCCGAGCGGACGATGATTTTTTCGCGTTCGGGATCGTCTTCGAGGCGCATGACCCAGCAGCCCGCGTTCGGGCCTTCGGCGGCCAGGCGGACCGCTCCCCGCTCGCGGAGGAGGCGGAAGGCTTTCTCCCAGAACCGCCGGCCGAGGATGCTGCTCTCGCAGGGCAGGACGTCGTAGCCGACGCCCAGCCGCGACATGGTGGCCAGATGAGAGCGCAGGATGCGGCGGGAGATGTGGCGGGCCATCGCAGCCTCGGCTCCCTGGCCATGCTCGACGCGCTTGACGATTTCCGCCCTCCGCGGCAGGGCCTCGGGGTGAGCGGCCAGATAGGCGGACACCCGTGTGTAAAGGTCCCAGCAAAGATAATCGAATTTGTCCGGCAGGGCTTCGACTTCGGCTTGGGATTTCTTTTCCATCTCCATAAAACCGAAGACGACGTCGACGACCTGGACGCCCGTGTCGTCGATGTAATTCTGGACTTCGACCGTTTCCCCGAGGCTGCGGAGACAGCGGACGAGGGTGTCTCCCAGACAGGCGTTGCGCAGATGCCCGATGTGGGCCGCCTTGTTGGGATTGATGTTGGTGTGCTCGACGACGATTTTTCGCTCTTCGGGGCCCAGGGCCGGACCGGTGCCGGCGCCGACGCGCGCGGCGACGAACAGGCTGCGGTCGAGGAAGAAGTTGATGTATCCGGGTCCGGCGATTTCCGCCCGCGCCACGCCTTCGAGATCCGCGAGGCGGCCGAGCATGTCCCGCGCCAGATCGCGGGGTGAGGATTTCATTTTCTTGGCCAGCTGGAAAGGGAGAGCGAGGGCTAGGTCGCCGAAGCGCGCCTGGGGCGTGGAGACGAGCTCGACGTCCGAGAGTTCGACCGGATAGGTCCCCCGGAGTCGGGAATGGATGTCTGTTCTCAGCCGTTCTTTAAGCCGGAGCATTGCCCTTGGTGTTCCTCATCGCCGCGGGCGGCCTCACGTCCGGCGCTTCGGGATATGACGGCCTTAGCCGGCGCGCGAGCGACATGTTCCGCGCCCGGCCCGTCGCCCCGGCCGTGCGAACCCGCGAAAATCTCTTCTGGCCGAAGCCGAATGATAAATCATCCGGATCGAAAATTCAAATGGAATCCCCGCCGCCCGCTTCCCGCCGCGGGAAGCACTCATGGCCCTCAATGCTTGCGCGCCAGGCAGAAGACCGTGCTGCCGAAAGGCAGGTTGAGCGACCGCGTCAGCCGCGCCTCCAGCCTCATGAGTTTGATGAGAAAGGCATTGAGGCCGGGGGGGATGGGCTTCAGATTCGAGACGGGCGGTCCGGAAGCGGAAAATACGAATTTTTGGGTCAGCCTCACGGCCGCCACGGCGGGGAAAAGGAAAAAATTGTAATAGCCGCGCCTCTCGGGCTCAAGCCCGGCTTGGCGGCATATCCTGTCGAGCGTCCGCCTCACGTAGCGGCGTCCGATATGGCAGGCCCTGTCGTGCCGGCCGTGGAGGACAGGAAACGCCGAGTCGAGGACGAGAAGCCGTCCTCCTTTTTTCAGGACGCGGGCCGCCTCCCGGAGGGCGGCGTTTTCCGACGGAACGCTTCTATGAGAAATGACGTCCAGGGCGGTCACGAGGTCGAAGGAGCCGTCGGAGAAGGGGAGGCGCTCGACGCCCGCCCGTACGAGCTGGCGCAGGCCGCGGCGGCGGCTGAAATCAAGAGCTTCGGAAAACAGATCGCAGCCGCAGGGCTCGCCGTAGCTGCCAAGAAAAACGAGGTTGATGCCCGTGCCGCAGCCGATGTCGAGGATGCGAAGACGGGGCTCTTCCCGCTCGAGCGGCCTGAGGATTTCGGCCATGATGAGCCGGCGGCCGATGAACCACCAGTAGGCGTCTTCGAGTTCGAAATGCTTCCGGTATTCGTCCTTTTCCATGCCTAAGGCCGGCTTTGCCGCACGGCTTTGACGGCTTGACAGACCCGGGCGATCTGTTCCTCGGTCAGCGCGAGGCCGGAGGGAAGGTAAAAGCCCTTCTTTGACAGCGCCACCGATACGGGGAGGGCGTCCTCTCCGGGCAGGAACTCTTTCTGAAAAACGGGCTGTTCGTGGACGGGGACGAAGAACGTCCGCGTGTCCACGCCGTGATCCTTCAAACGCGCGGTGACGTCTTCGCGGGACAGCCCGAACGGCTCTTCGACCAGAACGGCGTACATCCAATACACGCTCCAGCCCCAGGGCTTCTCAAGAGGCAGGGTCAGGCCGTCGATTCCGGACAGCCCTGCGTGGTAAGCCTCGGCCATCTTCCGCTTGAGGGCGATGAACCGGTCGACCTCCTCGACCTGGGCCAGACCGATTGCGGCCTGGACATTGGTCATGCGGTAATTGTAGGCCAAGTCGGTGTGCAGAAAGCGCCGCTCGGGGGAGTGGGCCAGGTCCTTAAGCCGCCGGCAGCGCTCGGCGGTCTCGTCCGAGTCGGTGACGACCATGCCGCCCTCGCCGGTGGTGACGATCTTGTTGGCGTAGAAGCTGAAGCAGCCCACGTCTCCCATGGAGCCTGCGGGCAGGGGGCGGGGAGACCGGCCGGAGCGGTAAAGCGCGCCGTGCGCCTCGGCGGCGTCCTCCACGACAAAAAGGTTGTTTTCCCGAGCCAGGTCCAGAATTTCATCCATGCGGCAGGGATGCCCGTAGAGATGGACGGGCAGAACGGCCCGGACCGCTCCGCCCGTTCGCTTGTGGAAAAGCGTGTTGCTGGCGGAGTCGAACCGGCACCAGGTGCGGATGAAATCCCGGAGACGGTCCGGGTCGAGGTTGAAGGTTTCGGGGTCGACGTCGAGAAGGATCGGCCGCGCGCCCGTGTAGAGCACGGCGTAGGGCACGGCGATCATGGTCAGGTCGGGGATGATGACCTCGTCTCCCGGCCCGATGCCCAGCGCCGCCAAAGCCAGATGAAGGGCGGTCGTCCCCGAAGTCGTGGTCACGGCGTGTTTGACGCCGACGAAGGCGGCAAACGCCTCCTCGAAGCGCCGGATGTAGCTTCCGGCCGATGAGATCCAGCCCGTGTTCAGACAGTCGAGGACGTAGGCCTGCGTGTTGGCGCCCAGGAGAGGCTCGTTGACGGGGATCATCCGGCTTAGAAATACTCCTTGTCGTCGAAACCGGCGTAGGGGCCTTGCTTGACCTCGATGATTTTGGAGGGCTCGAGCACCACGATCCGGTGTCCGCCGCGGGCGAGAAGGACGGAATCCCCGCTTTCGAGGAGGAAGGTCTCGAGGGGATTCCTCTCATCGTCGTAGAGCTCGACCTCAAGGCGGCCGGAGAGGACGACCAGCACTTCCTGGGTGTGAAAGATCTCCCGCTTGATGAGTTTGTGGCGGTGGCGTTCGATGATTTTTCCTTTGTCGTGCTGAAGCAGCCCGAGCTGCTGGGAGAATTCCCCCGGGGTCAGAAAACTCACTCCCGGCCGGTCGCATTCTTTTTTGAGAATGATGGCGTAGATCAGGCCGTCTTTGGTGATTTCTCGAACGCCTTCCATGGATTATCGCGCCTTTGGAATTTTCGTCAGCCGGAGCCGCAGGGGCAGGATAAAATATTTCCAGCCTTTTTGCAAGAAGTTGAAGACATTGACGAATGTCTTGCCCCGGCCCGCCCTCCGGGCGCGGCAGAGGTAGGGGATTTCGCGCGTCGTGAATCCGAGTTTTTTCGCCCGGTAAACGAGGTCGATGAAATAGTCCCCGTAATCGCCGCGCAGCGGGACGCTGTTCAGGACTTCGCGGCGCACGGCGATGAAGCCGCTCGTCCAGTCCGTGAATCCCGGCCCGAGGACGAACCTCAGGTATCGGTTGAGGACCAGGCTGAACAAGTAAGCGGCCGGAGAATCGGGGCCGCCGCTCACGATCTCCACTCCGCCGCCGGGGAGGTAGCGGCTGCCGACGGCCAGGTCGGCCCCCTTTTCGATCTCCGCCAGAAGAGAAGGGATCATCTCGGGGGGCATGGACAGGTCGCTGTCCATCCAGACGCAAATCCGTCCGCGGATGAGTTTGATCCCGTCGCGAAGCGCGGAGGTCAATCCCCTGTCTTCCGTGCGCCGAAGGAGTTTGAGATTGTCGCTCTTGCCGGCCAGCCGCTCGACCAGGCGCCACGTGCCGTCCGGCGAGTCGTCGTCCACGACGACGACATCGGTTCCCGGAGGCGTGTTTTTGAACACGGAGCGGATGAGGGGAACGATGTTGTCTTTTTCGTTGAGCGTCGGCAAAATGACCGATACGGAGCCGGAGGGCGCGCGTCCGCGTTTCATGGCTGCTTATCATACACGTTTTGCCGCCTGAATGCCATCGGGCTCCTTTCTTCCGCCGCCGCGGCTCCGGTTGACAGGCGGGGGCCCGGTGTTCTATTTTGGGATTAAAGCCGGTGAAAACCTCGCCCCGAAAAGGATCCGTCAAAGGCAGAAAGCAAAAGGAATCGTCCCGGACGGCCATGGACACCAGGCACTACGTCCGCCGGATCGCCGGCCTGCCCCGGCCTCCTCGAAGCGCCGTGCCGGGCGGAAGCGCGGAGCTCGAGAAAATCGAGCTTGCCTACCGGGCCTTGATCGAGGAGACGGGCGCGGGAGTTGCGGCCGTGGACGCCGGGGGCTCGCTCCTTTTCGTCAACCGGGGGCTGGGACGCATGCTCGGCTACGGCCGAGAAGAGATGATGGGCCGGCCGTTCGCGGATTTTCTTCATCCTGAAGACGTGGACAGGATTGCCCGGCTGTTGTCCGACGCACGGAAAAATCCCCGCCAAAAGCTCCGGCTGGATTTCAGGGCTCTTCACAAGGACGGCCGGACGCTTTACTGCGACGCCCGGCCCACCGTCCTTCCCGGGCGAGGGAGGGAAGGAGCCTTTTACGCCATCATCAACGACATAACGGCATACCATGAAGCCGAGGAGAGGCGGCGAACGGCGCATGAGCGGCTGCAGGCGCTTCTTTCCTCGACTTCAGCCGTTTTTTTCACCTGCGAGCCCTCAGGAGGATTCGGCGCGATCTATGTCAGCGACAACGTCGCCGAGATGACGGGGTATGAGCCCGAATCCTTCCTCAAGAACCCCCGATTCCGGGAAAGCAGGATTCATCCCCAGGACCGCGAGAAGGTCCTGGCCGAATGGCGCGGGATCCTGACCCGGAAGTCTCTGGCGGTCGAATTCCGGTTCCGCCGCCGCGACGGCGGAGTTCTCTGGGTGCGCGAGGACATGCGGCTCATTGAGGACGAACGGGGCCGGCCTCGGGAGATCGCCGGATTCTGGGCAGACATCACCGACCGCCGGGCCGCCGAAGATTCCCTGCGCCGGAGCGAGATGATCCATCGCCACCTGTTCGAGCAAAGCAACGACCCCGTTCTCCTCATCGGCTTGAACGGCAGGCTCATCGGGGCCAACCAAAAAGCCGCGGACATGCTGGGCTATCGGAAGGATGAGCTTGCCGGCGTCCATTTTCGGGACACCATCGCCCCTCCCGAGCATCCCGACGCCGAGGACAAATTCAAGGCCCTGATCGAAGGACGAACCGTCCCTCATTACTTCCGAACGGCGCGGCGGAAGGACGGAAAGGAATTCCCCGTCGAAATCAACGTTTCGCTCGTGCGCGATCCCGGCGGCAGGCCCCTGTTCATCCAGAGCATCGTCCGCGACATCACGGAGAGAGTGAAGGCCGAGGAGGCGATCCGGTCCGCCCTGAAAGAGAAGGACATTCTCCTCCGGGAAATCCATCACCGCGTCAAGAACAACATGCAGATCATTGTCAGCCTGCTCCGCCTTCAATCCCGCCAGATCAAGGAGGAAGCCCTGAAAGAGATGTTCCGGATCAGCCAGGCGCGCATCCAGTCTATGGCTCTCATTCACGAAAAGCTCTACCAGTCCCGGGATCTGGCCGGCATCGACTTCGGGGCTTACGTCGAGGTCCTCACCGCCTACCTGCGCTCCTCTTCGGGCACCGACGCCTCGCGGATCGGAATGGAGGTTCGCATCGACGATGTCCGACTGGACATCAACCGGGCCATCCCCTGCGGCCTGATCATCAACGAACTCGTCACCAACGCCCTGAAATACGCCTTTCCCCGTCCCGGGGGCGCCGCCCGGATCCGCATCGCTATGAGCCAAGGGAAAAACAAGCGGTTCAGCCTGACGGTCAGCGACAACGGCGTCGGCCTCCCCGAGAGCGTCAGCCTCGAGAGGCCGGAGACTCTGGGCCTTCAGATCGTCACCGATCTCGTGCGGCAGCTTGACGGCCGCTTGGCCGTGAACCGCGCCGGCGGAACGACCTTCCGGATCGATTTTTAGCTTTCTTGCTCCCATCACAGACTCTTGAACACCGGTATCATCTGTGATACTTAATAGCTTCCGATTTCTGATTCCGAGGAACCGATCATGAAGAAAACGCGTTTTCATGACCTCCACAAAAAGCACGGCGCCAAGATGATCGAATTTTTCGGCTGGGACATGCCCGTCGAGTACCGCGGCATCATCGACGAGCACCTCGCCGTCCGGCGCCGGGCCGGCCTGTTCGACGTCAGTCACATGGGCGAGATTCACGTCGACGGGCCCCAGGCCCTGGCGTTCCTTCAATTCCTGACCCCCAACGACGTGGCGCGGCTCGCCCCCGGAAAGGTTCAATACACGGCGCTGACGACGCCTGAGGGGACGTTCGTCGACGACATGCTGATCTATTGCCTGAAGCCCGACGCCTACCTCCTGGTGGTCAACGCCTCCAACACCGACAAGGATTATCGCTGGGTGGCCGAACGGGCGGCGTCCTACGACGTCCGGGTCGAGAACGCGAGCGACGCTTACAGCCAGCTTGCGCTTCAGGGGCCGGCGTCCGCAAGAATCCTCCAGCCGCTCACCGACATCCCCCTCGCGGACATGAAGCCGTTCACTTTCCTTGAAGGGCATGCGGCCGGGCAGGACAGCCTCGTCTCCCGCACGGGATACACGGGCGAGGACGGTTTTGAAATCTACACCCGTCGGCCCGACCCGTCCCCCCTTTGGACGGCCCTCATCAACAGCGGCGCCGCCGAGGGCTTGGAGCCTGTCGGGCTCGGCGCCCGAGACACGCTCCGTCTCGAAGCCAAGCTCATGCTCTACGGCAACGACATCGACGCGACCACGACCGTGCTCGAGGCGGACCTGAAGTGGATCGTCAAGTTCAAAAAGGGCGACTTTTTGGGGCGAGACGCATTGATGAGACAGGAGGAATCCGGCCTGAAGAGAAAAATCGCCGGTTTCGAGCTCCTTGACCGGGGCATCGCCCGCCCCCATTATCCGGTCTTTTCCGGCGGGGACAAGGTGTCCGAGGTCTGTTCCGGGACGTTTTCTCCGCTGCTCAAAAAAAGCATCGGTTTGGTCTATCTTCCCCTGGAGCTCACGGTCGAAGGAACGGAATTCGAGATCGCCATCCGCAATCAGAGGGCGCGGGCCCGGGTCGTGCCGACGCCCTTTTACAGGCGTCCCGCGGCGTGAAGAGCCGTCCGGGACGAAGAACCGAGACACGCGCGCAAGGAGGAGAGCATGTATCCCGGAGACTTCTATTACACCAAGGATCATGAGTGGGTTCGGGTCCAAGGCCAGGATGCGGTGATGGGCATCACCGATTTCGCTCAAAAGCAGCTGGGAGACGTCGTGTTCGTCCAGCTTCCCGAAGTCGGCGCCAACCTCGAGGCCCACCAGAGCATCGGCACCATCGAGTCGGTCAAGGCCGTGTCCGATGTGTTTTCGCCGCTCGCCGGCGAGGTGACGGCCGTCAACGGGGATCTGGTCGACAATCCGGAAATCATCAACCAGGATCCGCACGGCAAAGGCTGGATCATGCGCCTCAAGCCCGCGGATCCCAAGGCCGTCGAGCGCCTGATGAAAGCCGCCGAATACGAGAAGCATTTGGAGGGACTGGACAAGGAAACATGAGCTACATCTCACTCAGCGACAAAGACAAAAAAGAGATGCTGGAGCGGGCGGGCGCCGCCTCTCCGGAGGATTTCTTTTGCGGGATCCCAGAGCACATCCGTCTCGGCCGCAGGCTCGACGTGCCGGACGGACTGACCGAACCCGAGCTCCTGGCCTTCATGGAGAGCCTCGCCGCGAAGAGCGATTATGGGCGCTGCCTGTCGTTTCTGGGCGCCGGCGCCTACCGCCACGTCATCCCCACGGTCGTGGAGGCCTTGAGCTCCCGGGGAGAGTTCCTCACGCCTTACACCCCTTACCAGCCCGAGGTCAGCCAGGGGACGCTTCAGGCCATCTTCGAATACCAGACGCTCATCTGCCAGCTGACGGGGATGGACATCGCCAACGCCTCGCTCTACGACGGGGCTTCGGCGGCCGCCGAGGCGGTGCTCATGGCGGACCGCCTGAACGGCCGGACGCGCGTCGTCCTGCCGCTGTCCCTTCATCCCCAGTACCGGAGGGTGATCGAAACCTATACGCGGCACACGGACCTCGAGCTTGTCGAGGCGGGATACGGAGACGACGGCCGTCTCGATCTCAAGGACCTCGAGTCCAAGATCGACGATCGGACCACGGCCGTCCTCTGCCAGTCCCCGAACTATTTCGGAGTCGTCGAGGACCTTAAGACCGTCGCCCGGCTGGCCCGCGCCCGAAAGGCCCTGTCCGTGGCCGTCGTCGCCGAAGGCGTCTCCCTCGGTCTTCTGGAAGCGCCGGGCCGGCTGGGAGCCGACATCGCCGCCGGCGAAGGCCAATCGTTCGGGCTGCCTCTCGGATTCGGGGGGCCGTATCTCGGTTTCCTGGCCTGCGCCCGCGACTTCATGCGCCAGCTCCCGGGACGGCTGTCGGGCATGGCCGAGGACGCCGAAGGCCGCCGGGGCTTTGTCCTGACCCTGTCTACGCGCGAGCAGCATATTCGGAGGGAAAAGGCCACATCCAATATCTGCACCAATCAGGCCTGGTGCGCTCTGCGGGCGACGATATTCCTCGAGACGATGGGTCACGACGGACTGCGGGAACTGGCCGCCCAGAACGGCCAAAAGGCGCGCTACGCCCTGGAGACGCTGTCGGCTCTGCCGGGAGTCACGGCCCGCTTCAGCGGCCCGGTGTTCCATGAGTTCGTCCTCCGGCTTCCCAAAAGCTGGAAGGCCGTGGACGAGGCGCTGCGGGGCAAAGACATCCTGGGCGGGGTGGGGCTGGAAAAGGATTTCCCCGAGCTCAGGGACTGTGTTCTCGTAAACGTCACCGAGGCGCACAGCCGGCGGGATATCGACCGCCTGGCGTCCTCACTTCGGGAGGTGCTCCGATGAAGCGCGAGCCTCTCATTTTCGAAGTCAGCGACAAGGGCAAGCGGGCTTTCCGCCTGCCGAAGCTCGACGTCCCGTGCGGCCAAGATCCCTGGCGGGGATATTCTCTCCGCGAAAGCATCGAGGGATTCCCCCAGGTTTCGGAAATCGAGGTCGTCCGCCATTTCACCCGCCTGTCGCAATGGAATCACGCCGTGGACATCGGGTTCTATCCCTTGGGCTCGTGCACGATGAAATACAATCCCAAGGTCAACGAGCGTGTGGCCGCCTTTCCCGGATTCGCCGGCGTCCATCCTTTGGCCCCCGAGGAATACGCCCAGGGGTGTCTCGAAGTCCTGAAGAGGACCGAGGAGCTCCTGGGCGAGATTACGGGCATGGACGCCTTCACTCTCCAGCCCGCCGCCGGCGCCCACGGCGAGCTCGTGGGCATGATGCTCATCCGGGCCGCTCTGGCCGACCGGGGGGATCCGCGCCGGGTCGTCCTCATCCCCGACTCGGCCCACGGCACAAACCCCTCGAGCGCCCATCTCTGCGGCTATAGGGTTCAGGAGATCAAATCGGACGGCAGCGGCCGCGTGGACATGGCCGGCTTGGAGAAGGCCATGACGTCCGAAGTGGCCGCCCTGATGGTCACCAACCCGAACACCCTGGGCGTGTTCGAGACGGACATCAGGAAGATCGCGGCCGTGGTTCATTCCCGGGGCGGGTTCCTTTACATGGACGGCGCCAACATGAACGCCCTGTGCGGCGTCTGCCGCCCCGGCGACATGGACGTCGACGTCATTCATCTCAATCTGCACAAGACGTTTTCCACCCCCCACGGAGGCGGCGGGCCCGGGGGCGGGCCCGTCGGCGTCAAAAACGTTCTTGAACCGTACCTGCCCGGACCGAAGGTCGACCGCCGCGACGGTCGGCTCGTCCTGGTCGCGGATTTGCCGAAGAGCATCGGCCGGGTGAGGAGCTTCCACGGCAATTTTCTGGTCGTGGTCAAGGCTCTGGCGTACATCCTTTCGCTTGGAGCCGAAGGGTTGAAGGAGATGTCCGAGGTCGCGGTGCTGAACGCCAACTATATCCGCAAGAGCCTCGAGGGGCTCTTTCACCTCAAGTATCAGACTCCCACTCTGCACGAGTGCGTTTTCTCCGACAAGTTCCAGAAGGAGCACGGCATCTCGAACCTGGACATCGCCAAGAGACTGATCGATTACGGGGTCCACCCGCCGACCATGTCGTTTCCCCTGATCGTTCCCGGAGCCCTCATGATCGAGCCGACCGAGACCGAGCCGCGCCGCGAGCTCGACGTTTTCATCGAAGCGATGAAGGCGATCGCTCGTGAGGCGAAGGAGAGCCCGGAGCTTCTCAAGTCGGCGCCGCACGCGTCCCCCGTCCGGCGTCTGAACGAAACGGCCGCGGCCCGGAATCCGGTGCTGAGGTGGACCGAGGACATGACGGAGCCCTCCCGGGAATGAAGCCATCGGAGAAGGGCGCGGACAGGATGACAGAGAGGCGGTCGTGACGCTCCAGAACCTGATCATGAACCTCCAGAAATTCTGGGCGGATCGGGGCTGTTACCTCGCCCAGCCCTACGACGTCGAAGTCGGAGCGGGGACGATGACTCCCGATACCTTTTTCCGCGTCTTGGACTCCCGGCCCTGGCGGACCGCCTATGTCCAGCCCGCCCGGCGTCCGGCCGACGGACGTTACGGGGAGAATCCCCACCGGGTGCAGAAGCACCATCAATTCCAGGTCATCATCAAGCCGTCGCCGGCCGACATCCAGCGCCTGTATCTCGACAGCCTGTCCGGCCTGGGAATCGGTCTCGAGGATCATGATCTCCGATTCGACGAGGACAACTGGGAGTCGCCCACCATCGGCTCGTGGGGCGTGGGCTGGCAGGTCATGCTCGACGGGCTGGAAATCTCCCAGTTCACCTATTTTCAGCAGGCCGGCGGCATCGACCTGCCCTCCGTGCCCGTGGAGATCACTTACGGGCTCGAGCGGCTGGGAATGTTCCTGGAGGAGAAGGACGACATCTACGACTTGAGCTGGTCGGCGGACGTCTCCTACCGCGACCTGCGACACCGCGAGGAAAAGGAGTTCTCCGCCTACAACTTCGAAGAGGCGGGTGTCGGCGCCCTGCGGCAGCAGTTCGGGATCCACAGCCGCGAGGCGTCCCGGCTCATCAAGCGGGAGCTTCTCCTGCCGGCCTACGACATGTGCCTGAAGTGCTCGCATGTGTTCAACCTCCTGGACGCGCGCGGGGCGATCAGCGTCACGGAACGCGTCAAGCTCATTGCCGAGATCCGGGCCCTGGTCATTCAGGTGGCGCGGAAGTACGTCGGTGGGAAAGAGGACGCGGGAGAGGCCGCCCGGTCATGAGCGATTTTCTGCTCGAGATCATGACCGAGGAACTTCCGGTTTCGCACGTCCTCGCCGGATTGGAACAACTCCGGGAAGCCTTGGCCTCCGAGCTTCAGGCCGCCGGGTTGCTTCCCGCGGGGAGAGTGAACGCGTTCGGCACTTGCCGGAGGCTGATCGCTCAAGCGGATGTCGCCTCCCGCCAGCCCGACCGGATGGAGCGTGTGATCGGCCCTCCGCGCGCGGCGGCCTTCGCGGCGGACGGAACGCCCACCCCGGCGGCCCATGGCTTCGCCAAATCCAGGGGCGTCGACGTCTCGCGCCTCGAAGTCTTCGAAACCGAGAAAGGAGCCTATGTCGGGTTCACCCGGGCCGAGGAAGGTCGTCCCGCCGGTGACGTTCTGCCCGAGATCCTCGGCCGGGTCGTTTCGGGGCTCACGTTTCCCAAGATGATGCGCTGGTCGGAAAATCCGTTTCGCTTTTCCCGGCCGGTGGTGAACCTCCTCTGCCTGGTCGACGGCCGGCCCGTCTCCTTTCAGGCCGTCGGGCTGAAGTCGTCCGATTTCACGTTCGGACACAAGATCTTCTTTCCGGATAAGAGGATCATGCCCCGAAGTTTCCAGGACTACAGGAACAGCCTGAGAGACGCGGCGGTGCTCATCGATCCCGAGGAGAGGCGGGCCCGGATCAAGGAAGGGGCGCGCGCCCTTCTCGACCCCCTGGGGGCCGAGATCCTTCCCGACTCCGGGCTCATGGAGAAGCTCGTATACGACATCGAGTGTCCCCATGTTTTTCTCGGCGCGTTCGACGAGGACTACCTTCGCCTTCCGATCGAGATTTTGAGCACGGCCATGAGAGAGGGACAGCATCTGTTTTCGGTCGTCAAGTCCGGACGACAGACGGCACTCTTCCTCGGCGTGGCCGACGTCCGGGAGGACGCCCGGGGATATGTCCGGAAAGGCAACGAGCGCGTCCTCAAGGCCCGGCTCAAGGACGCCGATTTCTTCTGGCAGGCCGACGTCAAGGTCCCGCTCCGGAAAAGAGCCGAAGGGCTGGCGCGCGTTGTCTTCCAGGAGAAGCTCGGCAGCTACGCCGACAAGGCCGGGCGGCTGAAGAAACTCGTCGCCTACCTCTGCGGCAAGGTCGATGCCGGCTCGACGAAATCCGACGCGGCCGCGGCCGCGGAACTGTGCAAGGCCGACCTGCTCACGGACATGGTTCGCGAATTTCCCTCCCTCCAGGGCCGAATGGGAGGACTCCTGGCGCGGCACCAAGGCGTGAGCGAGAAGTCGGCCCGGGCGATCTACGAACATTACCAGCCGGTCGGACTCGATGACGCTTCTCCGTCCACCTCGCTGGGCGCCGTCCTCAGCCTGGCGGACAAGCTGGACTCCATCGTCGGCGTCATGGGATTGGGCATTCAGAGCACGGGTTCGAGCGACCCGTTCGGATTGCGGCGAAACGCTCACGGGGTGTGCAAGATCATCCTGGACAACAAGTGGGTTTTTCCCTTCGGACGGCTGGTGGAGACGGCTTTCAAGGCTTACGGCGCCAAGCTGTCCGTTTCCGCCGCCGAAGGCCGGGCCGCCGTTTTGGACTTTTTCGCCAACCGCCTGCGCTTCATCTTCGAGCGCCAGGGATACCGCTACGACCTGGTCAACGCCGCCCTGGGCCCCGGAATCGACAACATCTTTTTCGCGCGACTGCGTCTCGAGGCGCTCAGCGCCCTCCGATCGGGCGTCCAGTTCGAGCCTTTCATCCTGATGGCCAAGCGGGTCAACAACATCCTCCGCGGTCAGCCGGACTGCCGCACGAACGCCGGCCTGTTGGCGGAAAAGGAAGAAAAGGCTCTGTGGGATATTTTCGGCATGGTCAAAGACAATGCGGCGGCCCTCTGCGCCCGCGGAGAATTCCTCCAGGCGCAAAAAATGGTTTTCCGTCTGCAGCCCGCGCTCAACGCGTTTTTCGACAAGGTGTTGGTCATGGCCGGGGAGAAGAAGCTCCGCAACAACAGGCTGGGCCTGCTCCAGGCCGTCAGTCGTCTTCTCTCCCAGGTGGCCGACTACAGCCAGGTGGTTGTTGAAGGTGAAACCCTTTCGTCATTCCCCACCGGGGGAGAGTCCATCCCCGCTCGCTTGAATGCGCTTGACGATCGCCAAACAAAAGAACAAGGGAAAAAGAGGGAAAATGGGGGATAGGGGAAAGAGGGGGACA
>JAFGAV010000026.1 GCA_016933515.1 Candidatus Aminicenantota bacterium
CCGGCCGTTACGCCGAGCACCGGACGATGAAGGGCGAGGAGGTGTACTTCTACCAGGGCACGGATTTCATCCGCGACGTTGAGATCGAAGCCCGCAAAGAGCTCGGCCAATTCTTCGGTTGCACGGACGTCGAGCTCCGGCCGGTCAGCGGACAGATGGCCAACGAGGTCGTCTTCAAGGGCATGGTCCGCTTTCTCAACCGGGCGCGGCCGAAGGGGGAGCCCATGCGAAAGATGCGCCTGGTGATGAACAACGACCTCACCAAGGGCGGACATCTCAGCTCCCAGCCGATGGGCGCCCTGTTCAACTTCGTGGAGGAGGACCCCGCAACCGGCAAGGAAAACGTTCTCAATTTCCCGGTCGCCGGTGAGAACCCGTACAAGGCCGATTTGAAAAAGCTGGGAGAGCTCCTCGAGGATCATCGGCCGGAACTCATCATCTTCGGCAAGAGCATGTTCCTTTATCCCGAGCCGGTGGAGTTCGTCGCCCGGATCGTCGGCGGCTGGCCGGAGCGGCCGGTGATCATGTACGACATGGCCCATGTTCTCGGTCTTTACGGCGCTTTCCAGGAGCCGCTCGCCCAGGGCGCGGATGTCATCACGGGCAGCACCCACAAGACTTTCTTCGGGCCGCAGCGAGGGGTGATCGCCGGAAATTTCCCCAAGGACAGCCGGCTCCGAAACTTCTGGCTCGATATCAAGAGCCGGGCGTTCCCTGGTTCGACGAGCAACCATCACCTCGGCACGTTGCTGGCTTTGCTGATGGCGACCTATGAGATGAACGCCTTCAAGGCGGAGTACCAGAAACAGGTCCGGGCGAACGCCAAGGCCTTCGCCGGGGCTCTGAAGAGCCACGGCGTTCCGGTCGAAGGAGATGAAAGAGACGGGTTCACCGAAACGCACCAGGTCTTGATCCGGGTCCGGAATTTCGGCCCGGGCCAGGAGATCGCCCGGCGCCTGGAAAACAACAATATCGTCGCCAACTACCAGGCCCTCCCTGACGACGAAACCTTTTTGGATTCAAGCGGGATCCGGCTGGGCGTCCAGGAGATGACCCGGTTCGGCATGACGGAGGAGGATTTCGATTCTCTGGCCGGGTCCATCGCCGCTGTGATCATCCGGAACCAATCGGTCAAGGATGAGATCCGTAAGCTGCGGAGCGGGTTCCTCGAGATGAAGTTCTGCCTGCCGGCCGAGGAGGCGGCGCCCCTGGCGGCCCGGATCCTGGAGAGCGCCTTCCCCCGCCCTGGTTTTATATCCGGCCTGACCCGGGAATTGACCGAAGGAAAGTGACCATGAGGATCCTGGTCGTCGGCTCAGGGGGCAGGGAGCACGCCTTGGCCTGGAAGATATCTCAGAGCCAGCTGGCGAGCAAAATCTACTGCGCGCCGGGCAACGCGGGCACACCCGGAATCGCCGAAAATGTGCCCGTTCAGGACAGCGACATCCAGGGATTGGCGAAGTTCTGCGCGGACACTAAAATCGACCTCACCGTCGTCGGGCCCGAGGTTCCCTTGGCCCTGGGCATCGTCGACGAGTTCGAGAAGCGGGAGTTGCGCATCTTCGGGCCCAACCGGAAGGCGGCCGAACTCGAGAGCAGCAAGGTTTTCGCCAAACAGTTCATGGAACGGCACCGCATCCCCACGGCGCGTTTCAAGGTGGCCGAGACGCCGACCCAGGCCCTCCGTATTTTGAGATCTGGAGAATTTTTCTTCCCCCTCGTGATCAAGGCGGACGGCCTGGCGGCCGGCAAGGGCGCCATTGTCTGTCCCAGCCCGCGCAAGGCGGAAGAAACGGTCGACATGATCATGGTCGAGAAACAGTTCGGAGAGGCCGGGAAAAGGATCCTGATCGAGGAGTTCCTCAAAGGGAAAGAAGTTTCTTTCATCGTCGTTTCGGACGGGGCCAAGCTGCAGCCGCTGGTGACGACTATGGACCACAAGGCCGCCTATGACGGAGACCGCGGCCCGAACACGGGCGGGATGGGAGCCATATCACCGTCCCCCTTCATCACTCCCGAGCTTTTCTCCGAGATCATCAACACCATCGTTTTCCCGACCATCAACCGGCTCCGCGAGGAGGGGCGGACGTTCAAAGGCGTTCTCTATGTCGGCCTGATGCTCTCCGATGAGGGCCCCCGGGTGCTCGAGTACAACTGCCGCTTCGGGGATCCCGAGACTCAGGTGCAAATGGTCCGGATGGAATCCGACCTCGTCGAACTTCTGCTCAACGTCATCTCCGGGAATGTCCTCAAGTCCGAGATCCGGTGGAATGCCCATGCGTCGGGCTGTGTCGTCCTGGCGTCCGGAGGGTATCCGCTTTCCTACGAGAAGGGGAAACCGATCAGCGGGCTCCGCGAAGCGGCGGATATCCCCGGGATTACCATCTTTCATGCCGGGACCAAAGCCGAGGACGGCCAGGCCGTCACCAGCGGAGGACGCGTCCTCAATGTCTGCGCTTCCGAGAAGACCCTGGCGGAAACCATGGAGAAAATCTACGGCGCCGTTTCCCGGATCTCTTTCGAGGAAATGCATTACCGGCGGGACATCGGCGCCCTGCGCTAGGAGAAGGACATGGATATCGTCATTTTGATCGGCAGTGAATCCGACCTGGACATCGTGGCCGATGCGCGCCGCATCCTCGAGGAGTTCGGCGTCTCCCACCGGCTGGAGGTCAGTTCGGCCCACCGCTCGCCCGAGCGGACGAGAACGCTCATCACGGAGAGCGAGGAACAGGGAGCGAAAATTTTCATCGCCGTCGCCGGCAAGGCCGCTCATCTGGCCGGGTTCGTGGCGGGGCAGACGACTCTTCCGGTCATCGGCGTCCCGGTGGAGAGCGGCGGGCTCGGCGGGATGGACGCGCTTCTCTCGACCGTCCAGATGCCTAAGGGAGTGCCCGTCGCCACCATGGGACTGGGCAAATCCGGGGCATCGAACGCGGCCGTTTTGGCCGTCCAGATCCTGAGCCTGGCCGATCCGGCCCTCCGGAAAAAGCTGGTGGAATACAAGAAGACCCTGGCCGCGCAGGTGGAGAATTCGTCCCGGTCCATCCGGAAGTCCTGATGGCCTCCTGTTTCATCCAGAACTTCGGCTGCCGGGTGAACCAGGCCGAGGCGTTTTCCTGGGCCGAAGAGCTCGAACGCGGCGGGATGCGCCTGGAACAAGACCCGGCCCGGGCCGACTGGGTGATCGTCAACACCTGCACGCTGACGTCCACGGCGGACCGGGACGTCCGCAAGTTCGTCCGCCGGATTCCCCGGATCAATCCCGGGGCGAAAGTGGTGATCACGGGATGTTCCGTAGAAGCCGGAAGGCTCCACGGCGAGACATGGGGGTCGGATGTCCTTCTTCTCTCCAACGCCGAAAAAAAGGAGTTGCCGGAGCGGATCCTTTCCCGAACGGGAAGCCGGGAGAGCGGGAGTGATGTCGGCCGGTCCTTTCGCACCCGCGCGTTGCTCAAGGTTCAGGACGGCTGCGACCTGCGCTGCACTTATTGCGTCATCCCCTCGGTGCGGGGGCCGAGCCGGAGTGTTCGCCGCAATGAGGTTCTCGCGAGGGCCCGCGGCTTGATCGCCCGGGGTTTCCGGGAGATCGTGCTTTGCGGCATCCATCTTTCCTGCTTCGGTTTCGACCTCTACCCTCCGGACTCGCTGGAGGGGCTTATCCGGGCCCTCTTGGAGCTTGAGGGCATGGGAAAAGTGAGGCTGAGTTCGCTCGATCCGCGCACCCTGGACAAGAAGCTCCTGGGCATTCTTACCAAACGGAACGGAATCTGCCCCCATTTTCATCTTTCGTTCCAGCATGCCTCCGACCGGATCCTCAAGCGCATGGGACGGGGGCCGGCCTCGGGGCTCTATGGACCGATTCTGGAGCGGCTGCGGGAGGCCTCGCCGGCGGCGGCCCTGGGCGCGGACATCATCGTCGGGTTTCCCGGGGAGGAGGAGAAAGATTTCGATGAACTCCGGGATTTTCTGGCGAAATCGCCCCTCGACTATCTTCACGTCTTCGCCTATTCCCCCCGGCCGGGGACGCCGGCGGCCGGATGGCCCCAGGTTGAGGAGAGGGAGAAGCGCCGGCGGTCTTCCGTCTTGCGGGCTTTCTCCGCGGAAAGACGCCGGGCCTTCAGGGAGCGCTTCCTGGGAAAAGAGCTCGATGCGATCGTCGTCAAAAGGAAAGAATCGGAAGGCGAACTCCTGACCTCGAACTACATCGCCGTCCGCGTTCCCCGGTGCTCCGTCCGGCCGGGCGGCGAGGTCAAAGTCAGAATCACGCAGGTGGAACAGGATTGGACCGGGGGAGAGGAAGCCGCCTGAAAAGGGAGGAGTTCTGATGGCTGTGATCAAACGTCTGCCCTTCGAAGTCTCCCAGAAGATCGCCGCGGGCGAAGTCATCGAACGGCCCTTTTCCGTGGTCAAGGAGCTGGTCGAAAATTCTCTCGATGCCGGGTCCTCCGAAGTCAGGGTCGAACTCCAGGAGGGGGGCAAAACGCTCATCCGTGTCCAGGACGACGGAGCGGGAATGAGCCGCGAGGACGCGGGAGTGTGTTTCGATCGGCACGCGACCAGCAAGATTGCGGGCGAGGACGATCTCGAAAGGATCTCCACGCTCGGCTTCCGGGGAGAGGCGTTGGCCAGCATTGCGGCCGTTTCGGAAGTCGTGCTTAAGACGGCCGACGGAGAGAGGGAGGAGGGGACCCGGATTGTGAGGAAGGGCGGAGAGCTCGTTTCCGAGTCGACCATCGCCTTCCCCCGCGGCACGGAGGTCGAGGTCAGGGACATTTTCTATAACCTTCCGGCGCGCCGGAAATTCCTGCGGTCCGAGCGCTCCGAGTTGAGCCTGGTCGTCCGCTACCTCAGCGGCACGGCCCTGGCCTTTCCTGAAGTCCGGTTCTCCCTGCGGCACGCCCGGCGCCTGGTCCTCGACTGCCCGCGGGTGGGAAGCCACCGGGAAAGGATCTTCCAGATCTACGGGAAAGAAACGCTGGAGCGCCTGGCGGAGGTCGATTTCCAGGAAGGAGGAGGCCGGGTCTTCGGCTTTGCCTCCCGTCCGCCCGGGGGACGCCGGGACAAGAGCCACCAGGTGTTTTTTGTCAATAAGCGGCCGGTCAAGGACCGCATTCTCCAGGCGGCCTTGAACCAGGCCTATCGCGGTCTTCTGGAAAAGGAGCAATTCGCGGAAGCCTTCCTTTTTTTGACTCTTCCCTATGATGAGGTCGATGTCAATGTCCATCCCACCAAGGCCGAGGTCCGTTTCCGCGAGTCACAGCTCGTCTTCTACCTCCTGCTCGCGTCCGTGGAGAGGGCGCTTCTTAAAGAGAAAGGTATTAAGGAGATTTACGCGCCCGCAACGGAAACAGGTCCGGGGATGCGGGTGAGAGAAACCGGGCGGGATTTCCCGGGTGCTTTTTCCCGGAGGCCGGATTCCGCCCAGCTGACCTTTGCCGGTCCGGCCCGGCCTGCGGAAGAGAAGGGACGGGCGCGGGTTCTCGGTCAGTATCTCGACATGTATATCGTCGCCGCCTCAGAGGACGGGCTGCTGGTCATCGACCAACACAACGCCCATGAGCGGGTTCTCTACGAAAAGTACAAGGAGATCGACGCCCGGAAGAGCTGGCCGCAGAAAATCCCCCTGATCCCGGTCCTAATGGATCTCACGCCCGCCCAGATCGTGAACCTGGAAAAGGACCGGACGGTCCTGGAGGAGGCCGGATTCAGGGCGGAGGAAATGGGGGGGAGGACCTATGCGCTGACCGGTTTTCCCGATATTTTCGAGTCCGACGAGGCCCGGAAGACTTTTCTCGAGCTCCTCGACGAAAGCGAGGAAGACGCCGGGCGGAAGCGGGAACGGCTCCTGGCGACGCTCGCCTGCCGGACCGCGGTCAAGGCCCATGAACCGCTGGCCCCGGACAAAATGGAGTACCTGGTTGACGAGCTGTTCCGGACGGCCAATCCCTCCATCTGCCCCCACGGCCGGCCGATCGTCGTCAAGCTGAACAAAAGCGAGATCGAGAAAAGCCTCAAGCGGACTTCCTGATTCCCTCTCTTCTTCGAGTGATCTGGCGCGCCTGGAGGGACTCGAACCCCCGACCCGCTGCTTAGAAGGCAGCTGCTCTGTCCACCTGAGCTACAGGCGCGTCACTAAAACTGCCTGCCGGGGAGGAAAATCGGGGAGATCGGATTTGAACCGACGACCTCCTGCTCCCAAGGCAGGCGCGCTAACCAGGCTGCGCCACTCCCCGCTGCGA
>JAFGAV010000027.1 GCA_016933515.1 Candidatus Aminicenantota bacterium
GTCGATGAGAACCATGATGTGGGGCAGCTCCAGCGGGGCGCCCTCGCGGATTTTGACCCGGGGCGGAATGCGCTCCAGGATCGTTCCTTCTGTGGCTCGAACGAGAGAGGTCGAGTTCGAGGAATAATCATAAGCATCGAGGTCGAGGGCGGCCAGAAGGCCGCGGCGCGTTCCTCTGCCGACGCGGCGCTCGACGTAAACGAACCCCTCGGCCCGGCGAAACACGCCCCGGCCCAGATAATCCTTCATGGCCGCCCGGATGGAGGCGATGCGCGCCTCCTCGTCCGGCTGTCCCAGGAAGGCCTCGGGGAAAATCAGGTTGAGCGTCGACGGAGCGCCGCCGACGAAGCGGCGGACCGCTTCCCAATAGTCCGGCTCGGAAGTGAACTGGTCGCAGGCGATGACGGCCCAGCGCGTCAGGTCGATGTTCTCCGCCGGCAGCAGGACCGTCGGCGCGCCCAAGGCGATGTGTTCATGGAATCTCATCTCCACAACCCTGCCTTTCCTCGTATAAGGGACCTCCGCCGTTGAATGCCAGAGAAGACTCTAGGACTAGCACAGAATCCCCGGAAAAGCAAAACGCCCCTCGCCCCTGGGAACCTTGCGGGCAAAGGACTATAATAGGCGCTTTGAGAATCACGAATTTCTTCAAGGAGTCATCCGCCATGAGAAAATCCTTCGTCGCTTTCCTTCTCGTCCCGGCCTGGGGACTTCTGGCCGGAGGCCAGAGCGTCCCGCAGGCGAAACCAGAGGACGCGCTCAAGAATCTCGTGCGCGTCGAAAGGCTCCGTCCCGTTCCCGAGAAGATGAAGGCCGGGTTTGATTCCATCACCTCCCGGGATCTGCTGGCTCTTGTGGCTCACCTCTCGCATGACCTTATGGAAGGCCGCGAAACCGGGACACGGGGCTATCGGTTGGCCGCGGAATACGCGGCCACGATGATGACCCTCTGGAACATCCGGCCCGCCGCCGCCCCTCTCCCGCCTCAAGGCCGGGCGGCTTTCATGGGTTTCGGCGGAGACCGCCCTTCCCGGCCGTCGGGCAAAACCTACCTGCAGGAATTTCCGCTCCGCGAAATCACCTCCTCCACGGCGGCCATGTCCGTTGAGGTCCGCCGGGGCGATGCGGTTCGGGTGCGTCCCTTCGCTCCCCAAATCGACTTCACGCTCCGCTCCTCGAAATCCGAGACGGTGACCGCCCCCGTCGTCTTCGCCGGCTACGGCATCACCGAGAACGGCATCGGCTATGACGATTTCAAGGGACTCGACGTCCGGGACAAGGTGGTCCTCATTCTGTCCGAAGCTCCCGGAAAAGGCGATCCGGACTCCCCTTTCTGGAAGAACAAGGAGCTCAAAGACAAGTACTTTCCTTCGACGGAATTCGCGAGAAGAATGCGCGGCGGTTTCGACAAGACCGCCGAGGTGGCCAAGCGCGGACCGGCGGCGATTCTCCTGGTCCAGAATTCCGCGCCGGACACCGACATCTGGCTGTCCCGGATCGAGCCGCTCTCCGTCCCCGACGACAGGCCGATCATCGATCGGGAGCGGCGCCGGCTCCTTCTCCCCGGCGACACATCGGTCAATCCTTGGGAGGCGTCCCGGGTGATCGGCGTCACGCGGGAAACGGCCGACGCCGTCCTCAACGCGTCCGGGCGGACGATCGACGAACTCCGCCGGCGGATCGAATCGACGGGCAAGCCGCACTCGATAAACGTTCCGGGAACGAGCCTGACGATCGAGAGCGCCGTGGAAACGTCGCTTGTCCGGGCCTGGAATGTCGTGGGATTCATCGAAGGTTCGGACCCCGAACGGAAAGACGAGGTCGTCATCGTCGGCGCCCATCTCGACCATTTGGGATTCTGGGAGAAATACATCTACAACGGCGCCGACGACAACGCATCGGGGTCGGCGGGCGTGCTGAGCATCGCCCGGGCCATGGCTCTCAATCCGACTAAGCCCAAACGCAGCGTCGCGTTCGTCCTCTGGGCCGGAGAGGAGAACGGCCTCCTCGGGTCGCGCCATTACGTGCGCTGCCCGATTTTCCCCCTGAACAAAACGGCGGCCTATTTCAACCTGGATATGATCAGCCGGCCGTACGACCAGGCGACCCTGACCCGCATGGCCCGCATGTTCGCCTTTCCGGACGGACAGGATCTCCTGAAAGCCGTCACGCCCTCCAAGTTCCTTCCCATTTCCTTTTCCGCCGGGACGGGGCTGGAGGATTTCCTGCGCCAGGCGGACCAGTATGTCGGCTTGGACCTGTTTCTGCGCGAGCAGGCCGCAAGCGGAGGGCGCATGATGGGCGGAAGCGACCATGCCCCCTTCGCCCAGGCGGCGATTCCCTGGGCGTTCGCCATCACCGCCATGACCTCCGACTACCACCAACCGAGCGACAGCGCCGACAAGGCGAGCGGCCCGCTCATGGAAAGCGTTTCGAAATTGATCTATGCCGCCGCCTATCTCGCCGCCGACAGGGGATCCGCTCCCTCCTCCGTTCCGGAAGCCCAACGATGACCGCCCTGTCGGGCACTCCTCTTGTCAAGGAGCGAATGTCTGCGTTAATGTGAGAGCCGAGAAACATGTCCGTTCTGATCGTCATCAAACCTTCCGGGACGAAAATCCGCGTCCGGGAAAAGACGCTGCTTTCCGACGCTCTGAACAAAGCCGGTCTTTCGCCGGGTCTCTATTGCCAGGGCCGAGGCGTGTGCGGAAAATGCGCCGTGGAAATTCTGGAAGGAAAACTCCCGAACTATGCTTCCGGAGAAAAAGAGCTCCTCGGCAGATTGGGTTTGTCCGATCGTCATCGCTTGGCCTGCCGGCACGTCGCGGAATCGGATCTGTGCCTCCGCATCCCCGAAAGCGCGCTTCCGGGCCGCATCTCCGTCGTGGAGTTCGGGCCGGAGGTCGCGCTGCCCTTCGAACCGACCGTGAAAAAGTACGCGGTTTCCGCCGCCCGGTCGGAAGACGATGTGTCCGAAACGGACAACCTGTTCCGCCGGCTCGGAGCCGCTTCCCTCCGTGTCCCGCTCGACGTCTTGAGGAAAGGGCCCGCCGTCCGGAAGCGTTCCGGCGACCTTCTGACCGCCGTCGTCGCCGAGGAAAGGGACCTGATCGACATCGAACCCGGCGACACGACCGGCCGCGTTTTCGGCTTGGCCTTCGATGTCGGCACGACCACCCTGGCCGCCGCCGCGGTGGATTTGGCGACGGGCCGCGTCCTTTCCCGGAACGCCTGTTTGAACGGCCAAACGGCCTACGGCGCCGACGTCATCTCGCGGATCAACCTGGTTCTGGAAAAGCCGGGGCGGGCCGAAACCCTGAGAAAAGCCGTCCTCTCCGACCTGGCGGGACTGGCCGAGACGGTGATGTCCTCGGCGGGAATCGCCGGGACGGAGGTCTATGCGGCCGGCATCGCCGGCAACACGGTCATGAGCCATCTCCTCCTCGGTCTGCCTGTGGAATCGCTGGCCGTCGCTCCCTTCGCCTCGACCTTCACGTCGCTGCCCGTCCTTTCCCCCTCCGAAGCCGGGCTCCGATTCCTCCATCCCGAAGCCCCGGTCTACATCGCTCCCAACATCCGCAGTTTCATCGGCGGCGACACGAGCGCCGGTTTGGTCGCCTCGGGATTTGTCCGCCTGAAGGGTCCGGCGCTTTACATCGATCTGGGGACCAACGGCGAAATCGTGCTGAAATCGGGCCGGGATTTCGCGGCGACATCGACGGCCGCCGGACCGGCTTTCGAGGGGATGAACATCAGCTGCGGCATGCTGGCCCGGACGGGCGCCATTTGCCGCGTCGAGCCCGAGGGGGACGCTTTTCGCTATCTGACCGTGGACGACGCCCCGGCCAGGGGCCTGTGCGGAACGGGGCTGATCGACATGGCGGCCTTGAGCCTGGAAAGAGGGCTGATGGCGCCGACGGGAGCGATCGCCACTGCTAAAAAAACCCTGCCTCTCATACGGGGATTGAGCCTCAATCAGAAAGACATCCGGGAGCTGCAGCTGGCCGTGGGGGCGCTCCGGACGGGCATGCGGATGATGCTCGATGCTCATGGGCTGCGTTCTCGGGAACTGAAGGCGATTTTCGTCGCCGGCGCCTTCGGCAGCCGTTTGTCCATCGACAACAGCGTGGCGCTGGGGCTTCTCCCCGACATCCCCGCCTCCCGGTTCCGTTTTCTGGGGAACGCCTCCCTGAGCGGCGCCGTCGCGCTCCTGCTCTCTGTCCCAGCCCGTCGTGCGATCGAAGAGACGGCCCGGGCCGTCCGACACCTTTCCTTGGCGTCTCAGCCCGGATTTCAGGATGTCTACATCTCGTCTTTGAAGTTCAAAAAATGGAGCTAGGAGATTTTCATGGAACGCGATGAGTTGCTGTCGAAAATGACGGACGCGGTGATCAACGGGCTGCCGGCCGACGCCGGGGAGCTGGCCCGCCGGGGATTGCGCCTGGGGCTTGAGCCGACGGACATCATCGACCGCGGATTCGTGCCCGGCATCCGGCGCGCCGGCGAGCTTTGGGAATCGGGGGATTATTTTCTCCCCGAGCTCGTCTCCAGCGCCGAGGCGATGAAGGCGGCCATGGCCGTTCTTCAACCGGAGATCGAAAAATCCGGAAGCCGGAATGAAGGCCGAAGCCTGGCCCGCGTGGTCATCGGTACGGTCGAGGGCGACATCCACGACATCGGGAAAAACCTGGTGGCCGCCCTTCTGTCGGCCAACGGCTTCGAAGTTCACGATCTGGGAGCCAACGTGAGCCCGGAACGATTCCTGGACAAGGCTCTCGAGGTCGATGCGGATTTCATCGGGCTCTCCACGCTTCTGACGACCACCATGCTCAGCCAAAGACGGTTCCTGGAGAGGCTCAAAGAGACGGGCCACCGCTCCCGTTTCAAAGTCCTGGTCGGCGGCGCGCCGGTTACGGGGCAATGGGCGGCCGATATCGGCGCCGACGGGTTCGCGGAAAACGCCGTGGCCGCGGTCGGACTGTGCCGGAAACTCCTGGGAGAGCGGCCATGAACGCGCCCCTTCTCTCCGCACTGCGTCCCAAAGTCGAGCTTCTGAGCCGACCGTTCATCGAGCAGATCATCGATGAGGCGATCGTTCTCCTGGAAGTCCACGGTGTGCTCGTGGAAAACGAAGACGCCCTCAAGCTTTTTCGGGATGCGGGTCAGGACGTCGAAAGCTCCCGGGAGCGTGTGTTCATCAAAAGGGAGCTTGTGGAACAGTGCCTCCGCACCGCCCCCTCTTCGGTGACCTTGGTCGACCGCCAAGGCCGCGAGTCCCGTTTCGTGGGCGGAGACGAAGTCCATTTCGACCCCGGCTCGGCGGCGGTGACCATCCTCGAGTCCGACGGTTCCAAGATCCGGCGTCCGGAGACCTCCGACCTGGTGCGCTTCGTCCGTCTGACGGATGCGCTCCCCCATCTCCATTTCCAAAGCACCGGCCTCGTGAGCGGCGATGTTCCCGAAGCCGTGGCCGACGTCTATCGGCTTTACATCGGGCTTCTCCACTCGACGAAGCCGGTCGTGACGGGGACGTTCCGCGTCGAAAGCTTCGCTCCCATGCGGGATCTTCTCGCCGCCGTGCGCGGCGGCGAAAACGCCCTGGCCGAGAAGCCGCTGGCCGTCTTCGACGCCTGCCCCTCCCCTCCCCTCAAGTGGAGCCGCCTGACATGCCAAAGCCTGCTCGACTGCAGCCGGGCCATGATCCCCTCGGAACTCATCTCCATGGGCATGACCGGAGCCACCTCCCCGGTCACCCTGTCCGGGACCCTCGTGCAACACACGGCCGAAAATCTGGCCGGCCTGGTCATTTGCCAACTCGCCCGTCCGGGCGCCCCGGTGATTTTCGGCGGCTCTCCTTCGAGCTTCGACATGCGCAAGGGCACGACGCCCATGGGCGCCATGGAGACGATGATGATCGACGTGTGCTCCGCCCAGGTGGGCAAGCATCTCCGGCTGCCCACTCACGCCTACATGGGCCTCAGCGACGCCAAGGTCAACGACACCCAGGCGGGCCTGGAAACGGGGCTGGGCGCCGTTCTGGCCTCCTTGGCGGGCATCAACGTCGTCTCCGGAGCGGGCATGATGAACTTCGAAAGCTGCCAAAGCCTGGAGAAGCTGGTCATCGACGATGAAATCTGCGGCATGGCCTACCGACTCCTGAGGGGCGTCGCCCAGCGCGAAAACCCGATGGCCGTGCCCCTTTACGACGCCGTGGCGTCGAACACGAATTTCCTGGCCCATCCCCACACCCGGAAGTGGTACAAACAGGAGCATTCTTTTCCTTCTCTCGCCGACCGGGACACCTATGATGCCTGGGTCGAACTCGGGAAAAAGACGATGGCCGAGCGTGCGGCCGAAAAAGTGAAACGCATTCTCAAGGAACACCAGCCCGAGCTCTTGCCGGACGACGAGGTTCGCGCGTTGCGGGACATCATGGCCCGCGCGGGTCGAAAAGCGGGGCTGACGTCCCTGCCGTCCGACAGACGCGCGGAAAAATAAAACGAGCTTCTTCCGGAGGCGAAATCGGCGCGAGGCTCGAACCGCCTTTCACTTCCAGGGCGATGCGATTTCCCCGGGTGAAGTGAGCGGCTTCAAGCCGTTTTTCTCCAAAACGGCGTTCAGACGGGGGATCTCCCGTCCGATGAACGCGTTGACCCGGCTCATCAGGGAGGAGATCTTCCCGTTCAGGCTTTCGATCCGGCGAAGATCCATGTCCGTCGGCCGGCCGGGATAGCCGCCGATCGACGAGCCGAGCATGAGGACGCCTCCGGCCAGTCCCCCTCCGAAGTGCCTGGGGACGGCTTCGTTTTTCAAGGGAGTCAACGCCTTTTCGAATCTCGACAGTGCGGAGCGGAGCCTCCGGGACAGAGCCGCTTGCTTTTCCAGGGAACGCCGCAAACCGTTCGTTTCCCTCTCGATGGCGGAAACGGCCGTAACGGTCAATCCCGCAATGCGGTGCAGCTCGAAGACGTCGGCCAGGGCATCCCTCTGCGCCCGCCTGTCCTCCTCGGGCCAGTCAAACCTCGGGTCGGAACGGACCAGGGCCGGCCGTTCGATCATCTTTTCACCCACGGCGAGACGGACGGTGAATGCTCCGGGTGAGACGAAAGGCATGGACACAAGCGAGATTCCCGGTCCGGAGATCCTCTCTCCCTGCCGTGTCCGGGGCCAAGTCTGCAGGTTCCAGACGACCCGGTGCAGGCCCTCCCTCAGCGGAAGCTCTGCTCTGAACACTTCGTTCCCTCCGCTGTCGGCGATCGAAAGGAGAGGCTTGGATTCGGGGACCGATTCGAAATAGGCGCTGATCGTCATTCCGTAGGGGGGATTGGCTCCGACGAACGCGGGCCGGGAGTACGTCTCACGGGTATTGCCCAAGATGAATTGCGTGGCGGGACGGACCTCGAAAAGATGGGGCTCCCCGCTCCAGAGGGCTTTGTCGGTTTCCTGGAGAGGCGTGATGTCGTCCAGGATCCAGATCCCCCAGCCGTGAGTGCCGATGATGAGGTCGTCCGTCCGGGGGTGGACGGCCAGGTCGTGGACGGCCACGGTCGGCAGGTTGTTCCGCATCGAAAACCAATGCCGCCCGCCGTCGCGCGAGGCGAAAACGCCGAACTCCGTGCCGGCGAACAGCAGGTTGCGGTTGCGCCGGTCGGCACGGACGACATGAACCCACCCGAAGGGCAGGTCGGAGGCGATCGACGTCCAGGTCAGGCCGTAGTCCGCTGTTTTGAAAAGATAAGATCCGTAATCGTCCGTCCTGTGGCCGTCGAAGGAAGCAAAGGCGGTTCCGGCCTCGAAGGGAGAGGCTTCGACGCGCGAACACCAGGTGCCGTCCGGCAGGCCGGGGAGGCCGGACGTGACGTTCATCCAGGTTCCCCCTCCGTCGCGCGTCACATGGACAAGGCCGTCGTCCGTGCCGCACCAGAGAACCCCCGCCCGCACGGGGGATTCGCTGATCGTGGTGATCGTGCAGTGGCTTTCCGCGCCGGTCGTCTCCCGGCTGATCGGGCCGAAGGTGTCTTTGAGCTTTTGGGGGTCGTTGGTCGTCAGATCCGGGCTGAGGGCCTCCCACGAGTGCCCCCGGTCCCGGCTGACGAACAGACGGTTGCCTGCGGTATAGACGACCCGGGGATCATGGGGGGAAACGTGGATGGGAGCGTTCCAGTTGAATCGCAGGTCCGGCTCGCCTTCCCCGGCCAGGGGACGGATCGCCTGGGAACGTCCCAGGCGGCCGTCGAAACGGAAAATGTTGTTCATCTGGGAATTGGCGTAGACCGTCGACGGGTCCGAAGGATCGGGTTGGACGTAGAACCCGTCCCCTCCGCCGAGGAGGATCCAGTCGGGATTCTGGATTCCGGAGGATTCCATCACCGCGCTCGGCGCGCCCCAGACATGATTGTCCTGGAGGCCGCAATACACCCAGTACGGATCCCGGAGGTCCGTGCCGATGTTGTACACCTCGGCGGCGGGGATGGACTGGACCGCCTGCCAGTTTTTTCCCCGGTCATAAGTGATGTCGATGCCTCCGTCGTTGCCGTCGATGAGATGGTCCGGATTCCGGGGGTCGATCCACAGGGCGTGATGATCGGAATGAGTGCCCCCGGTGAACACCCGAAAGGTGCGTCCCTTGTCGGTCGAGACATGGCCGGAGGTGGAAAGGACGTAAACGACCGCGTCGTCCGTGGGGTCGACGTGGATGTGGCTGTAATAGAACGGCCGGGTGTTGATCCGGGCGACAATCTTGCCGTCGGCCATGCGCGTCCAGCTCTCGCCCCTGTCCTCCGAGCGCCACAGGCCGGGGTCGGCGTGCTCGATGAGGGCGTACACGACCTCGGGACGGCTCTTGGAAACCGCGATGCCGATGCGGCCCACGACGCCTTGGGGCAGGTCTTGATTGAGGCGGCGCCAGGTTTCTCCTCCGTCCGTCGATTTGTAGAGGCCGCTTCCCTTTCCGCCGCCTGTGTATCTGTAGGGCAGCCGGCGGTGCTCGTAGGCCGCGGCGTAAAGGATGTTCTCGTCCTCCGGGTCCTGCGCCAGGTCCGCCGCGCCCGTATCGGCGTCAACGAACAGAACCCGGCGCCAGGACAGACCGCCGTCCGTGGTCTTGAAAACGCCCCTTTCCTCGTTGGGCCCCCAGAGATGACCCATGGCGGCGACGAAAACCGTGTCCGAATTCTTGCGGTCGACGACGACGCGGCTGATGTGGCGCGTTTCCCGCAGGCCGGTGTTGGCCCAGGTCTTGCCGCCGTCCGAAGTCTTGTAAACGCCGTCGCCGATCGTCACGCTGTTGCGGCAGGTGGCTTCGCCGGTGCCGACCCAGAAGACGTTCGGATCCCGTGGGTCGAGCGCCAGGTCGCCGACCGAAACCGTGGCTTCCCGGCCGAAGACGTTCTCCCAGGTGATGCCGTTGTTGTAAGAGCGCCAGACGCCGCTGGGCCCGACGGCGGCGTAGACGATCCACGGTCGGTTGCCGTCGACCTCGATGTCCACGGTCCGGCCGCCCATGACCGCCGGACCGATCGAGCGCCACGTCAATCCGGCGAAGACCGATCCCTCATTTCGTTCCGCCGGCGCGGGCCGGACGGGAACGGCCGACGAACCGATGGCCGCCGCCAGCAAGACGACAAGGGCGAAGATTCTTCCGTTGTGTTTCATTGTGCTCCTCTCCTCAGGCGCTTCCATGCTTTACAGGGCGAAGGATTTTCATTATAAGAGATTCGAATGTCACCACCAAGCAAGTTTGAAGAATTCCGGGAACACGTCTCCGCCCTCCAAGCCCGGAAGGACGTAAGCGCATGAAACGCCGCGAGTTCATCACGTCCGCGGGCCTTGCCGCCTTGGGCGCGGCGTTCTCCCCCTCCCCGGCCCGTCCGGCCCCGCTCCGAACCGCGCTGGATGCGCCGCTCTACGACACGGAGTTCTTCGAGGCGGCCGAACGGTTCGTCTTCCTTTCGCCCCAGGAAGCCGTCCTGAGCCTGGCCGTCAAGCCCGGCCGCGAGCTCGACGTAAAGCTCTTCAAGGGCCAAACGGCCTCCGGCATGTCTTCGGGCACGGCCTCGACCTATCGCCGGGTCCGCGACGTTCTGGACATTCCCCTGGCCGGGCATTTCTGGGGGCCGGAATTCCATTACCGGCTGGAATTCAAGGACGCCACGGCATCTTCAGGCTGGCGGACGACGCCCGCGCGGCGCGTGAAAACCCCCCGCTCCTACCAGGAGACTCGGCGCTTGGAGGTCATCATCGCCGCGGACGATCACACATACGACGACGCCGACATGCCCGGCCGCGCCGTCCAAGACCCGAAATTGCGGGAAGACCGTCTGAGCGGAGAATACGTCAATCATTTCCTTCGCCGCCTCGACCGCGAGCCGTCCTACGTTCCGGACGAGGATTCGGATGAGGCCAAGGTCCGTAGCGGATACGGCCTGGCCAAGCTCATTCACCTCATCCTGGAGCGGGAAAATCCGGACCTCATGTTCGTTCTGGGAGATTCGACGGGCATCGGCGCCGGCTACAAGTGGTCCGGGCTGGGCCTCAAGGATCCCGGAGAGGCGTCCGCGGCCGATTACGACGCCTATGCCCGGCTTTTCTGGCTGAGAATGAGACGGATGTATTCCGCGCTCACACCCCGCCTGCCCGTGTATCTCGTTCTGGGAAATCACGACGGAGAATCCGGATACGATTACGCCCGGCCCTGGGCTCTGGCCTGGCGGAAGACGTATTTCCGTCAACCCGGGGCCCTCCAGGGGCAGGCGATCGATGAAAACTTTTTCTGCCTTCCCTGGGGGAACGCCGCCGGCGGCGAGAATCCCCATTTTATCGTCCTGGACAATGAGGCCTACAATCCCCCGCCCGGGCCTTTGCGTCCCGAGGACTGGACTTTGGGAGTGGAACAGAAAGTTTGGCTCGAACACGCGCTCGAGCACGAGGCCCGCTGGAAATTCGCCTTTTCCCATCATGTCCTCGGCGGTTGGCCGCGGGGGACCCACGAAGGCATCGGGAGCTACGCCTACGGACGCGGGCCTCTGTTCACCGCCGAGGATTACGCTCCCTACTGCTCGGACCCCGGCCGGGTGGAACAGGTCGAGCTGACCCGAATAATGAGCGAACGGGGGGTGAAAGCCCACTTTTACGGTCATGACCACATCCATTTCGTCCGGAAAATGGACGGTCTCCTCACCGGCGTGTGCGTCGGGCCGCCGAAGCCCGTAGGCGAGCTCGCCTGGTACAAGGGAGAGCTCTGGAAAAAGCACTACGGCTGTTATGGTCATTATCAGACCGAACCTTCCCGCTTCTGCGACCCCGCGGATTTCTGGGGGCCGTCCGGTTACGCGAAGCTGATCCTGACCCCTTCTTCGGCCGTCCTGGAATACAAGAGAGCGGCCTACAACCACCCGCACACGAACCTTCCCCGCGAGGCCGCATCGGGCGATTTGATCCGGAAGACCGCATTATAAATGATCTCCTTCAGCCCGCGGCGACAGTCCCTCCTGGCTCTGGGGCTTTTCCTGTTCCTGACCCTGCTGATGACCTATCCCCTCGTCCTTCACATGGGAACGCACGTCCGGGATCGCGGCGATCCGCTGCTCAACGCCTGGATTCTCGCTTGGAACAACCGGCAGACGGTGCGGATGGATCTGGACGGATGGTTCGAAGCGAACATCTACCATCCCCATCACGACACCCTGGCCTTTTCCGAGCATCTTTTTCCCCAGGCGATCGCGGCCCTGCCCGTCCAGCTTCTCTCCGGAAATCCCATCCTGGCCTACAACGTCGTTTTGATGCTCGGTTTCCTGACTTCCGCTTTCGGCATGTTCCTCCTGGCCCGGCGGCTGACCGGGCATTTCCTCGGCTCGCTCACGGCCGGTTTCATTTACGCTTTTTCCCCCTTCATGATCGCCCATCTCTTTCAACTCCAGGTCGTCACCGCGGGCGGCATCCCCCTGGTGTTTCTGTTCCTCATACGGTTTTTCGACCATGCAAAATGGAAAGACCTTTTCCTCTTTTCGCTTTTCTTCATCCTTCAGTCGTTGGCCAACGGCTATTACGCCCTCTATCTCAGTGTCATGACCGGCTTGTTCCTCATCATCATGATTTTCGTCCGGGGGAAATGGAAAGAGGCGCGCTTTTGGTCTCAGATGGCCGTCTTCGTCCTATCGGCCGCCGCTTGTCTCGCACCTTTTCTCTACCGCTACGCCCGGGTCGATTCCGTTCTCGGCCTGGAGCGCGGGATCAGCGGCGCCCGCCTGACGAGCTACCTCGCCACCTCTCCTCTCAACGTCCTTTACGGCCGGTTGACGGCCCGGTTCCACATTCCCGAGGGCGAGCTGTTTCCCGGAGTCGTCGCCGTCCTTCTCGCCGCCGTCGGAGCGTTGATCGCGCTGGCCTTTCGCAAGAAACCCCATCCCCCCTCCCGAGACGACGCTCCAAGGCCCGCCGCCCGCATTCTCCTATGGGGATTGGCGGTTCTGACGGTTTTCGTCGCCGTTGTCCTCTACTGCGTCGCCCTCAAAGGCCGTTTTGAAATCGTTCTGCTCCCGGGATTGGCGATCCATTCCCGGGGCCTGCTGAAGCCGTCTCTGGTCCTGGCGTCCCTCCTCCTGTTCTTTTTTGTCTTGAAAAAGCTCTTGCGGACGGGGCCTCTTCTCGGGAGGCGGACGCTCGACCCTGTGACCTGGAGTTTTTTTCTCATCCTTGTCCTGGCTTTTTTCATGACGTTCGGTCCGGGAGGGCCCTATGAGGTCCTGGCCCGTTTGATTCCGGGATTCGGGGGGTTGAGGGCCGCCCCGAGAAGCCATGTCTTCGTCATGTTCTCTCTGTCCGTTTTTGCCGCTTTCGGACTGCGGGAGGTCTCCCGACGGCTCAAAGGCGCCGGACGAACGATCGTCCTGGCGCTGGCCCCTCTCGTGATCTTGACCGAATACCTGTCTGTCCCGGTCACTTACAGCGGCATCGCCGTGAAGAAGGACATTCCGGCCGTCTATCAATGGCTGGCGTCGCGCGAAGGGGACTTCGCCCTCCTCGAAATCCCTCTTCCCGTCCGGGGCCGGAGCCCGGGGGCCCTGGAATGCCCGCGGATCTATTATTCGGCTTACCACTGGAAGCGATTGGTGAACGGCTTCAGCGGCTACATTCCTCCCCTGTACGGCGTGCTTCAGGAACGCTGGAACGCCGCAGCGCCCATGGAGCGGAACCTTCTCGACCTCAGGACGCTCGGCGTCCGTTATCTTGTCCTGCACGAATCACAATTACCGCCCGAAACCGCGGCCGATTATCTTGAGCAGCTGGATTCCCGATCCGATCTGGCCGTTTTCGCCGGCAGGTTCGAGAGCGCGCTCGTCTATGAGATTAAAGATTGGGAAGCGGGTCTGCAAGCGCTCCGAACCCCCCCTCCGCCTCTTCGCAAGATCGACCGCCGGGGCTGGAAGGTTTCGGCCAGCGTCAATGAGGAAGCCGCCGCCTTGGCCGCGGACGGACGGCCGGAAACACGATGGGATACGGCCGGCCCCCAGCGGCCGGGCTATTGCTTCGAGGTCGACATGGGCCGCGTCGAGAGGCTGGACATGCTGCGCCTGAAATTCAGCCCCAGCTTTGAGGATTATCCGCGGGGTTATGTCGTCGAGACGTCTGAAGACGGCCGGTCATGGACGACGGCGGCCGAAAACGAACGGGTTTTTGTTGATATCCGCAAATACCTCCGTCCCCGGGATTTGTCCGTGGACATTCCCCTGTCCGGCATCCCCGCGCGCGCTTTCCGCGTGCTGAACACCGGCGAGGACCCGGTGTGGTACTGGTCCATCCACGAGCTCGAGGCTTTTTCGGCCGGGCCTGGCCGCTGACCAACGGGCCGGATTCATCCGAAGTCGTTTTGACAGATTTCCATTGGGGATGTTATGCTCCCCGATAACGCGTGGAGAGAGTCGCCGCCTCGCTGCCGTTCCTTTGTCCATGAGGGCCCGGGCCCGTAAAGGATACCGTCAAGGTCTTGACGCGTTGTTTCAAGGTTGACGGGAATCGGCAAAGGAGGCGCCATGTTGAGAAAGACTTTCATCCCCCAGATCGTCGCCGGAGCGGTGCTTATCCTGCTTGTCGCCGCGCCGGTGCGCGCTCAGATCCTCGGGGACATGCCCGAGCCCGAATTCCCGCCCCTGCTGAGCACCTACCTTCCCTTTTCAGGTCCCGCGGCCGTAATGGATTTCTGGTCGCTGTCGTACTACCTTATGCGCTCGACCATAGTCCAGATCGTCAACCTCCAGCTCAAGGCGGCGCAGAACCAGGCCATCCTGACCGGAATGTTGACTGTGACCCGGCGGTACATCGACGCCGGGGAGAAGAGATTCAACTCCCTGATCGCTCCGGAAGGCAGCCGCCGAAAAGGCAAGCTGCAGCTGGACGTCGAAACTTGGGAGCGAAGGTATTCCAACTTCCGTTTCGGCCGGGACAGCCTTCGCGATCCCCGGGACCTGAGGCTTTATGACAAGTACGCCCACCTGAAAAACGAGTTTATCCCCCAATGGGAGGCCAAAATCCGGCCCTGCATCAGCCATCTCAAATCGGAGTTCACGCGGGTGCGGAACGCGGTCAACAAGCCCCTGACCGACCCGGACATCAAAATCGTAAACAGGTCGATCCAGAATCTCTTGATCGGGGAACCCGACCCCCGAAGGCCGGTCAGATTCGGAGGAAAAGAATACCAAGACGAATCCCTCCTCGTTGAAGCCCTAGCCGCCGCCTCACCCCAGCAAGCCATGGCCCTGTGCCGCGAACGCGGCCCCTTGGCCGCGCTGAATCTCTTGACTATGGCTCTGGAGCGGAAAGCCATGGAACTGTCCGACGACGGCGGCACTCCGCGCTCCGAGATGCGGGTCACAGTCTTCAACCGCGCCGAGCGTATGGCCGTCGAAATCCTCGTCAAACCCAAGGGCGAAGCCCTGGATCCCAATGCCGTCGGCATCCTCATCTATCCGGAGACCGTCAAGCCGGAAGACCAAATCGACCCCAAGGGCCGACGCCCCGGAGGAGCCCACGGCTCGGCCTGGGTGCCTGCCTCTCCTGAGGACGAAATCTGGATCCGGGCCATGACGCTCGGCCCCAGGCGCGACCAAGTGAGGTTCCAGCTGATCGCCGCCAAGCACGTGCGTCTCGCTCCCGAGTCGCTGCCCAGGAATTTCTACCGTTTGGATTACGGCACCGAATTCCCCAACCCCATTTTCACCCGCTGGACCGTGACCGGCGAGTCCTATTCCTGGGGAGGCTTTGAGGGCCCGTGGAGAGTGACCGGCGAGCCCCGCGTGACGGTTTCGCCCAAGTTCTTACGAGACAAGCTGTTCGGCCCGGACAACGTCACGGGCGATACGCTGATCTGGTCGCTTCCCGACAGGGACGCCATCGAGCGTCTGGGCGAGTTGCGGGCGACAGTCAGCGGTCTGACGAAATGGCACCGCCAGGGCCCGCGTTCGACCATGCACCACGACGAGGAGGAAAGAGGAGGAGGAGGCGTCGCCCTGCGGGTGGAATTCTGGTGACTCCGGACGGCGCCGCTCCGCCGGGGACGTCTAGCCGGCGGGCCTGGGCGCGGGACCGCCGTTGAGTTCGATCTCCTCCTCGTAAAACGACACCTGGACCGGCCAGCCGAATTCCCTTTCGATGGCCGCTGCGAGCTCCGCGGCCCGGTCTTCCTCTCCATGGTTCAGAAAGACTCTCGGCTCGTTGCGGATGTGGCGCAGCCAGCGCATCATGTCCTGTGCTCCGGCATGAGCGGAAAAACCGTGAAGCTGGGCGACACGGGCGCGGAGGGGATGATTTCGTCCATGGATGCGGACCGGGGATTTTCCTTCCAGGATCTGGCGTCCCAGAGTCCCCCGGGCTTGATAGCCGACAAAAAGGACGAGGCTTTCCGGACGGCTGATGTTGCGCTGAAGGTGGTGCTTGATCCGGCCGCCGGTGCACATCCCCGACCCGGCCAAGACGACGAAGGGCCTCTCGAGCCTGTTGAGGCTTTTGGATTCTTCGGTGCTTCCGATCAGATGAAGGGCGGGAAAGCGGAAAGGGTGGTTCCCGGATCGGAACAGCGCCCGGGCCTGTCGGTCCATGGAATCGACATGGTTCTCGAAGACACGGGTCACCTCAACGGCCATGGGGCTGTCGAGGTAAACGGGGACATCGGGCAGCCGCTGTTCGGCGAACAGAAGGCTGAGAGTGTAGAGCACTTCCTGGGCGCGCTCCAAAGCGAAGGTGGGGATGAGAACGTTGCCCCCGGCCTTTACGGTCCGGGTGATCAGTTCCTGCAGCATGTCGTCCCGGCGTCCCGGGTCCTCTCGATTCACGCCGCCGTAGGTGGATTCCAGGACAAGGGTGTCGAGACGTTCGAAAACCGCGGGATCTTTGACGATCGGCTTGTCCCACTGTCCGACGTCGCCGCTGAAGAGAAGCTGCTTGACCCTCTCCCCGTCTTTCAGCCGGATTTCGATCATGGCCGAGCCGAGGATGTGTCCGGCGTCGTGGAAGACGACCTCGACCCGGTCGCTGAGGGACAAAGGCCGGCGGTAGGCGATCCCGTCGACATGCGGGGGCACGAGGCGGGCGTCCCGGACGGTATAGAGCGGAACCTCGGGATGAGGGCCCTTCCTCCCTTCGCGGGCATGTCGCTTCTTCTTGTAGGCCGCGTCTTCTTCCTGAATGTGGGCGCTGTCCTCAAGGACGATGGGCAGAAGGTCCCGCGTCACCTCGGTGGCGAGGATGCGGCCGCGGAAACCCTCGCGAACGAGCTTGGGCAGGAGACCGCAATGGTCGAGGTGGGCGTGCGTCAGGAGAACGAAATCCACCCGTTCCGGATCGAACGAAAAAGGCCCCCAATTCCTGGAAAGAAATTCCCTTTCCTGAAACAGCCCGCAGTCGACGATGAGACTCAGTCCGTCCGCCTCGACAAGGGTGCAGGAACCCGTGATCTGGCGGTTGGCGCCCAGGAACTTGATTTTCAAACCCGACCGATTTGTGTTCGGCATAACGAGAATTCAGTTTATCTCATAGCCGGCCGAATGTCTATGTCCGGATCGGCTTCGAAAATTTCTCTTTTTTCCATACGAATCTTTCAACCGCCCTGCGTATGTCTTAAAGCATGCCCGCCTTTTGGGCGAACCTCTCCGCCTGTGCTAGAATAACGCCCATGATCAAAATCGCATTCATCGCCTCTGAGGCCGTTCCTTTTTCCAAGACGGGCGGATTGGCGGATGTGGCCGGGGCCCTGCCCCGCGCCCTGGCATCTCGCGGCGCGGAAGTCAGGGTGTTCCTCCCCTTCTACAGGGTCACCCGGGAAGCGGATCGAACTCTTTCGCTCTCCAAAACGGCGGGCGCAGCGGAGACGGACTGGAGGGGCGGCCGGGTTCGTTTCGGTCTTCGGGTTTCGCATCAGAGGGGATATTCGGTTCATTTCATCGAACAGGACGACTATTTTGACCGCGAAGGTCTTTACGGGACGTCCGCGGGGGACTACCCGGACAACGGCGAGCGATTCGGTTTTTTCTGCCTCGCCGCCTTGGAGGCCATGCGAAAGGACTCTTTCCGGCCGGACATCGTCCACACCCACGACTGGCAGTCGGCTTTGTCTCTCGCTTACCTGAGGAACCGCTTCAGCGAAGACGCCTTCTTCAAGGGCACGTCTTCCGTTTTCACCATTCACAACCTGGCCTATCAGGGCCTGTTCCCGCGCGAAATCCTCTCCGCAGTCGGCCTCCCGGACAATCTCTTTCATCATGAAGAGATGGAATTTTACGGCCGGGTGAGCTTTCTCAAGGCCGGCATCCTCTACGCGTCGGCCGTGACCACCGTCAGCCCCACCTACAGCCGGGAAATCCAGACGCCCGAGTTCGGCTGCGGTCTGGACGGGCTGCTGCGGCACAGAAGCGAGGTCTTGAGCGGCATCCTCAACGGCGTGGATGCCTCGGAATGGGATCCCGCCAAGGACAGGCATATCGCCGCCCGCTACACTCCGGATAAGCGCGAAGGCAAGAAGACATGCAAGGCCGACCTGCTCAAAACGTTCGGCCTTCCAATTGATGAGGAAGACATCCCCGTCATGGGCATGGTCACCCGCCTGGCCGCACAAAAAGGCCTGGACATTCTGGCCGACGCGCTGGACGGTCTCTTCGAGGAGAAGCTGCGCCTCGTCATCCTTGGGCAGGGAGACCCGTCGTTGGAGAGACGGCTGGCCGAGGCTCAGAAGCGGAGGCCGGACGCTTTCGGCATCCGTCTGGGCTTCGACGAAACCCTGGCCCACAAGATCTACGCCGGTTCCGATCTCTTCCTTATCCCCTCCCGCTACGAGCCCTGCGGCCTGACCCAGATGTACAGCCTGAAGTACGGGACCATTCCTGTGGTCCGGGCCACAGGCGGGCTGGAAGACACGGTGCAGGAGTTCGATCCGGAAACGCGCCGCGGAAACGGCTTCAAATTCCGCGAGGCTGCCCCCGACGCCCTGCTGGGAGCTGTTCGCCGGGCCGGAAAGATCCTCCGAAGAAAAGACCTTTGGGCTTCTCTCGTCGGCAACGCCATGGCGTGTGATTTTTCCTGGGACCGCTCGGCCGAAGACTACCTTCGCCTTTACCGCGGAATCCTCGGCTCACCCTGACAACCGCCGGTCGCGTCATGGGCCAGGTCCAGATCGCCTTTTTCCCCGGCGGCCCCGCTGCGTTCATGACGCCGAAGGCGCGTCGGAGGACAGGTTTTGCGCCGCGATCTCGGGCGAAACGGGATTGATGTAGAATCCCGTGCCCCATTCAAAGCCGGCCACCTTGGTCAAGACGGGAATGATTTCGATATGCCAGTGGTACGAACGGTCCACGGACACGATGCGGCCGCCGTTGAGAATCATGCGGGCGTTCGGGGCCTGATGGATGAGAAAGTTGTACGGCGGGTCGGACAGCGCATTTTTAAGACGGGAGAGAGCGGTTTTCATCGTCGCCGCCAGCGACCGGAGCTCTTCCTCGGTGATGTCGGCGAACCGGGCCGAATGGCGCACGGGATAAACCCGCATTTCAAACGGAAAGCGCGAGGCATAGGGAGCCAGAACGCAGAAATGCTCGTTGCGGAGGATGATCCTTTCGTCCCGCTCGACCTCCTGCCTCAAAATGCGGCAGAAGACGCATTCGTTGTTCTTGTCCCAGAGCCGCTCGGCTCCGTAGATTTCCTCTTTGACCCGCTTGGGAACGATGGGCGTGGCCACGATCTGAGTGTGAGGATGGCTCAGCGACGCCCCCGCTTCCCGGCCCTTGTTCTTGAACACCTGAATGTAGCGGTATTGTTTTTCCTTCCCGATGCTCACGATCCGTTCCCGGTAGGTCCACAGGACGTCCCGCAGCCGGTCGAGGGGCAGGTCGGACATCTCCTGGGCGTGGTCCGGCGTCTCGATCACGACCTCGTGAACACCGACGCCGTCCATCCAGACAAAAAGGTCCTCGCCTTTCCGGGGCGCCGTTCCGCCCCGGCTCAAGGCCGGGAATTTGTTGGGCACCACGCGGACCTGCCAGCCCGGAGCGTCGGCCGGAGTCGCTTCGGGTCTGAGAGCGAAAACTTCGGGGGGGGTCTTGGTTTCGTTCCCCGGACAGAAGGGGCAAAAGCCCGGCGCTTCGGGCGGGCGGTCGGCGGCCGCCTTGCGGAAATCGTCGGGCCGCTTGCTTCTCTCGCCGGCGATGATGACCCACCGGCCGCTGATCGGATCTTTTCTAAGCTGCGACATGGCTCTTTTCCAGAAGGACGCGGATTTTTTTCTTGAGCTCGTCCAGGGACCCCGACTTGACCACGTATTCGTCCGCCGCCCAGGTGGAGAAATCCTGCATGTAGCTCTCATAGGCGGTGTTGATGATGACCGGCACGTTCTTCCGCCGCTCCATGACGGAGCGGATGAACTCCAGGCCGTTCGCTCCCGGAAGCCGGATATCGCTGATGATGAGGTCGAACGGCTCGGTGTTCAACGCCTGGAGCGCCGAGGCGGCGTCCAGGACCGTCGTCACCTGATAGCCTTCCTTTTCCAGTTCTTCCCGGTAGAGCAGGCACAAAGACCGCTCATCCTCAACGATAAGAATTCTGGGCTTGGTCTTCATTCTTTTCCTCCGGCTCGAAACATCAGCCTCACCTCCGTGCCGCGCCCTTCGCGGCTCTCGACTTCGACCCGGCCTCCGGCGATGTCCATGACTCTCTTGACGAACGCCAGGCCGAGGCCCATGCCGTTTTTCTTCGAAGTGGCGAACGGCTCGAACAGTCTCTCCCGCATGCCCGGCGCGATGCCGGGACCGTTGTCCGCGATCGAGATCACAACCGTGCGGTCGGGCCCGCCGGCGCAGCGGATGACGACCTCCCCTCCCCAGGTCGCGGCCTCCAGGGCGTTGTCGAGGACGTTGCGCACGGCTTCGGCGGCGTCCAGGCGGTGCCCCAGGGCGTCCGGAAGATCGGGCGGGCACTCGAACCGGATATGCCGACCGCGGCCTTTGACCTTGATGGCCGGAAGGGCCAGCAGTTCCTCGATCATGCTCTTCGGGTCGAGAGAAACGACCGGGCCGCTGTTGAGCCGCGTCAGCCTTCCGATTTTGCCGATCACGCGTTCGAGCCTCTTGATCTCCTTCCGGATGATGGTCAGATTTCTTCTTTTCTTGCTCTCGGAAAGCTTGACGTCCAGAAGCTGGTCCGCAAACCCCCCGATGACCGTCAGGGGATTGCGCAGCTGATGAAGGAGGAAGACGCCCGCCTCTCCCAGGGCGGCCAGCTTCTCCATATCCATCATTTTTTTCGTCAGGAGGGAGGTGTAGATGTAATTCCCGGCGATGAGGCCGCACAGACAGGCCAGCCGGATGTCGGGGGCCTCTATCGGGGCCCCGGTGAAGGCGTTGTCGACGACGATCTCCCCCACGACGTCATCGCGCGACACGAGGGGAATGCAAAGGAATTCCCGGACGCCGATGACGTCCCGGAATCCTTCGTCAACGAGCGGCTCGCAGTCCGCGTCCCGGACGTGGAGAATTTCCCTCCGGCGGGCGGACAGCGAAGGAATGGTGTCCCGGCCCTCATCGAGATTGTAGCTCAGGCGTTCGACCCGATGCGACAGCCCCCCTTCCCTGCGCTCCAGAAGGGCGCGGTTGTAATCCACAATTTCCACGAATCCGATGCCCGGAGTGGAGAGGACTTCCCAGATGGTGCACGCTTCCTCGGGTGTCGGCGGACCGAGCCACCACCGGCCGCGAAGCGTCCGTCCCTCGACCAGGAAAAGCATGGCCCGGTTGAATCCCACGCCCGAACCGGCCGTCAGGGCCGTCAGCAAGGCCAGGAGATTGTCTTCGAGAGAAAACGGCTGGAGAAAAATCTGGCCGATGAAGGACAGGAGCTGCACTTCGCGCGGCGCGTCGGGCTGGAGCTCCTGCAGGGGAAAGGCATGCCTCTGGATCATGCCAGAACGTCCCCCTCCGGACCCGGCACTTCGGGAAAGAGGGCGTCCGCCTGCTCCCAAGAGGACAGCAGGGTCTCTTCCTCAATGGAGAGCGGCCCGCCGCGCTCGATCCAGGACACGAGTCGCCCCGCGCGCACGGCATGCTCCGCCGCCCTGTTCTCGGCGTAATCCCGAGCGCTCCAGGTGCTGATCAGAAACGGCCAGTCGGAGCTTTCGAGGAGGAACTTTTCGCGGACGAGCTGTTTCACCAGGCGGCGGTCCGCGCCCCCGAGCTTCGGCATGATCCGCTTCCAGGACGCTTCGAGAGCGTGGATTTTTTCCCAGATCCAGGATGTGTCTTCATTCAACCAAACGGTATGGAAGCCGCCCTCTCCCCACGAACCCTCGGGGAGGGCGATCATCTGGGGCGAAGGAGGAACATGCTCCAGGCAGTCGGCGGCCGTCCCCGGCCGGACGGAGCTTCCGGCCAGGCCTTTCAGAACATGATAGATCCATTCCGGCCCTTCGAACCACCAGTGTCCGAAAAGCTCGGTGTCGTACATGGACACCACCACGCCCCGGTCGCGGCCGGCGAGCGTTTTTTCGAGGAGACCGACGAAATGAGCGGCGTTTTCCCTCAGCCTGTCCCCGACGCGATCGAGGTCGTACGGCGCTTTGTCCGCCAAGTCGGAACGACCGGAGGTGATGCGCCAATAGCGCAGACCGCCCGGAAAATGCTTCTTGTGAAACTCGAGATAATGGCCGTCCCCCGGGTAGCCCATGTCCCGGCTCCAGACCTGCCGGCCGGTCGTTTCGTCCCGGATAAAAAAGGGCAGGCCGGAAGGATGGACGCGGTAGGGCTGGAAAGGATCCTGCGCTCGTTTCCGGGCCGTCCCGGCCTTTTTGCGGCTCGCGTCCCATATCTTTTTCAAACCGGGATAAAGTTCCAGATACACGCCCCGGACGGCGCCTCCCCGGAGAAGATGGGTGTCGACGAACGAGCATCGCAATCCTTCTTCGGAGAGGATTTCGTCGACGCCCGGCCGCGGCCGCGGCTTGGCCCGCCTGAGAGGCGACGCCCAAGCATAAGAGGGGCGATAGGCGCACTCCGGAAGCCAGAAACCTCCGGGCTCACGGCCGAAATGCCGCCGGTAGGTCAGACGACCCTGCCGGATTTGCGCGCGGATGCTTTCGTCCTCGGAGAGAAGCGGAAAATAGGCGTGCGTGGCCGCCGAGGCGAGGATTTCGATATGACCCTCGTCCTGAAACCTTCTGAAGGACCCGATGAGATCCGATCCGCAGTCGCCTTCAAACGAGCCGAGGAGGCGGTCGTAGGTGTCCTTCCAGAAAACCGCCAGACGTTCGAGTTCCTTATCTCCCGTCCGCTGGAAGCGCCGCTGATCCTGGTCGGCCGCGGCGGATTTCTGGCGCAGATGGGCGCGAAATCCGTCCCGAAAAACGGGGCTCTTCAATTGCTCGACCAAAACGGGCGTGAAGCTGACGGCGACCTGGGGAGAGAGGCCCTCGTCCGCCAGACGGCGCAAAACTCCGAGCAGGGGAAGATAGGTTTCGGCCGCGGCCTCGTACAGCCAGTCGGTTCCGTGCGGCCAGGTTCCATGGGACAGGACATAAGGGATATGACTGTGCAGGACGAGAAGGAATCGTCTTTCGGTCATGGGCGGTCACCTCATGCGTTATTCGGCTGCGGCGATCCGGCCCGCCGGTAGGCGGACCGAATGTAGCCGCGAAACAGTCGGTCAAAAGTCTCGGTCCCCGGCTCTCCGTACCACCAGAACCAGTCGGAACCCTCGGCGACCAGAATCTCATCAACCGGCCCCACCTCTTCCCGGGCCCGGCTGAGCATTTCCCAGGCGCCGTTTTTTTCGGGATGTCCCACCCATTTGGCGAAGCTTCCCAGCCAGGTGCCGGCGGCCAGGCGAATGGGCTCCGCCGGGGGCGCGTGCTTCAGGTATTCGGACAGGGTCGCCGGGACCAAACCCGGCTCGCTCTTGAGCCGGGAGAAAAGGCGGCGCAAGAACGGGACGCCGTTGTCTTTGTAGCCGGCCCAGGGATTCTCTCCGTCGAGGGCGATGACGGTCGCGGCGTCCTCACCCGCCTCGGACGCCCGGGACCTCAACCGACCGAGGAGATCCGAAACGGCGTCTTCTTCGTCCCACCTCTGGTACTCGAATCCTATCAAATCGGAGATCTCCCTGTCCCGGAACAGAATCTTCAGCCCCCGGCAATCGTAAGGCTTCATCCTGTCCGCGGGGCGGCATCCGTCCGGACGGCTTTTCCACAGGACATTTTCGTCCGTCAGAGCGTAGGCCAAGCCCTGTCCGCGGATGGCGCGGGCCGTCTCGTCGCTGACGCCTCCCTCGGAGGGCCAGAAGCCCGCGGGATCGCGGCCGAAAAATCCGGCGAAAACGCGTTTTCCGCGGCGGATGTGCTCCGCGGCGTCCTCGGGGTGGAGAAAAGAACAGGCGGGCATTTCCGGTTCGGAGGCCTCCCGGAGATCGATAAGAAGGGGCAGCAGAGGATGGAAAGCGGCGGAGGTTGCGAGTTCCACGACGCCTCGATCCCAGAGCGCCCGGTAGGACGGAAGCAGATCCTCAAAAATGCGCCGTCGGAGCTCGAGCCGTCCCTCCCGGCCTCCAGCCGGCCCATCGACCGGGGAGAACAGGGA
>JAFGAV010000028.1 GCA_016933515.1 Candidatus Aminicenantota bacterium
CGCATCCCGTTTCGAGGCCGGCGGGCATCGGGCGGAACCGGGTCTATGTCGTCGATGACGAGCGGGGGATTCATGCCCTGGATTTTGAGGGGCGGATCTTATGGCGGAAGACGCTTGAGGAAACCGTCGCCGGTCCGCTGAACGAATTCGGAGAGCGGCTTTATGCGGGCACGGAAGAGGGAAGCCTCATCGCCCTCCGGGCCGACGACGGAAGCGAAGTCTGGCGTTTCCGGGCGGGGCAGGCCGTCAGGACGGGCGCCCTTGTCTGGAGAAACCGCCGGGGGACGCCTTTTCTCCTCTGCGGGGGGGACGCCGGGAAAATCTACTTTCTAGATCCGGGCGGCCGCCGCAGCGCCGAAATGGAGTGCGGCAGCCCGATCACGCTTCCCCCGCTCCTTGATGGGGACAGACTTTACGCCGCCGTCAGGGCCGACGGACTCTTGTGCCTCAACCTGGAGAAGCGGTCGCTGGCCTGGAGGGTTCGGCTGGCCGGAACCCCGGCGAAGAGGTTCGTCGCCGACGCCCGGCGGCTGTTCTTTCTCACCGCCCAGGGAGTCCTCGTCTGCCTGGACAAAAAGAGCGGATCCCTCCTGTGGTGGAAAACGATGTCCTCGCGCACGGCCTTCGATCCGGTTTTGGCGGGCGGTCAGGTGCTGGCCGCCGCCCTTTCCGATCGCCTGGCCGGTTTCCGCGCCCGGGACGGCAAGGAAACGGGCCTGTTTCAAATTGACGGAGAATTCCGGGCCAATCCCGTCTGGGTGGAACCCAGGGTTTTATGCCATGCGTCGGACAATCAGAAAGAAGGCGAGGCGCTCCTTGTCCTGCGCCGTCAGGTCCCCGTCGCCCTGAACGCGTCCAAGCCGTCGCCTGTCCGGGTGGGCGAGGAAGTCGTTTTCACCGCGTCCCATGCGGGATTCAAGACGCCGCGCTTCGAGTTCATCCTGAAATCCGCCGCGGGAGAGCGAGTCGTGCAGACGGCCTCGGACCGCGAAACCTGGACGTGGCGTCCCGAAGCGGAAGGCGCCTACAAGATTCAGGTTCGCGTCACCGAGGGCGAGCGCACGGAGGAGTCGACCCTGGAAATCCGGGTCGTCCGGTGAACGAAGGGAGAGACACGATGCAAAGAAACGAAGCTCTGGAATTGCTGGGTCGGCATCTCAAGAAGCCGAACCTGGTCAAGCACTGCCTGGCCGTGGAGGCGTGCATGAGGGCCATGGCCGTCCGCCTCGGACACGATCCTGAGCCCTGGGGTCTGGCCGGCATCCTGCACGATCTGGACTATGAAGTCACGGAAAAAAGCCCCGATCTCCACACGACCGAAACGGTCAAGATCCTGGAGGCCGAAGGCCTCGCCCCGGAGATCGTTCACGCCGTTCAAGCCCACGCCGGCAAGGCGCCGTGCGAAAGCGCCATGGACTGGGCCATTTTTTCCATCGATAACCTGACGGGACTCATCATCGCCGCCACGCTCATGCACCCGGACAAGAAGCTTGCGAGCGTGGACGTGGGATTCGTCCAGAAACGATTCAAGGAAAAAGGATTCGCCCGCGGCGCCCGACGCGAGGACATCGAGCAGTGCCGGAACCTGGGTCTTGAGCTCCCGGAATTCATCGGCATCTGCCTCAAGGCCATGCAGGGCATCTCCGGCGAACTTGGTTTGTAGGCGCAGGCAGAAGCCGTATCCGCGACTTGGCCCGCCGGCCGGGATTGCAGACCGCCGTCTCCCAAAACCGGTCGACGAAAATTTGACGGACCCTCTCATCCAAGGGAAGAAGGCCGATCAATATTCATCAGTACGCGGAGGTGAACACATGGACCCGGAAGCCGGCCTCGAACGTCCGGCCCGGCCAGGGGAAACCCGGGTCGGTGTAAAAAGCCGCGTCCAGGATGTTGGAAGCCTTGAAGAAAATCTCGCCCCGGCTGCCGCCATAGGACAACACCGCATCAAAGTAAGCATAGGCGGGGACGTCCAGGATTCTTCTCTGCGCGGAGTCGTACCAGGAAGACGATGAAGCCGCCGTCCCGGAGAAAGTCAGACGGAAGCCTCTGAACGGCTCAAGAACGACGTGGGCCCGCAGGGTGTGACCGGGCAAGGTGTCCAGCGGCCGGTCGTCGGTTTGGTTCCGATGATCGAGGAAGGTGTAATTCAGGTCGGCGGACAATCCCTTGATGCTCTTGTGCAGGCCGATTTCCAGTCCCCGGATTGTGGCTTTCCCCACGTTGACGTAGAGCCGTGTTCCGTCCGGCTGCCGGAGGGAGTCGATCATGTCGCGGAATTCGTAGTTGAAGGCCGAGAATTCCATGCTCATCCAACGCTCGACCCTGGCCCCGAGCTGGAGCGCGTAGCCGTCCTCGCTCAACAGGTCGGGATTGCCGGACGAAGAGGAGTAGAGAGACCTCATCGACGGAAACCGGGATTTCTTGGCCGCCGATAGGTTGAGTTCGATCCCGTTCCAAGGCCTGAGCTGAACTCCCGCCAGGGGATTGGCCTTGAACGTCGTCGGGCCTATGTGTTTGTCGAGCACGTCGAGGCTTAGGCCGGCGATGAGCGTCAGCCGCTCGGAGGCCCGGAAATGGTGCTCGGCTCCCGCCGAGGTCGAAGTCTGCCGGAATTCCTCCCAGGGCAGTCCTGTTTCGTCCCGCGTCTTGGCCCTGTCGGACTGCATGTTCAGGCTGAGTTTCAGGTTGTGGACACGGCTCAATCCGAGGTCGGCCAGCCCGAAAAAGCCCAAGACGGAATTGTCGAACGCGCTCTCAGCTTGAAAGGACTGGAGCTGCGGGTCGTCGTATTGCTCAAGGACGTTGTCATATTGAACGGCATAAGCCCGGAATCGGACGAGCGACAAGCGCCCCAGGCCGATGAACCCTCCGGCGGAGAACGAAGACCGGTCCCAGGACCGGAAGCGCCAGTAGCGTGCTCTTTGCACTTCCAGGGCGGGAGGCAAGCCGTAGGCGGAGCGGTAGATGCTGCCGGAGACGAGGAATTCCGAATGGTCCGTCGGAGTGAAATACGCCTTGGCGTTGATGTTGAGCCTCCGGTAGTCGCTCAGCTGCCTCAGGTCCCTTGACCCGTCCTCATCCGGAAGCTGGAAGCCGTCGGATTTCCGGCAAAGGGCGCTTCCGCTCAGGGCGAAGCGTTCCCAGCGGAAGCCGCCGCTGAGATCGGCTCCGACCGTCCGGTTCTGGCCATAGACGCCGCCGAGCGTGAGGCGCGGCTTGTCGCCGGGTCGGTGCGTGACAACGTTCACCAGACCGGCCAGGGCGTTGGGGCCGTAGAGGACGGAGGCCGGGCCGGCCGTCACCTGGACCGAAGCGATGTCTCCGGCGGCCACGGTCTTCAGGTCGAATGTCCCGTAGTAGGGCTCATAGACTGGGATGCCGTCGAGGAGAAGAACGATCCTTCGGGCGTCCATACCCCGCAGGAGGAGGATGGTTTCGTTTTTTTGCCCGATGGACAGGTTGGCGCCGGGAGCCAGAGCCAGGACCTGTCCGAGGTCGCGGGGCTTCAGGCTCTCGATCTCGCGGGCCTCCATCCTGGCCACCGAGGCCAGGGGAGCGTCGCCGGGGGCTCGACCGACGACCAAGATTTCCTCCGTGATCTTCTGCTGCCGCGGCTCCTCCGGCTTTTCCTGTTTTTCCTGCGGAAACAGAGGGGAAAAAACGAACAACATGCCCGATAAAAGAAGAAACGCAAGCCAGCCTTTAAACCCCTTTATAGTCCATGCCGGAAAACCCCAGGCTTTTGAGCCGAGGGATGAATGGCATCCCGGAGCGAAGCGGAGGCCAATCATCTTTATGGCGCCAAGCCCCGGCCTTAAGGCCGGGGCTTGGTTTACTCGATAGGAAA
>JAFGAV010000029.1 GCA_016933515.1 Candidatus Aminicenantota bacterium
AATTGCGGATAAAAGGAGAGCCGCCATGAAAAACAAAATGCTCGTTCAGATGCTGATTTTCTGCCTTCTCCTGCCCGCCGCGGGCCGGGGACTGAGAGCCCAAGAGGAGCCGCAGCGGTATATGGACTTCGACCGGATTTCGATCTTTGGCCGTGTCTACGACGAAAGCCGGAACCCCCTCGCCGGAATCAAGGTCGAGATCCGCCTGGCCTACGACGCCCAGGCCGGCCGCCCCGAAATCATGGGCGCGTCCGATATCCAGGACTATGTCTGGCAGAACCTGGTCACGACCGTCGGGAGCGGCGTCTTCGCCTGGGCGGAAAGCGACGAAACGGGCCTCTACCGCATCAACGGCGTCCCGGACACGGGAGCCTACTTCCTCGTCGTGCGGCACGCCGAAGCCTATCTCCAGACCCAGGTCCCGGTCATCGTCCACAAGACCGGGGCCAAGGAGCTCGAGGCCGACATCGTCCTGAGGGCCCGGCCCGTCTCCGAGGCCAAGCCCGTGTCCAAGGAGGCTCTCAAGAAGGTCGCCAAGGCCAAGGAAGACATGGCCGCCAAAAAAATCGACAAGGCCATCGGCGACCTCAAGGAAGCGATCGAAATCGAGCCCGAGTTCGCGGAGGCCCACTACAACCTGGGCATTCTCCTCCGCCAGAAGGGGAAGATCGACGAGGCCGTCATTCACTTCACGAAGGCCGTGGAATTCCAGCCGGACTACAAGCTGGCCCTTTTCGCCCTGGGGGAAACCCTTCAGGCCAAGAAGGAATACGCCCCATCCAACACGCACCTCGAAACCTACCTGAAGCTCGTCGAGGGCGACGCCTCCCCGGCGACGGCCCGCGCCCACGAGCTGGCGGGGACGAATTCTTTCAATCTCCAGCAGCCGAAGCAAGCCATCCGGCATTTCACCCGGGCCATCGAGATCAATCCCCAGATCGGCCCCAACGCCTACCTGCTGCTGGCCAATTCCCACGTCATCGAGCGGGACGGCCCGGCGGCCATCAAGGTCTACAGGAAATACATCGAGCTCTACCCCGAGGCCCCCAACAACGAGCAGGTGAAAGTCATCCTCGAAAAACTGGAGAGCATGTATCCCGACGAAAAGAAACAGTGAAGGGGTTTTTTACTTCTTCAGATACCGGAGAATGGAGCGCGCCGTCTCGGCGTTCTCCCCGTCGGGCCGAAGCTCGAGATACTTCTCGAAGCTGAGGACGGCCTTTCCGTTCTCCGCCTTGTTCAGGTAGACCAGGCCGAGCTGGTAGTAGGCGTCCGCCAACTCCGGGTCGAGCTCGACGGCCTCCTCAAGAAGGGGAAGGGCGGCATCCATGTTCCCGTCGTTCATGTGTTTGACCGCGTCGTTGTATCTGTCGATCCCGGTCACCCCGCCCTTTTCCTGGGCCAGCTTGGTGTAGGCGGCCGACTTCTCCATGTCCCCTTTTTTCTCGTAAATCGCCGCCAGCAGCCTTAAGGCGACGACATAATCCGGCTTCAACTCGAGGGCCGCCTCGGCGAAAGCGACGGCCTCGTCGTATTTCCCCAGCAGAAAACCGGCCCGCCCGGCCTCGTAGTGGGCCTGGTGGATCGTGGGGTCCAGGGCGATCGATTCCCGGAAAAGCTCGAGGGCTTTCTCGTACTCTTCCTGTTTCAGAGCCTGCGCCCCCTCGTTGTACAGGTTGATGGCCTTGGCGCGGGGGGAGTTGGCTTCGAGCTCGGCGGCCGCGTCTTCCGGGGTGCGCAGAACGATGTCCTCCCGGTAAAGCTCTCCCAGGGGAATCTTGATCCTTTTCTTCAGGGGCAGATATCCCTTTTTCTCGAAGGTGACCTCGAACCAGTGGTTTTCCATAGAGCCGTGCGTCGCGACGCCGTTTTCGTTGGTGGTGATTTCGCGGGTGATGACCGCCGCCTGCGTGCTGACCAGGGTGATCTTGACCCCGGGGACGGGTTTCCCCTCGGTGTCGGCGACGAACAGCCGCAGCCGCCCGCGGATCTCGGCTTCCGCGGCCAGAGGAAGTCCTATCATCACCGCCAGCAGCCCGGCGAACACTCTTTTTGATTTCATCGCAGCCTCCTCTCGGCTGATGCTCACGTGATTTTCACGGACTTGGCCCTGCTTCTTTGCTCGCCGTCCGTCAGATTCTTGACCCTCGCCAGGAGCGAGTAATTTCCGGGCGGGAGGTCCGTGTCGACCTCGACCTCGATGGACTCGGCCTCGGACAGGCCCCGGGCCATCTCCTCGTGCGGGACCAGGACGGGATGCTCGAACGTCTTCTCCCAGAGGGTGTCCCGGGCGGGGCGGACGATCTGGAGGCGGATCTCCAGGGTGGTCCTCATCCCTTCTTCCCCTTCCGCCATCCAGAGATTCTTTTTTCCGACGCTGAGAACGATGAACGTCCGGCCCCCTTCGCGCCTGAGGTCCAAGTCGTAGTCGAAAAGAGCGGATTCCTCTTCCCGCCGGGAGTCCCGGGCAACCAAAAGGGCTTTTTGAATCTCCGCCTGGTGCCCCAGGCTCAGGTAGTGGAACTCATAGTCGCCCGCGCCCTTGGAATCGATGAACACGATCGGGAAATTGGGGTAGGACCACACTTCGGTCGGGAAGAGGAGTCCTTCGACCGGATTGCCCATGGGGTAAAAAGACTTGTGAACCGGCGGACCGAGCAGAATGAGGGTCCGTCCCCGGTCCGTGAGCCAGCCGTCCCGGCCGGCCGTGAACAGGCGGTTCGCCTCCTCGATCCGGTTGTAGTATTCCGTCCGGAACTCGTTCGTCTCGGTGAGCGGATCCGGGTCGCGCTTTTCCCAGAAGTCCTCCCGGAAGGCGTCCCTTTCGGACTTGGGCATCTCCAGGTAGAGCCGGGTCTCTTCCTTGGTGATGACGTATCTCACCTCCGAAAGAAACAGGGCGTCCTCGGCGTCCAGCTGCCTCTTCAGCCTGTACAGGCGGCAGGAACTCAGGACCACGGCCGCCGCGGCGCAGAGCGCGAGGAGCGCGGCTGTCTTCGGGGAAAGCCGAAAGAATCTCATTTTTCTCTCAGGGAATCCAGGAGGCCCTTGATTTCCGGCTGGTCGGGATTGATTTCGAGCGATTTGCTCCACGCCGCCCTGGCTTCCTTCATGTCCCCCAGACGGTAATAGCAGAAGCCGAGATCATTCAAGGCGTCGAGGCTCGCCCCGAAACCGGAGAGAATCCGCCGGTAAAGTTCGGCGGCTTCCTCGTATCGGCCCCTGTTTTTCTTGGCCTCGGCCATCTGACGGATGACCTCTTCCCGGACGGAATCCCCTTCGAGGAAAGGCCCGAGGACCCTTTCCACTTTGTCGTTTTGCCCGGTCAAGAGGTAGGCCCGGCCGAGGCCGAGCGCGAAATCAACGACACCGGGATTTCGGTAAAAAGCGGTCTCCAGGCGCGCCACGGCCTCCTCGAACGCCCCGGCGTTCAGGTGCTGCATGCCGGTGATGTAAGGCACGAGAGCGCCCTGGGCGAGAGAGGTGATCTTGGAGATGATCCGGGGCCGGGCGATTTGGGCCAGGGGGGTGACGGAGAATCTTTTCTCGACCTCCACAAGCTTCCTCCCGTCGCCGTCGAGGATCGCGACGGCCAGCACGTAATCGGCGGCCGGGAACTCGTTGAGCGGGAAGTCGGCCAGGACATGGACCCCGCCGGCCGCGGAATCGGGAAGCGGCTTGGAGGCCGAGAGAAACACTTCGCCTTCCCGGGAGAACGTGAAAACGGCTTTCCCGGACCGGGCCAAGGCCGGCGTCAGGCCGGAAATCTGGAAAAAGACGCGAAGGGTGTCGGACTTCAGGAAGATGTTCTCGGGCGTGCAGACGAGCTGTCCCTCCGGGATTTGAAAGGGGATGAGAGCCGAGGTCGAGCCTCCCCCCGGCTTCACGTCGTAAGCCAGGAGCAGCGGCGTGATCATGAGCTTTTCCGGCAGGGGAAGGACGGAAAGCTTTTTTTCAAAGGACGTAAATTCCTTGGAAACCCGGTTCTTCAAGAGAAGGGAGAATGTGTACTCTCCGGGCACGAGGGGAAAAACGTCATAGACGGCCAGGGCGCTGTTCTTCAGGGCCTCGAACTGCTCCTCGCTAAACTCGAGGGGATAGGTCTTGTCGAATTGATAAACGGTCTTCCCGTCCGGGGCGGTAACCATGCCGTTGAGCTCGAGGACGGTGTAATAGGTGTCCTCATGCCGGTTGACGGACAGCCTCTCCAGGCCGACGAAATAATGGACGAGGAAAGTCCCCCCTTCGTCCAGGGAGACGTGGACGAGATGGCTGCTGCCGACATAGTTGGCCGAATACTCGACCTCGATGAGATCCTTGAACCTCAGGAAATTCTCGGCGTACAGGTCCTCGACCTCCAGCCGGGGAACGCGGTCGATCTGCTGGAGGAGCAAATCGGAGGTCATGCTGGGCATGGAGGGCACCGTGTCCTCCCCGGGAATGAGGGATATGGACGCCATAGCCAGAATCGTGCTGTATTCGTTGAGAATGTCGTAGGCCTGCTTGTAGTCCTGGGGATGCCCTTCGTAGCCGATCAACAGGCTCTGGGGGCCGTCGTTCCGGGGCGAGTAGAGAACGAAATCCCCCGCGCCCCTCCTGTCGAAGAAGACAAGGTTGAAGTTGGGGGGCAGGCCGGCCCGGGGCTCCTGCTGGTAGGACCAGATTTCCAGGGGATAGATTTTCGTGTAGGACGTGAACCTCTGGACGGTCAGGGGAGGGCCGAGGATGATGTGCACGCGCCCCATGTCCGATCTCCAGCCTCCGGGACGGAACTTCTGGTTGGCGTAGACGATCCGGCGGTAGTGCTCGGTTTTGAACTCGTTGTCCGGAGTCCCGGGGGTGGGGTCGCGCTGCTTCCAGAAGGCCTCGATGAACCGGGTTCGATCCCGGTCCGAATCGAGGCGCAGAAACACGTCTTTTTCGGAGGCGGTGATGATGTAAGGGACTTCTTCCTCGAGCCATTTTTTGAAAACCTCGGGCAGGTCCTTGGGCGACTTTTTTTCGCTCTGGGCGAAAAGGACCGAACTCAGGAAAAGACAAACGCAACAGAAGAGGATGACCGTTTTGGGGTGTCTCATGCCGTTTCTCATGGAGAATTGAGGGTAGCACACCTCCCTCTCCGAGTTCAAGAACCGCCCGCAGCGCCGAATCGTTGCCGGTCAGTACTCGACCCAGACCGCGCCCTCTCCGAGTAGGGTCTGGATGCGGCGGGTCAGGGGCTCGGAGAGGTCGATGCCCGAGATCTCGCCCGACTGGAGCACGACCCGGTGCGCGTGGGGGGTCTCGAGGTCGAAGAACAGGGGGCAGTCGCCGGGATGCTTGGCCAGGAGCGCCTTAAGCTCGGCGATAACCGACTCCTCCAGGCCGGGGACGAACACCTTGATCACGACCCGCTTGGCCTGCCGGCTGAAGGCCTCGTCGAGGGGCATGAGCTGCTGGAGGACGATGCGGCGGTTTTCGCCCTCGCCCTGAAACTTGCCCCGGATCCAGACCCGGCCGTCGGCGCGGATGTATTCGTAGAACTTGTTGTAGGTCTCGGGATAGGCGGCCACTTCGATCCGGCCCGTCAGGTCCTCCAGCACGAACGTGGCGAAAGGCTCGCCGTCCGCCTTGGTCTTTCGCGGCCGGACCGAGCCGATGACCCCCGCCAGCCGGACCTCCCGGTTGAAGTCCTTCTCTTCGTCCAGGCCGGAAATCTCGTGCGAGGTGAGCCTGCGCAGCCGTTTTCCGTACTGGACGAGCGGGTGATTGGAGATGTAGAACCCCAGGGCGTCCTTCTCGTAGGACAGGCGCAGCCTTTCGTCCCACTCGCTCATGCGCCGGATTTCCTCCGACAGGAGGGACGGCGTGACGGCGTCCGGTCCGAAGAGGGACGTCTGGTTTCCGGCCAGGGCCTTTTGCCGCCCGTGGCCGTAGTCGATCAGATCGTCCAGAAGGTGGAAGCACTGGGAGCGGCGCAGGCCCAGGGAGTCGAAGGCCCCGGCCTTGATCAGGCTCTCCAGAACCTTGCGGTTCACGACGCGCGAGTCGAGCCCCTCCATGACCTCGAAGGGCGAGTCGAACCGGCCCCGCTTCTTTCGGGCGGCGACGATCCCCTCGGCCGCCGCGCGTCCGACGTTCTTCACCGCGGCCAGACCGAAGCGGATGTCGCCGCCGGCGACCGAGAAATCCGCCTCGCTGGAATTGACGTCCGGCGGGAGGACCTTGATGCCGAGTTCCTGGCATTCGGCCAGATACTTGACCACCTGGTCCGTGGCGCCCCGTTCGGCCTCCGAGGTCAGCAGGGCGCTCATGAAATGGACGGCGTGATGGGCCTTGAGATAGGCGGTCTGGTAGGCCAGCAGGGCGTAGGCCGCGCTGTGCGATTTGTTGAACCCGTACTCGGCGAATTTTTCCACCAGGGAGAAGAGCTGCGCGGCGCGCGGCGCGGACAGGCCGCGGCGGCGCACGCCCTGGAGGAAGCGCTGCTTCTGCTCCTGCATCATGGCCGACTTCTTCTTGCCCATCGCCTTGCGCAGGATGTCCGCCTCGGCCAGGCTGAACCCGGCCAGCTCGACGGCGAGCTGCATGACCTGCTCCTGGTAGACGAGGATGCCCCGCGTCTCGCGCAGAATGGGCTCGAGCTCGGGGAAGTCGACCTTGATCTCCTCGGGATGATGCTTGACCTTGACGAAGTCGGCGGTCATGCCGCTCTTGAGCGGCCCGGGGCGGTAGAGGGCGTTGAGGGCGATGAGGTCCCGGAATTCCTCGGGCTTGAAGCTCCGGAGCAGCTCCTTCATCCCCGGACTCTCGAACTGGAACACGCCGTCGGTCAGCCCGGCCTGGAAGAGGGCGAACGTTTCCGGATCGTCCAGGGGCAGGGAATCGAGGTCGATGCGCAGGCCTTTCTCCTTCTCGAGGGCCTCGAGCGTGTCGCGGATGACCGTCAGGTTGCGCAGGCCGAGGAGATCCATCTTGAGTAGGCCGATCTCCTCGATGTCCTGCATGGGATACTGGGTCGTGACCTCGCCCTTGACCGATTTGTAGAGGGGGAGGTAATGGACCAGCGGCTCGGGAGTGATGACGATGCCGGCGGCGTGGATCGAGGGATGGCGGACCAGCCCTTCGATCTTGCGCGCCACATCGAGGAGGTGGGCGATTTTGGCGTTCTTGTCCCTCAGCTCCCGGAGCTGGGGGACGTCCTTGAGGGCGGTCTCGATCGAGGAGTCCGGGCCGAAGGGGATCATCTTGGCCACGCGGTCGACCTCGGGCAGGGGCACCTCGAGCACGCGGCCGGCGTCGCGGATGGCCGCCCGGGCGGCCATGGTCCCGAAGGTGATGATCTGGCAGACATTCTCCTGGCCGTACTTGGAGGTGACGTATTCCAGGATTTCGCCCCTCCTCCGGCCGCAGAAGTCGATGTCGATGTCGGGCAGCGAGATGCGCTCCGGATTGAGGAACCGCTCGAACAGAAGTCCGTACTCCAGCGGGTCGACCTGGGTGATGTCCAGGCAGTAGGCGAGCAGGCTGCCCGCGGCCGATCCCCGGCCCGGCCCGACCGGGATGCCGCGGGAGCGGGCCTCGCGGATCATGTCCCAGACGATGAGAAAGTAGCCCGGAAACCGCATCTCCTCCACGAGCCGGATCTCGCGCTCGAGACGCCGCTCGTACTCCTCGAAAGTGTGGGCCAGGCGGCCTTCGGCCCGCTTGCGCTCGAGAAGCGGCCGCTTCCTCTCGAGCCCCTCCCGGGCCAGGCGCTCGAAGTGCGCCTCCAAAGGCGCGTTGTCGGGCGGCTGGAAATGGGGAAGATAATGGGCGGAGGCCGGAAAGTCGAAGCGGCACTGGGAGGCGATCTTGACCGTGTTCTCCAGGGCCTCCGGGACGTCGCCGAAAAGCTCCCACATCTCCTCGGCCGACTTGAAATAAAACTCCCGGGACCCGAACCGCATGCGGTCCTGGTCGCCGAGCTTCTTGTTGGTCTGGATGCAAAGCAGAACCTCGTGGCTGTCGGCGTCTTCCTTATTGAGGTAGTGGACGTCGTTGGTGGCCACGAGCGGCAGGCCGACGCGGCGGGCCAGCGCGACGAGCCGCGGGTTCACCGCCCGCTGCTCCGGGAGACCGTGGTCCATGAGCTCGATGTAGAAGTCGCCGGGCTCGAAAATCGAGGCCAGCTCCCGGGCCGCCTCTTCGGCCGCGTCGTCCAGGCCCTTGACCAGGAAATCGGGGATTTCCCCCTTGAGGCAGGAGGAAAGGCCGATGAGCCCTTCGCTGTGGCGGCGGAGAAGCTCCTTGTCGATGCGCGGCCGGTAGTAAAAGCCCTCCAGATAGGCCTGGGTCAGGAGCCGGCAGATGTTCCTGTATCCCGTTTCGTTCTTGACCAGGAGGACGAGGTGCCGGAAATGCCCGTCCCGGTCGCCGGGCTTCTTGTCGAAGCGGCTGCCCGGCGCGATGTACGTCTCGCAGCCCAGGACGGGCTTGATGCCGCGGGCCTTGGCTTCCTTGGTGAAGGAGACGGCGCCGAACATGTTGCCGTGGTCGGTGAGGGCCACGGCCGGCATGTGGTTCCGCACCGCGGCGTCCATGAGATTCTTGAACCGGACCGCCCCGTCGAGCACGGAGAACTCCGAGTGGAGGTGCAAATGAATAAATGATCGGTCGGGCGTCATCGCCGCCCCGCCTTCGATCGCATTTTTGCTTTCCGTGATCCCGCGCCGATTGAAGTGGGGTGGCGCGGCGGGGGGGCCCCCCGCCCGCGCGCAGCAGCTTTGCTGCGAGCACGGCCGGGGGGGAGCCGTGACAGGACCCCAAGAAGATCTCTCAAGGGGATCTTGGGAAGCGCCTCCACAATCACTCCCATTCGATCGTCCCGGGCGGCTTGGTCGTGATGTCGTACACGACGCGGTTGACGCCCGCGACCTCGTTGACGATGCGCGTCGAGAGGCGGGCGAGGAAGGCCGGAGAGGCGGGGTGCCAGTCGGCGGTCATGCCGTCCGTGCTCCGGACGAGCCGGACGACGACGACCCGCTGGTACGTTCTCTGATCGCCCATGACCCCCACCGAGCGCACCGGGAGCAGGACGGCGAAGGCCTGCCACAGGCGGCGGTAAAGGCCCGCCCGCCGAACTTCCTGGAGGACGATGTCGTCCGCCTCGCGGAGGATCTCCAGGCTCTCGCGCGTGACTTCGCCCAGCGTCCGAACCGCGAGCCCCGGACCGGGGAACGGATGCTGGAGAATGAACTCCCGGTCCACGCCCAGGCGCAGCCCGAGAGAGCGGACCTCGTCCTTGAACAGTTCCCGAAGGGGCTCGACGAGCTCAAACCGAAGGCCCCGCGGAAGACCGCCGACGTTGTGATGAGATTTGATCGTCGAGGACGGCCCCCGGACGGGACGGCTCTCGATGACGTCCGGGTAGATCGTCCCCTGGGCCAGGAACCGGACCCGGCCGAGCCGGCGCGCCTCCCTTTCGAAGATGTCGATGAACACGCGGCCGATGATCTTCCGCTTCCGCTCGGGCGAGGCGACGCCCCGCAGGGCGCGCAGGAACCGATCGGAGGCGTCGACGCCGACGATCTTGAGACGGAGCTTGCGTCGGAAACGGTCCATGAGGCGGCCGAACTCGTCTTTGCGCAGCAGGCCGTTGTCGACGAAGACGCACGTCAGCCGGTCGCCCACGGCCCGGTGAATGAGGAGCGCGGTGACCAGGGAGTCCACGCCGCCCGAAAGGCCGCACACGACCCGCTCCTTTCCCACCCGGCGCCTGATGTCCTCGACTTGACGCTCGATGAAGGATCCCAGGCTCCAGTCCGCCTTGAGGCCGGCGATGCGGAACAGGAAATTGGAGAGGATTTTCATCCCGTCCCGGGTGTGGATGACCTCGGGATGGAACTGGACTCCGAAAAAGCGGCGCCCCCGGTCCTCGATGACGGCCAGCCGGGCGTTCTCCGTGCCGCCGGTGACCTGAAATCCCGGCGGCGCCTCCTCGAGCTTGTCGCCGTGGCTCATCCACACCGGGCTTCCGGCCCGGACGCCGCGGAGCAGGCTGCCGCGGTCGAGAACTCCCAACCGGGCGAAACCGTACTCGCGCTTGGGCGAGGGCGCGACCCGGCCGCGGAGCATGCGCCCCATGAGCTGCAGGCCGTAGCAGATGCCCAGAACGGGGAGACCGAGGCCGAAGATGTTCGGGTCGGGAAGCGGCGCTCCCCGGGCGGTAACGCTCTGCGGACCGCCGGAAAGAATGAGGGCGCCGGGTTCTTCTTTTTTTATGCGCGACGCCGAAGCCGAAAAAGGGACGATCTCGGAATAAACGCCGAGTTCGCGGACCTTGCGGGCGATGAGCTGAGTGTACTGCGACCCGAAATCGAGGATGAGGGTCTTCAGCATGGACAGATTTTAGCAGACCCCCGGCGATGTTGCAAACGCGTCGGCTCCCGCTTCCAAGGGCTCCATGACGTTATTCCACCAAACAATTCGTCATAGAGCCTCTTCCAAGTTGACTCGGCTTCCTCCTTCCTCTATAGTGAAATTCCACGGAGGCAGATCATGGACTGGATCGAACTGGCCCGCGAATTGACCGTCGTCTCGGGATCCAAGATTGTCCTCCTGGTCGTCGACGGGCTGGGCGGCCTGCCCCATTACGGCCGGACCGAGCTCGAGACGGCCCAGAAGCCCCACCTCGACCGGCTGGCGCTCCAGTCGGCCTGCGGACTGACCGATCCGATCTCACCGGGCATCACTCCCGGGAGCGGGCCGGCTCACCTATCCCTGTTCGGCTACGATCCCCTCGCCTACCGTCTCGGCCGCGGCATCCTGGAAGCGCTCGGCTCGGATGTTCCGGTCGGGGAGAGGGACCTCGTGGCCCGGGGCAATTTCGCCACTCTCAAGGACAACCTCGTCGTGGACCGGCGCGCCGGACGCATCGCCACCGAGGAGACGGCCCGGCTGTGCCGGAAAATCAACGAGGCCGTCAGGGAGAAGGACGGCGCCCGCTTCGAGCTCACGCCCGGCAAGGAGCACCGTTTCGTTTTCAAGGCCGAGGCCGCGGAGCTCTCCGACGCCCTCGGCGACGCCGATCCCCAGAAGAACCACCTTCCGCCCGCGGAAGCGGCGCCCGCGCCGGGCGACGACCGGGCGGCGAGGACCGCGGCCCTGGTGAACGCCTACGTCCGGGCCGTGAACGAAATCCTCAAGGACGAGCCCACGGCGAACACCATCCTGCTGCGGGGCTTTTCCCGGCTGCCCACTCTGCCTTCCATGTCCGAAGTCTACAAACTCCGGCCGGCGGCCG
>JAFGAV010000030.1 GCA_016933515.1 Candidatus Aminicenantota bacterium
CCAATAAAAACGCAAACCATGGGATGGATCGATGCGTTCACCGTTTCGACACGGCCGCCCGGTCGGGGGTGAATGCGTCCGGAGGAAGCAAAATCAGCGCACATAATTTCGAAGAACTTGCCACGCTTCACGCCGTCGCCAGAATCCTGGCGCAACCCGGAGATCTGCGCGACCAGATTGAGCAGGCCCTGCGCGAGATGAGCGACCGATTGGGAATGAAGCGGGGAATGGTTTCCCTCATCGATCACGAAACCGGCGAGGCGTGGCTGGATGTCGCGCAAGGCATCAACATCAAGGGCGCCAACGTGACCTACAAGCCGGGCGAGGGGATTACCGGCAAGGTCGCGCAAACCGGCCGGCCGATGGCCTGCGCGAACCTCGGCAGCGAGCCCCACTTTCTCGACCGCACCGGCGCCCGTCGGGCGCTGAACCGTTCGGAGCTCTCCTTTCTCTGCGTGCCGATCGTTTACGACGGCCATGTCATCGGCGTGCTCTCGGCGGATAAGGCCTCCCGGAAGGTCGAGAATCTGGACCGGGATCTCGCGATGATTTCGTCGATCGCCGAGCTTCTGGCCAAGGAGGTCCACAATCGCCGCATCGAGGAGGAGAACCGGCGTCTCCGCCACATCCTCGGCCGTTCCAAGGCGCCCTCTCAAGAGATCGTCGGCCACTCGGTGGTCATGCAGAATCTCTTCGGGATGATCGCCCAGGTCGCGGACTCCAACACGACCGTCCTCATCAACGGCGAAACGGGAACCGGCAAGGAGTTGATCGCATCGGCGATTCATCGCAACAGTCCGCGTCTCCGAGGCCCCCTGGTTCAGGTCAACTGCGCCGCGATTCCGGATACCCTGCTGGAGAGCGAACTTTTCGGCCACGAAAAAGGGGCTTTCACCGGCGCCCTGCATCAGAGGCGCGGACGTTTTGAAGAGGCCAACGGGGGAACGATTTTTCTCGACGAGGTCGGAGAACTCTCCGCCGCGGCGCAGGCCAAGCTGCTCAGGGTGCTGCAGGAGAAGCAGTTTCAACCCCTCGGCTCCTCCCGCACCGTGCGCGTGGATGTGCGGGTGATCGCCGCGACCAACCGGAACCTCGAACAGGATCTCTCATCGGGACGGTTCCGGGCCGACCTTTTCTACCGCTTGAACGTCTTTCCCCTCTTCCTGCCGCCGTTGCGCGAACGGGGCACCGACATCATTCTGCTGGCCGACCACTTCGTGCAGAAATACACGCGGGAGATGGGGAAGCCCGCCAAGCGGATATCGCCCGCGGTATCCGCCATCCTGATGGCCTACCCCTGGCCCGGAAACGTCCGCGAGCTGGAGAACTGCATCGAACGGGCGATCCTGCTCACGCCCGGAGACGTCATCGAACCGGCCCATCTTCCCCCCTCCCTGCAGATCCGCCTGAAAGACGCGGAGCAGAAGGACCAGGGCAAGCTCAACACCTTCGTCAAGGCGCAGGAACGGGAACTGATTGTCAACGCCCTCAAGGAGACGCACGGCAACCAGACCCGGGCGGCCCAGATTCTGGGCACGACGAAACGGATCATCCAGTACCGGATCCGGAAGATGGGGATCGATCCCCGCACGTACCGCGGTAAGAGCGGCGGCGACCGGCAGACGGACGAAAGCGAAGGGTGACCGGACGCCGGATGCCCCGCAGAACGCTTCTTGCGGATGAGGCGCCGCAGACCCCTTGAGACCGGCGGCGATCACAAGATAATACATTTTTGTTCCGTTTTACCCCCCAAAAAGACATTTTTGTTGTATCCCCTCCGCCCGAGTCCTTTTCCATCGGACGCCAAAAAAGAAATTCCGTTTTAATTCAAGCGTGTTGACGGTTAACTTGCCGACGCCTTTTTCAGGCGGTGGCATGCTTTTGGCAGTCTTTGGATACGGGCCTTCCCGAAAACGGTCCGCCGAGTCGATCAAGGAGCGGCGATGATGCGGGAAGGCAACGGGATGATCCGACAGAAAGGAAGAACGCATATGTGCAGATTATTCGCCGTCACAAGCAAGGAACCTCTTTCTCCGATGGTGGCGATTCGCGCCCTCGATGTAATGAAAGAGGGTCATGATGGTTCGGGCGTCGGGCTTTATCTGACCGACCTCGGGGGCGGATTCGAGCCGTTCCGTGGGGGGCCGATTCTCTCCGGAATCTTTTCCCACGCGGGGATCAAGGCCCTGGACCGGTATATGCTCGACATGGATTTCATGACCAAGTACAAACTCTCGTTCCGTCCGACCAAACGTCCGCCGGCGGGGACGCCCCAGCGGGACAATTATCTGATCCGGGTTTACGAATATCCGCCCGACTGGGACAACCTTCCCCAGGAGGAGATCGAACGGCGCCTCCTGCAGTGCCGGCTCGAACTCCGTCAAATGGGCGAGAGCGACGGCTCCATGATGGTCTTCAGCTTCTGGCCGGACGTCATCATGATCAAGGAGATCGGCGATCCGATGGCCGTGGCCGAATACCTCGGACTGAACCGCCCGGAACTCCAGGCGCGGACGATCATGGCCCAGGGACGGCAGAACACCAACTACGCGATCGACATCTACGCCTGCCACCCCTTCTTCATCCAGGGGATCGCCACGATGACCAACGGGGAGAACACCGCGTTCGTTCCGATCCGGGAGTTTCTCTCCTCGCGCGGGGAGCCGGGATACATCGGCTACAAGTCGGATTCGGAGACGTTCACGCACATTCTTCATTACACGCTGAATCATCTGAAACTCGACCTGGAGGTTTACAAACACATCATCACGCCGCTCAAGGACGGGGAACTGGAACGGCATCCCAACGGTCCGTGGCTGCGGATGCTCAAGCAGAGCTGCCGGCCGATGATCATCGACGGCCCGAACTGCGTCATGGGCTGCCTGCCGGACAAGACCCTCTTCATGCTCCACGACAGCAAGAAACTGCGTCCCGGCGTGGTGGGCGGCAGCCCCGGAATGTTCGCCTTCTCTTCGGAGATGTGCGGCCTTGACGCCGCCATTCCAGAACGGGACAGAACCAAGGATTATCAACCGATGAAATATGACACGGTCTATGTGGGACCGGCACGTCAGGAGGTCAAGCGATGGAACCAGATGGACAGCTTAAGCCATCAACACTGAGCCCGAAGGATCTGCCCTGGCAGGTTCTCTGGAGCAAGGAAAAGTGCAGCCTCTGCGGCCGCTGCACAGCGGTCTGCCCGGTTCGCGCGATCGAACTGGGGGTCCACCGGATGCGTGCCCTGAATGTCTCCCTGGGGTTGACTGAAAAGCCGTCGAACGTGTTCGGCGTGTATCACGGCATCCACCAGCGGACGGATGCGACCCATGCCTGCATCGGCTGCGGGATGTGCGCACTCGTCTGTCCGAACGGCGCGATCATGCCGATCCACAACGATGAGCCGGACAAGCTCCGCTTTCATCTCAGCCAGGGGGGAGAGCCGCGGCGCCGCGGCGGCCGCCGCAACGCGCCGGAGAGCCTCCTGGATCAGATCAAGTTCGTGCGGATCTCGATGTTGACCGACCCGGCGCTGGACGCGGGTCGCCATGAGTTCGAGCTCCGGACGCTGCTGGGACGCATCCTCGCCCCGGAAGATGCGCTTCGCGTCGCCCGCGAGGGGGGCTGGCTTCCGCCGGTCCGCGAGATCTATCCCCTGATCATCGGCAGCATGTCCTTCGGGGCGCTTTCCCCCACCATGTGGGAAGGGCTGCAGATGGGGGTGGCCTACCTCAACGAGGAGATGGGGATGCCCGTCCGGATGGCCACCGGCGAAGGCGGATGCCCGCCGCGGCTTCTGAGGTCGCGGTTTATGAAATATGTGATTCTCCAGATCGCGAGCGGCTATTTCGGGTGGGACGAGATCATCCACGCCCTGCCGGAGATGAAAGAGGATCCCTGCGCCATTGAGATCAAGTACGGCCAGGGGGCGAAGCCGGGCGACGGCGGCCTGCTGATGTGGTACAAGGTGAACAAGCTCATCGCGGCGATCCGCGGTGTGCCGACCGGCGTCAACCTGCCCAGCCCGCCGACGCATCAGACGAAATACTCCATCGAGGAGGCGGTCGCGAAGATGATCCAGTCCATGTCGATGGCCTGGGGCTTCCGCGTGCCGGTCTATCCCAAGATCTCGGCGACCTCGACGGCGCTCGCGGTCCTCAACAACCTGACCCGAAACCCGTACGCGGCCGCGCTGGCCATGGACGGCGAGGACGGAGGCACCGGCGCGGCCTACAATATCTCGATCGACCATATGGGCCATCCCATCGCGAGCATCGTCCGGGACGCCTATCTCAATCTGGTCAGGATCGGCCGTCAGAACGAGATCCCGATTCTGGCCGGCGGCGGCATCGGAAAAAACGGCAACCTGGCCGCCAACGCGGCCGCTCTGATCATGCTGGGAGCGAGCGGCGTCGTGGTCGGCAAGTACATCATGCAGGCGACGGCCGGCTGTCTCGGTTCCGAGAGGGACCGGTGCAATATCTGCAATATCGGCCTCTGCCCCAAGGGGATCACCTCCCAGGATCCGCGCCTCTACCGCAGGCTCGATCCGGAGAAGGTGGCCGAGCGGCTGGTCGAAACGGTGAAGAGTTTCGACACGGAACTCAAAAAAATCGTGGCGCCGCTGGGCCGCTCGACCTCGCTTCCGATCGGCATGTCCGACGCCATCGGAATCGCGGACAAAAGCGCGGCGGAGCGTCTGGGGATTCGCCATGTCATTTAAAAAAGCTCAGTGAGGAACGGTTATGCCACACAGAACATCATACATGATTCCCGGATCCGAAAAAGGGGCCCGGGTCGATTCGAGGATTCTCGAGGAACGCCTTCAGAGGGCCGTCGCCGACGGACACAGGAATATCGAAATTATCGCCGACGGACAGCACGGTCTGGGCGGGCGTCTCTGGAAAGCGGGCGATGAGCCGGTCTCCATTCGGGTTCTCGGAACCTCAGGCCAACGCGTCGGGGCGATGGGTTTTCCCAACACCCTTATCGATGTTGTCGGTCCCGCTTCCGATGACGTGGGCTGGCTCAACGCCGGCGCCCGGATCATCGTCCGGGGCAACGCCACGAACGGCGCGGGCAACGCCATGGCCCAGGGCCGGATCTATGTCGCCGGGGACATCGGCGCCCGCGGCATGACCATGACGAAGCACAACCCCCGTTTCGAGCCCCCGGAGCTCTGGGTGCTGGGCCAAGTCGGGGACTCCTTCGCCGAGTTCATGGCCGGCGGCGTGGCCGTGGTCTGCGGCTATGGCAAGGAGAAATCGGACAATGTCCTGGGCTACCGCCCCTGCGTCGGCATGGTCGGGGGGAAGATCTTTTTCCGCGGTCCTCACCAGGGCTACAGCGACAAGGATGCCCGGCTGACCGTTCCGGACGACGAGGAGTGGGCCTGGCTGCGCGAGCGGATGGGCGAGTTCCTGGAGGCCATCGACCGGAGCTCCCTGCTTCCCGAGTTGACGGAAGAGCGGGAGGCCTGGAAAATTCTGGCGGCCCGGAAACCCCACGAAAAACCGGAGGGGAAACAGAGGACCTTTCATCGTTTCCGCGAGGATGTCTGGGACCGTGAACTGGGCAAAGGCGGTCTGATCGGGGATCTGACCGATCAGGACAGCAGTCCCATCGAGGTCATTGCCACGGGCGATCTTCGCCGGTTCGTCCCGCTCTGGGAAAACGAAAAATACCTGGCCCCGTGCCAGGCCAACTGTCCGACGGGGATTCCCGTCCGGAAGCGGTGGGAGCTGATCCGCAAGGGAAAGATGCAGGAGGCCGTGGACCTGGCGCTTTGTTACACCCCCTTTCCAGCCACGGTCTGCGGCTACCTCTGCCCGAACCTCTGCAAGGAGAGTTGCACCCGCCGGAAGGCGGACCTCCCGCCGGTCGATACGGCGCTTCTCGGGCGGGCGAGCATGAACGCGGCCGTGCCTGCTCCGGCCGCTTCCACCGGCATGAAGGTCGCCGTCATCGGCGGCGGCGCCTCCGGACTCTCCGTGGCCTGGCAACTCAGGATGATGGGGCATGAGGCGGTGATCCACGAAGGGCGCAAACGGCTCGGAGGAAAGATCACCGAGACCATCCCCTCCAGCCGGATTCCCGACGAGGTGGTGGATCACGAAATTCAGAGGATCGAGGAGACGCTGCCCCACAAGTTTTTGAAACACCCCCTGACGGAAAAGGAGTTCCTGAAACTGCGCGAGACGTTTGACGCCGTTGTGATTGCCGTGGGGGCCCGCAAGGGACGGAAGATTCCCGTGCCCGGACACGAACGGGCCGTTTCCGCCCTCGACTTCCTGAGGGAGAGCAAGCAGGGCGGCGGGGCCGTCGGCGAGAGGGTCGTCATCATCGGCGCGGGAAACGTCGGCTGCGACGCCGCAACCGAGGCGGCGCGCCTGGGGGCGAAATCCGTCACACTGATCGATATCCAGGCGCCGGCTTCGTCCGGCACGGAGCGACGGCATGCGGAGGCATCCGGGGCGAAGTTCCTCTGGCCCCGCTTCACGAAGGCCGTCACCGAGACGGCCGTGGAGTTGACCGATGGGACGATTCTGCCGGCCGATACGGTGATCATGGCCGTCGGCGATCTGCCCGATCTGGGCTTCCTTCCGGA
>JAFGAV010000004.1 GCA_016933515.1 Candidatus Aminicenantota bacterium
TACACTGCGATGCGAGGCTTCGGCCTCCATACCCATACATTCCCTCCTTTCAGTGGGGAGGCGATGGAAGGGAACTGAAACCCCCAGCCCTTCCAATCGCCTCCTTTTTTTTCCTCCCCAACAGCCCCTTTGGCGACAGGGCCATTTCGGTGAAGCAAAAAGGGAGCATGATATAATACGGCGTCAAAAAGACATGACCATAAGGATTCTGGCCGTCACCGCCGCCTGCCTGGCCGCCCTGTCGGCCTTTTTGGCCGGAGAGATGTTTTTTCTGGAGAAGAAACGACGGCGAATCCCTCTCCGGATCGGCGTTACGGGAACGCGGGGCAAGTCTTCCGTCGCGCGGCTCACCGCCGCCGCCCTGCGGGCTTCGGGACGGAGCGTCCTGGCCAAGACGACGGGATCGAGTCCCATCCTCATCCATCCGGACGGCAGCGAGCACGAAATCAGGCGCCAGGGACCTCCGCGCGTTCTCGAGGGAAAAACGCTTCTCAAAACCGCGTGCCGGCTCGGGGCCGACACGGTCGTGAGCGAGCTGATGAGCATAAACCCGGAATGCCTGGCCGTGGAATCGTGCCGCCTTCTCAAGCCGTCTCTTCTGGCCGTCACCAATGTCCGGATCGATCACCGGGACGTCATGGGCCGGAGCCGGGAGGACATCGCCCGCGGCCTGGCGGAATCCGTCCTTCCGGGGAGCACGATTTTCATGCTCGAGGAAAACGTTCATCCCGCCGTCGCGGAGAAAGCCGGGAAGGTCGGAGCGGTGCTTGTGCCCGTCCCGAGGAGAAACGGGCGTCTCCGTTCGGTTTCCCGTAGCGGGAGCCGCCGGCCTTGGGATTTCGACGAGAACACGCGCCTGGCCTTGGCTCTGGCCTCGGCCTGCGGTGTCGACGAAAAAACGGCGCTGGCGGCCTTCTCCTCGGTCCGGCCCGACCCGGGCGCCTTTCGGCTGTGGAGGATCCGGGCCGGCGAATCCCGCCGGCTCTGGCGATGCGCCGCGGCGTTCGCCGCCAACGAGCCGGAATCCACGTCCGTTCTCCTGGACAGATTGAGAAAAGACGGCCTGTTGAAAAAAGCTCCCCGGGTCGCTCTCCTGAACCTCAGGGACGACAGGCCCGACCGGACGCTTCAGTGGGCGGCCGCCGCCGGCCGGGGGTATTTCAGGGAGTTCGACCTGTTGTCGGTCGCCGGGGCGTCTCGGGCGGCGGCCCGGCTGTGGAAGAGGGAAGCCGTTCGAAGCGGCCTTTCGCTTTTTCTAATCCATACGAACGACCCGGCCGCCGTGATGAACACCGTCGTGGAACGATACCGGACCGGCGGCTTCCTTTTCGGCGCGGGCAATATCGGCGGGCTGGGCCGGGCGCTCATCGGCCATTGGGAAAGACACGGAGAGTGCTGTGGTTGAGACGCTGTTTGTCGGCCTTGCGGCCGCCCTTCTGTTCGCCGAGCTGACGGGGCTCTATCCGGGCGGCATCATCGTGCCGGCCTACCTGGCATGTCACCTCGACCAGCCCGGCCGCCTGGCCGCGACGTTGGCCGCGGCGTTTCTGGCCCTCGGCGCCTACAAAATCCTGTCCGGCCGTCTCCTGCTCTTCGGCCGGCGGAGGTTCGTGATCCTGCTGCTCCTGGGAGGCGTCTTCAGTCAGGCCGGCGCTCTTCTTCTGCCCCAGCATGTCGTTCTTCCCTTCGAGGCGCGGATCATCGGCATGGTCATCCCCGGGCTCCTGGCCAACACCATGGAGCGCCAGAAGCCGCTGCCCACGCTGGCCGCCTGCGCGACGGTGACCGTCGTCACCTGGTTCGCCGTCCGGCTGATCGGACTTCTGTGACGGGAGGCGCCTCGAAGCATGTCCGCCGCGTCGACCCGCCCAAGGACGAATGCTTTGCGTCTGCTCTACGCGCTGGCGCTCGTGAGCGTGGCTGCCCTTCTCCTGGCGCGCTTCCTGGCCTTCGGACCGAGGGAAGGCCTGGGGGCGCAAATGCGCGCGGCCGCGGAAACCATGGAACGGGCGACGCAGGCGCTCGCCCGGTGCCGGACGGCTAAGGGCCTCCGGATCGACGCGCGCGCCGATCCCAACCGGACGGGGCTCATCGGCCTGGAATCTTCGCCCCTCACGACGTCGCTGGGCAATCTGGGAGCCAAGAGGACGACGACCAATCCCGGTTTCGCCGCGCTCATCGTTCGTCTCCTCGACGAGGCGGGCGTCAGAAAAGGGGACGCCGTGGCCGTCGGCGCCTCGAGCTCGTTTCCGGCCCTGATCGTCGCCGTCTTGAGCGCGGCCCGGGCCATGGAGGTCAGGCCGCTTCTCATCTGCTCCCTGGGATCCTCGCAGTACGGGGCGAACGATCCCGCCTTTCACTGGCTGGACATGAGGGATTGCCTCGAAGACGCGGGGGTGTTCGATGTCCGGCTCCTGGCTGTTTCGATCGGCGGCGACGCCGACATCGGCCGGAACATGGACCCCGAGACGCGGGCCGCGCTCACGGCGAGGATCTCCGGACGGGGCGATGTTTTGCTCGAAGAGCCTTCTCTTGAAAAAAGCACGGCCGCCCGTCTTCGCCTTTACGAGGAGGGCGCCGGCCGCGGCGGCGTCAAAGCCTTCGTCAACATCGGCGGGAGCTGGGCCAACATGGGAACGGATTCGAGGGTCCTCGAAGTCAAGCCCGGTCTCGCCCGGGTGAGCTCGATCCCGCCGCGCGGGAAAAGGGGGGTCCTGTTCGAGATGGCCCGCCGCGGCGTGCCCGTCATCCACCTTTTGTTCGTCAGAGGATTGGCGGAGTCTTACGGCCTGCCGTGGGATCCCCAGCCCCTTCCCCGGTCCGGAGAGTCGACGGTCTCCGTCCCGGCCGCCGAAAAAAAGGCCCTGTTCGTTGTCATCGGCCTCGGCTATCTTGTCCTGGCCGGGCTGGCCGTCGGGCGGATATCCGGCCGGGGGGCCGAGTCCGAATCTTGACAGTCCGGAGGCCGGGTGGTAAATTTATATATCCGATCTTTCAAATCAAGGGCCCTTTTCCGGTCTTTGTGAGCCGTACCGAATGTCCGGGGCGAAAATCCCCGGACCAAGACAGCGGATTCGCCCTGAAGCCCCCACAGATCGATTTCTCGGGGGCCGGGCCCCGCCCGGCTCAAAAGACCCGCCTGGGCCGGCTGACCGGCACAAAAGGAAAGAGGGCCGAAGAAAAATTCGTCCATTTAGAGAAAGGAGCGCACAAGATGAAAAAAATCGCAGTCGGTCTGCTCGCCGGCTTTATCCTGGCGGGCTCTGCTTTCGGCGACGTGGTCAAGAAGACCAAGTCGGAAATCACTTTTCGGAAATTCGGGACGCTGACCACGGTCCAGGAAGAAAAGCTCACGGTCGAACGCCGGGCCGCGGACATGGAGAGCACGTTCAAGGGCAAGGGGCTCGTCGGCTCCCTGGCGGGCAAGGCTCTTCTCCGCTCCGGGAAGTTCGGAGAGATCGTCGACTTGCCGCAGTCTTCGGTCATCAACATCGACCACAAGAAAAAGCGGTACGAGGTGCGGCCCATCGAGCCTCCGGCCAAGCCGTCCGGTGCCGAGGAGAGCCGCCCGGGCCGTGAGGAACAGGCCGGGGAGAGCGACGTCAAGATCATCCGTTCCGAGTTCAAGGTCGAGAAAACCGGCGAGACCAGGACCATAAACCAATTCAACTGCCGAAAATACCTGATCACTTGGGTGACGGACTGGGAGAACACGAAAACGGGAGCCAAGGGGACGGAGAGCCTGACGACCGACGTCTGGACGACGGAACTCACCCCTGAGCTGGCCGCTGACCGGAAGGTCGAAACGGCTTTCTTTCTCGGGTATATGAAAAAAATGGGCCTTGACCGGGACGTGGCGGCCAACGACTATCTCGGCTTGGCGTGGATCGAAATCCTGGGCAGCCTGGATCCGGCGGGCGGCAAGCCCCGCCTTTCAACCTCCAAGGCCGCCGCGGAGCTCAAAAAAATCCAGGGCTTTCCCGTGGTGGTGGACGGCAAGTATTTCTCGAAGAGCGAAGGCGGACCGGCCGCCGAGGAAGAGGAAAGCTCCGGAGGGCTGCTGGGGCGGCTGTCCAAGAAAGTTCTGGACCGCAAGCCCAAGGATGAGGGCGAGACGCCTGTCCTCGCCTACTACACCGAGCTTATGGAAATCCGGACCGTCGACCTTGCCGCGGAGGATTTCGAGCCGCCAGCGGGATATAAAGAAAAGAAATAATTTTTTTTCGGTTTGTTTGCAGCGGGGCGCGGAAATGCGTTCTCCCTGGCAGGCGGCACTCCGCCGCGCGGCCTGAAGGCGGGGGAGCGGCGTCCGGCCCGGTGATTGAAAATCCGTCCGCTCTTCATTACGATGTCGGGCGCGAGAGTCATGTTCGAAAAGAGCTCTTCCCCGCGTCCCGTCTTCGGCCTGATCGGAACGATCAGCCGCGACGAGATCCGGCGCGAAGACGGTCCGGTATTCGAGAATCTCGGCGGCGCGCTCTACCAGGCCGCGACCCTGTGCGGGCTGGGGGAGGAAACCCGACTTTTCGCCCGACTGGCGGACGACATGGCGGCCGAAGTCGAATCCCTTGTTGCCGACTGGGATGCGTTTCGGGGAGAGGGCATCCAAAAAGCCGCCGGGGCTGGGAACAGGGTGAGCCTCCTCTACCCGAGGGAAGGGGAGAGGGTCGAAATTTTGCGATCGGCCGTTTCGGCTCTCAATCCGGAAAACGTCCTCATCGGCCTGACCGGTCTTTCCTTTCTCATCATGGTGGTCAATTCCGGATACGAGCTCGATCTCGGCGCCTGGCGCCGGATTCTGGACGCGGCCGGCTGTCCCGTCTGGCTCGATATCCACTCCCTGACTCTGGAGAGGGTCCTCGGCCGGCCGCGCACCTACCGCGCCGTTCCGGAGTGGGAAGACTGGGCTCTCGGGACCGCGTATCTCCAGGCCAACCGCAAGGAAGTCGCCTGCATGCTGGGAACCCCCGAACAAGAAGCCGGGAATGAGGAGATCCGCGCCTTCTGCCGTCGGGCGCTCGACCTCGGGTTGAAGGCAGTGTTCGTGACCCTGGGCCGGGAGGGGGCGCTGGTCGCGACCCCTGAGGCCGAGATTATGGCGAGGCCCGCCCGAGATGTTGAGGTCATGGACACGACGGGCTGCGGCGATGTGTTCTGCGCGGCAGCGGCCTCTGTCCTCAGCCGCGGCGCTTCGCCCGGCGAGGCGGCCCGCTTCGGAACGGACCTCGCCTCCCGCGCCGCTCAAGTGGCCGGCGTCCGGGCGGCTTATGAGCTCGCCCAAAAGATCGCCCGCCTCTCCTGAATGAAAAACGGGTGGGAAGGATGCCAACGCCCGGCCGTCAATAGCCGGAATCGTCTCCCCGGACCTTCCCCCGGAAGACCCGGTGGAGAAAAACGACGGCGGCGATGACGAGCGGCAGCCCGACGGCGGCGATGACGAGCATGACCTTGAGGGACAGGGGGCTCGAGGAGGCATTGACCGCGGTGAGGCTGAAGGCGGCTTCGCGGGCGCGGACGAGGACCGGGTATTGGACCGCCCCGGCGACTCCCCACAGGCTCAGGAACATGAGCGAGGTCATGAGAAAGGCCAGCCTGTCCTTCCCCCAGCCGACAGCCAGGTTGAGGACGATCAGGGCGACGACAAACACACCGGCGCACGCCCAGGCCGGAACGTTCGTCCTGGCCCAGGGGAGATAGCCGAACGACAGCGCCAGGCAGGCGACGAACAGCAACGCCTCCGCCCACCACAGCTTGACCGCGGTCTTTTTCGCCCTGTCACGCAGCGGGGCGTCCGTTTTCAGGGCGACGAAAGCGGCGCCGTGCAGGAGAAAGGTGGTCAGCCCCAGAAGGCCGATCGTCATGGGGAAAAGCCGGAGAAGGGTGAAAAAATTGCCTCGAAATTCTCCGCCTGAGTCCAGCGGGACACCGAAGATGACATTTCCGAGGGCCACTCCGAAAAAAAGGGCCGGGATCCAGCTCCCCAAACTGAAGGCCAGCTCCCAGAGGCCCGCCCGTTTGGGGTCGTGGCCGCGGAATTCCAGGGAGACGGCGCGGAAGATCAGGGCGAAAAGGACGAGCATCAGCGCCAGGTAAAATCCGCTGAAGACCGTGGCGTAAACAGGCGGGAAGGCGGCGAACAAAGCCGCCCCGGCCGTGAGCAGCCAGACCTCGTTCCCGTCCCAGAACGGGCCGATGGCCCGAATGAGGATTCGTTTTTCTTCCTCCTTCTCGGTCAGGAAGGGCAGCAGGCAGCCGACGCCCAAATCATAGCCGTCGAGAAGGGAGTATCCGACCAGCAGGAAGCCGACGAGGAAGAACCATGCGGTCTGAAGTGCGCTCGGCTCCATCATTCTTCTCCCGCTCCGGGACCTTTTTTCACGATTTTGACCAGGATTTTAATCCCGACCGCGGCGATGAGGGAATAGACGACCGTGAAGAGGATGAGCGTGGCCAGAATCTGCGCCGCGGGAACGACAGGGGAAGCCGCGTCCGCCGTGCGCAGCACCCGGTAGACCGCCCAGGGCTGGCGTCCCACTTCGGCGCTGATCCAGCCCAGGGTGTTGGCCAGGTAGGGCAGCGGCAGGGCGAACAGCAGGAGCTTGAGATAGAGCCTGGAGCGGAGATCTTTTTTTCTCAAAAGAAGGAAGAGGCCCCAGGCGGACAGGCCGATGAAGGCCAGGCCCAGGAGGATCATGATGTGGTAGGAAAGGAACGGCAGGAAGACGGGCGGCCTTTCCTCGGGCGGAAAGGCGTCGAGGCCCTTGACTTCGGCTCCGGCGTCGAAATGGATGAGCCAGCTCAGCATGCCGGGGACGGCGACCTGGAGACGGATTTTTTCCGCCTTCTCGTCGGGGATGCCGAACACGGTGAACGGCGCGGCGGTGCGCGTTTCCCAAAGCCCCTCGAAGGCGGCCATTTTCTCGGGCTGGGTGCGGGCCACCTGGACGGAATGGAGGTGCCCCAGCCCGAGCTGGAGGAACGACGCGGCGATGAAGACCGCTATGGCTGCGCGGAACAGCGGGGCGAGGGCCTCAGGATTTTTCTTTTTCAGGATGAGCCAGGCGGCCGCGGCCGCCGCCAGGAGCGAGCCCGTGACCCAGCCCGCGGCAATGGTGTGGAGGAAGCGGATCACGGTCGAGGGATTGAACGCCGCGGCGAAGACATCGGTCAGGACCGCCCGGCCGCCTTCCATGCGGAATCCGGCGGGCGTCTGCATCCAGGAGTTGGCGATCAGGATCCACAGGCCGGAGAGGTGGCTTGAGAGGAAGACGATGAAGGCGGCGAACCAGTACACGCCCCGCGAGACGCGGCGACGGCCGAAAACCAGGACGGCGAGAAAGATCGACTCCAGGAAGAAGGCGAAGATCCCCTCGGCGGCCAGAGGCGCGCCGAAAACGTCGCCCACCGCCCGTGAGTAATTCGACCAGTTGTTGCCGAAGGCGAACTCCAGCGTGATGCCCGTGGCTACGCCCATGACGAAAACCGCGGCCAGGATTTTGACCAGGAACGCGGAGAGGGCTTTGTATCGCTCCTCGCCGGTTTTGAGATGGAAGGATTCCAAGATGAGGATGACGAGAGTCAGGCCGAGCGTCGTGGGAGGAAAAAGGAAGTGGAAGCCGGCCGTGAAGCCGAATTGCAGGCGCGCCAGGAAGACGGGATCCATGCCGGTTCTCCTTGCTCGGGGCGCCGCATATTTTATTCGCTCGGAAGGCAGATGGCAAGCGAAACGCGCCGCCGCCCTTCAAGTTTGAAAACAGGCAGCCGTTTTTATCGTATAATGACTCTGATCGCTCGAAGCTCGGCCGCCGGATTTCCCGGTGCCGGAGCGCGGCTCAGAATCTTTAAAGGAGCGGCATAAAGGAGAACCTCATGATGGATTCAAGTTGGACCTATATCATCGCTGTTGTCGTGCTGATCCTGTTTTTCAGCGGCATCCGCATCGTCCGGCCGACCCACCGGGGCCTGGTCGAGCGGCTGGGGAAATACAAGCGCTTCGCCCGTCCCGGATTCCACTGGATCATCCCCGTCATCGACAGGATGTTCCGGGTCAACATCACCGAGGTCATGGTCGACGCCCAGCCCCAGGAGATCATCACCAACGACAACCTCAACGCCCGCGTCGACGCCCAGGTGTATTTCAAGGTCAAACCCGACGAGGAGAGCGTCAAGAGCTCCCAGTACAACGTCTTCAATTACCAGTGGCAGATCGTCAACCTGGCCCGCACGACGCTGCGCAACATCATCGGCACCCTGACCCTCAAGTCGGCCAACTCCGAGCGGGGCAAGATCAACAACGAGCTCCAAAAGACGCTCCGTGAGGAAACCGGCAGTTGGGGCATTGAGATCGTCCGCACCGAGCTCAAGGAGATCGACCCTCCCAAGGACGTCCAGGAGACGATGAACAAGGTCGTCAAGGCCGAGAACGAGAAGATCGCCGCCGTGGACTTCGCCACGGCCACCGAGACCATGGCCGACGGCGCGCGCCGCGCGGAGATCAAGAAAGCCGAGGGCGTGCGGCAGGCCCGCATCCTGGAGGCCGAGGGCGAGGCGCAGGCCATCAAGCTGGTCAACGAGGCCGCCCAGCAGTACTTCGTCGGCAACGCCCAGCTCCTGAAGCGTCTCGAGACCGTGGAGAAGTCGCTGGCTCAGAACGCGAAGATCGTCGTCCCTTCGAACACCGAGCTCATCAACGTTATCGGCGAACTGGCCGGCGGCATCCTGCCCGTGCCGCAAAAATGAATTCTTCGGTTCGGGAAGGAGGGCCTCGACCCTCCCTCCCGGCCTGGAACTTGCGAGGGCTTGGATTTCAGCCTCGCTCGCGGGCCGGATTTTTCACGCCCTCCCTCGCGCTCTTCTCGGGGGCTCCGCAACTCGCCCCCCTCCGGGGGGCTCAGACATGCTCGCCGGCCGGCGAAGTCAAATGCCGGAATTCCTCGAAGAGCGCTTCGGGAGGGCTAAATCCGGCCTGAGGCTCGCTCCGGCCGAAACCCAAGCCCTCAGTGTCCATTTTCCCCGAAGAGACGCCGCGGCCTTCCCCCCCCCCGGCCTGAGCCGGAATAGTGCGTTGCTCTTTAAATGCGGCGCTCTTTTTTGGAGTGCGGTGGCACGACACCGCTTTCAAAGCGGCCTCGTGAGGCCGCACTCCAACGCGGCGTCTTGACTCGCTGCAGGCCCTGATATACGTTTCCGGCCGGTGGAAAAAAATATTATCGTTCGGGCCCGAGGCGCTTTCCGCTTTCCGGCCTCGTTCTTCACCGCCCGCGGCCTCGAGGAAAGCCGGGCGAGGAGGGCCGCCGCCCTGTTCCTCGTCCCGCTGCTCGTTTTTCTTTTTTATCTCTCCTTCATGAAAGGCGTCAAAGCCTCCTTCGGCGGCGACTATGCCCGATTCATGCATTTCGTCGATGTCCGTCTGACGAACTTCGACCAGGTTTACTGGGACGTCAACCCGCCTCTCCTTTTCAAAAACTCGGATTTTGAGAAAGGCACGCTCGAGAACTGGACGCCCGAGGGCGAGGCCTTTCTCTACCAGCCCGTCCGTGAGGAGAATCTAAAAGCGAACGAAAGACCCTTCTTCATGAATGCCCAGGGCCTCCATTTCATCGGGACCTATGACAAGTTCGGCGGCGTGAGCCAGGGAGACGCTCCCGACGGCCGCCTCGCATCGTCTTTCTTCATCATCAAGGAGGACAAGATCGGCTTCCTTCTCGGCGGCGGCCGCACGGAGACCGAACACGGGTTTGGCCGCCAGGCGGCGGCGCTCGAGGTCGACGGCCGCGTCGTGCGGGAGGACACGGGGCGGAACCTGGAGCGCATGAACCTCCGCGTCTGGGATGTCCGCCGCTGGGTCGGACGGGAGGCGCGCATCGTCCTCATCGACGACCCGTCCGAGCGGCCGTTCTTCCGCCACCTCAACGCCGACTGGTTTCACTATTACCGGACGAATGAAATACGGAGGAGCCTGCCGTCCGAGGAGGGAGGCTACGACGGGCAGTTTTACTATTTCCTGGCCCACGACCCGCTCCTCGACCGCGTCAAGGACGACCCGAGGCGGGCGCTGCTTTTTCTCGACCATCCGGCCTACCGGGCCGGCCGCGTCGGATTCCCCCTTCTCGTCAGGCTCTTTTCTTTCGGCGACGCCGCCCGGTTCCCGGCGGTCATGGTCTGGCTTGTCGTCCTGTCTCATTTCGCCGGCGCGTTCTTTTTTCTGAAAATCATTCTTTTTTACAAGAAAAGCCCCCTTTGGGCTTTCCTCTATGTCCTCGTTCCCGGCTTCCATCTGTCTCTTTACTTCGGGCTTCCCGAGTCCCTTTGCCTGGCCTTTGTGCTCGGCGGCCTTTATTTTTATCTGCGGCGGCGCATGCTCCCGGCTGTTCTCCTTCTCGCCGCCGCAATCCTCGTCAGGGAAATGGGCCTCGCGGCCGCGGCTGTGGCGGCCGGCTATGAGCTCTTCAGGCGCCGGGACATCAAGGCGGCCCTATGGCTCGGCAGCTCGGTCCTTCCTTATGCCGTCTGGAAGGCGTTTCTCACGGCGCGCCTCTTCGGGCTCTACGGCTGGGAGACCTTTTTCCATCGCGGCGATGTTTTGACCTTGCCCTTCGCCGGCCTGGCCGAGCTGTTGCGCAACGTCAGCGCCGGGAGCTATCAGGCCGATCTCGTCCCCACGGCGGTTTTCTATGCCTTCCTGCTCGGCCTGGCGGCGATTTTCGCCGTGTTCCTCGCTTTCCGGACGCCGAACGTTTTCACCCTCGCGGCGGCCCTTTACGTCCTGGCCGCCGTATCGCTCAACTACGCCAAGATGTGGGTGGACATGAGCAACGGCATCCGGGCCTCCTACGAGATTTTCGTTTTCCTCATCCTGGCCTTTGTCTCCCAGGAGAAGCCGGTCAAACCCGGGCTGAAATTCGGCCTGCTCGGCTTCTACGCCGCCGTCCTCGTTTTCTCCGCCTTCGTGCTTTATACGGGGAGGTTTTTCCGCGGCGTCTTCGGCTGAACGATTTTCGTCATCCCGCCGCCTCCAGCGGGGACGGCCTGTTTCGAACAACCTGACCCCGGAATCCGCGATCGCTTCATCTCATGACCGGTCGGGTCCCCCTGTGCTCCTTTTGGCTCCGATTCTTGCCGGTGTTTCGGCAATATTCATTCAATAGCAAATCCTTTTGCCTCTTGTCGGCCTTCAAGTACCGTTCCAGAAGCGCGCTAAGATACTGTTTGCGGGATCTCACATCCATGGCCTGTTTGTAACCCTCCTCTCTCCGAGGTTGGGTTACATTTTAGATGATTCAACCACTCCTCCTTCGGTGACATTTTACGTGATTCAAATCGGGGGCTTGAACAAAAGGCCGCAGGTGTGTTAATATTTTTATCTTCCCATGGAGACACCTTATAAGATACAAGCCTCGTTCTTTTCGGAGTTCCTCAAGCCCGGCCACATCGTCTACGACCTCCAGGCCAAGACCAAGGTCGAGGCCCTGGACGAGCTCCTCGACCTCCTCCAGCGTCACAGGCACATCGACAACAAGAAACTCCTCCTGACGCGCATCATCGACCGGGAGCGCCTGGAGACCACGGCCATCGGCGACGGCATCGCCCTGCCCCACGCCCGGGTCAACGCCGGGGGCGACCTGGCCGTGGCCGTCGGCCGCTCGGAGAAGGGGATCGACTTCGACGCCGTGGACAAGAGGAAGGTCTACCTCGTCATTCTCGTCATCTGGAACCCGGCCCTGCCGGGCCTCTTCAACCATCTCTTCGCCGGCCTGGCCGCCTACCTGCGCCGGCCGGATTTCCGGAGGCGGGCGTTCGAGGCCAAGGACCGCGACGGGCTCTACCGGGTGCTCTCCGAGATCGAGCTCCGCATTCCCCTCGAGGACAAGATCATCAGCCGGGCCAGCCTGCTGAGGAAGCTCCAGGAAATCGACATCAAGCTTCGGCGCACGCCCAAAGCCAGCCGCGCGCCGCTCGAAAAACAGGCCCGCCTCCTCCGCGGCGAGCTCGACGAAAACCTCCTCAACCGCTACGACCGGCTCATGCAGCGCTACGGGTTCGCCGTGGCCGAGCTCGTGGACGGCGTCTGCCAAGGATGCAACATCAACGCCGCCACGGGCATGAGTTCGGCCATCGCCGGCTCGAACGACATCTACATCTGCGAGAACTGCGGCAAGTTCCTCGTCGCCGCCCGCGCGAACAAAGAGAAAGCGAAAGAACAAGAGAAGGGAAAGGCGAAAGCGAAGCCGAAGGCCAAGAAAAAATAGCCCCGCGGCCGCGCCCCTCGAAAGAACCCTGTTCCGAAGCGCAGGCCGCGACGGCTCAGAAGAAGAATCTGGCCCTGAGTTCCAGGCGGAAACGGATCCGCTTCTCCCGGAACTCCCCGCCGGCCCTGCCCGTCGGAACGGAGGCCTTCAGCCGCCACTCCCAATTGGTCATGCCCGTGTAGGCGAGCTCGGGCGCCCAGGAGGCGCTTCCGTCCGAGAGGTTGCACAGAACCGTCACCGCCGGCGTCCAGTAGAGAATGCCGAAAGGATCTTTCTGGATGATCCGCAAAAAAACGTAGTCCGTCATCGGCGTGAATCCGCCGTAGGATTCAAGATCCGCCGCCTGGAGAAGTTGCGAATCGTCGCCCGAAGCGAGATATCTCTCGTAGCCTGTGTCGACGAAGGCGGCAAACGCGTCCATTTCGGGACGGGTGAATCCCTGGCCGTGGTGATGATACTCCAGGATGGTGGTCGTTTCGGTCCGAGAGAGATAGCGCATGCCGAGGAGGAAGCTCGCGACGTCGCGCCTCTCGACGGCCGTCGCGCCGTCGGCGCCGACGACGCGGCGTTCGAGGTCCCAGAAGAAGGCGAATTCGCCGTGGACCTCCCATTGGGAAAGGATGTTGCGCGACAGATCGAAACCGAGCCGCGGGCCCCGGCTCTTGCCGGCCGCGAAAACGAGATCGATGTCGGTGTCGAGCAGGAGAAGGTAAATCTTGCCGGCGAAATTCCACCCTTCGCTCCGGCCGTAAGTGCCGTTCATCGAACCGGTGACGGGAACGACGACCGGCGTGATCGAGAGCGTCTTGAGGGCTCCGCTGAAGCTCTTCGTGTAATCGGCCGTGAGCATCCAGTAGCCCTCGCGCGCGAGGTCCGGCTCGTTGGGATTTTTCGGCCTCTCGACGAAGGCCACCGGGCTCCAGGCGTACCCCTTGCCCCAGCGGAGCGCCTTCTTCCCCGCGTAAAGGCTCAGGGACGAAGAGGGTTTCAGGGCCGCATAGGCCTGGAAGAGCTTGGCCCCGGCGGCGGACCCGAGAGGGGAATGCGCACCGTCAAGATACGGCTCCAAGAGGGCTTCGAAAATGCCCCGGCGGTAGGTGAGGTTCGCCAACAGGGCGGCCGCGGCTTCTCCCATGGATTTCCGGGAGTCCCGGTCATAGAAGGCCAGGAGCGAGAAGGGAGAGTCCGGATTGAACAGGAAAAAGGACGGCCGGGCCTCAAGATAGCCGTCCAGGACGAACGGCTTTCGGGAGAACGCATCGAGGTCGAACTCATACTCCTGCCCCGCGGCGGAGAGAGCCAGGGAGAGCATGAGGACGACGGCGGCCGGGCTGTGTCTCGTCTTCACGGGCTCTTTCTTCTTGGGACTTCCCCCCGGGGTTCGCCCGCCCCGCCGGCGCCTAACGGCGAAGGGTCTCGAGCTGGGGCATGAACGTCAGGGTGAACACCTCGTCCTTGAACTCCCGGGCCTTGATCCCGGCTAAGATCATCACCGACTTGTATCCCCGATAAAGGGGGCTTTCGGTTTCGATGATCGACGGCCGAACGACGCCGCCGCCGAAATCCTTGACCTCCTTGAAGTGGAGCGTCTTGATGAGCAGGCCGCTCGAGGCCAGGCAGTCGATCCGCAGCGGCAGGAACTTCTTCTTGTCCATCCGGATGGTTAAGCGGTCGTAGGCGACCGCGGACGTTCGGGCCTTGACGTGCAGGACGATGTCGCCTTCGAGCTCCTCCGTCCGCTCCGCGGCGTACTCGACGGCGTAATCCAGCCTCAGGATGTCGGCGTTGTTGAACACGCCGCCCACGACCGACTGAAGGCTCGTGATCCGGATGGGCTTGGCCACGCTGGGGACGTAAAGCCACATGTTGTCCTCGAGCCTCAGGGTGCTCCGGCCTTTTTCGCTGGCCGGGGAGAGAAACAGCGCGGCGACCCGGTCCTTCCCTTTTTTGACCGTGTAGAGCACGAACTCCTTGGTCCGACCGCTGGGCTCGATGTTGACGAGCTTGCGGTAGGATTCGTAGGATTCGGGGTTCAGGTTGCGGTCCATCTTCGCCAAGGCGGCGTTTCCGTCGATCTCCGGGGCCGCCGCCGGCCCCCAGACCGCGGCCGCGGCCAGGAACACGGTGCCCAGAAATGCGCGCATGGGTCCGTCCTTTCAAACCTGCCGCAGGGCCTTGATCGGATCGAGCGCCGAAGCCCGGCGGGCCGGCCGCAGGGAGGCCAGAAGCGTGACGGCCACGACGATCAGGCTGATGGTCAGGATGTCGACCGGATTCATTTTCGAGCTGAGGATCAGGCCTTTTTGCTGGCCGAAGTTGAATCGGACCTGAGACACGTTCAGAAGGACCACGGCCAGGCTGCCCAGGGCCGCGCCCGCGGCCGCGCCCAGCAAGCCCAAGCCGAGGCCCTCGAGGAGAAAGAGGGAGATGATCCGGCCCGGCTGCGTTCCGATGGCGGCCATCGTCCCGATCTCCCGGGTCCGCTCATAGACGGCCATGAGCATCACGTTCATGATGCTGATCAGGACGACGGCGATCAGCATGAGCTGGATGAAAAAAGTCATGACATCGATCATCTGCACGATGTTGAAGAACGGGGTCAGCTTCGTCCATCCGTGAATCTCGAAGACGGGCCGGCCCTGGGCGTTCTTGTGTTCGCCCAGCGTCTTTTCCAATCGGGCGACGACCTCGTCCCGGCTTCCGATCTTCTTGAGACGGACGGCCACCTCGGAGACGGACGGCTCTTCCAGGCGCAGGATCCGGCGCCCGTCCTCGATGTGGATGTAGCCGTCCCGCCCCCCGGGGCCGGTGACGCTGCGCAGGATGCCGCCGACCGTGAACTGGAAGCCGTTGACCGAGCCGTCCTCGTTGGTGGCCACGACGACGGCGACGTCTCCGATCTTGACCTTCATCCCCCTGGCCAGGAGCTCGGGGACGAGGATCGTTCCGGGCGCGATCGTCCGGCTCCCCTCGATGATCCTCGAGGAAAGGAGCGGCACGGTGGCCGTTTCCTTGTCCGGGTCGACGGCATTCACCCGGATGTTGGTCGACTCGATGAAATTGCTGAACACGCCCCCGAACTTGATTCGCGGCGAAAAAGCGAGGATCTCGGGGAATCCCGCGAGGGTCTCCTCAACGGTCTTGATGGCCTGGGGCCCGAGGTTGAGATTGAGGGGCAGACTGTCGAGCGACGCCACGTAGCCTTTCCTGTGGATCTGAACATGTCCCAGCATGGAATCCGTGATCTCGCTGATCATCAGGCTCTTGAACGACGCGGTCACGCTGACGAACACCAGGACGAAGGCCACGCCGATGCCGATCAGGGAAATGGTGAGCAGCGTGCGGCGCTTGTAGCGGAAAACGTTGCGCAGGGCGATCGTGACCAGCTTAAACACGGCTCTCTCCTTCGCGGCCGGGGCCCGGGTCCGCGGCTTTGACGAGCGTCCCGTCCCGGAGCGTGTGGACGACGTCGACGGCGTCCACGATCCGCATGTCGTGAGTGGAGAAGACGAAGGTCGTCCCCAGGGTGTCCCTCATGCTTTTCATGAGGCGGATGATCAGTCCGGCGGTGTGGCTGTCCAGATTGGCGGTCGGTTCGTCGGCCAGGACGAGATCGGGCTCGGTGACGAGCGCGCGGGCGATGGCCACGCGCTGCTTCTGCCCGCCGGAAAGCTGGTCCGGGAATTTGTCCCGTTCGTCCGCCATCCCGACGGCTTCGACAAGCCGCGCCACTTTCGCCCTGCGCTTCCCGCCTTCGACGCCGCGCACCATGACCAGGGGATACTCGACGTTCTCGGCGACGGTCAGGACGGGGATGAGGTTGAAATCCTGAAAAATAAAGCCCAGATGCCGTCCCCGGAATCGGGCGCCCTTCCGCCTGTCGAGCCCGGCGACGTCCGTTCCCGCCACCCGGAGCCGCCCCGATGTGGGCCGATCCAGGCAGCCGATGAGGTTGAGGAGCGTCGTCTTGCCGCTCCCGGAGGGCCCGACGAACGAGACGAAGGTGCCGCCGCCGACCCGGAAGCTCACGTCGTTCAAAGCCCGGATGCGGACCTTCCCGTTGACGTAATCCTTGCTGATGCTCTCGGCGACGACCAAGTCCATGCGATCTTCCTTTCGTGTCTTGAGGGAGCGTTATCATAGCACAGGCTGTTCCCCGTTCGCGAATGAAAGGCTTTGTCTCCGGCTTATCCGGCCCTCCTCGTGCGAACGGAACAGAAATTTCACTTTCAGCCTTTGAGAGCTCGATTTTGAGTCGCAGACAACATCGGCCCGACACGGGCGGCCCTTTGACGCATTGTGTGGTGAATTGTAGTCTGAGGCCCAAGGCTCCAGCTAAAGGGCCACACAAAACGTCATGGAGCCGATACGGGCTTGACAGGCGGCCGGGGATTTCATAGTATAACGCGCATGTTGACGCCGACCGCAACGCCGCTCGCGACCGCCGCCGGTCTGCGCCGCCATTTCCACGGGCGCCCCGCCGCCCGATAACACTCGTTTCCCCCGCCTGATTTCTTTTACCAGGAGAAGTCTTTATGTCGAATCTCGTCAATCCGTGTGTTTTTGCCGATACGGCTGCCGCGCCGTCCGACGGAGGCCGGCGGTGAAGCGCCTGAAAATGGTCGTTCCCAAGGGGCGGCTCTACCCAAGGGTCATCAAGCTGCTCAACGACGCCGGGCTGGGCGTCGAGCACGACGATCGCGTCTATCTGCCCCGCGTCGCCCATCCCGGCGTCGAGGCCAAGATCATGAAGCCGCAGAACATCCCGAAGCTGATCGAGCTCGGCGCCCATGACGTCGGCTTCGCCGGCCTGGACTGGATCGTCGAAACGCGGGCCGAGGTCCGGGAGATCCTTGACCTCGGCTTCAACCCGGTGCGCGTCGTGGCGGCGGCGCCGCGCGCGCTCGACGGCCGCGCCCTCCGGAGACGGAAAATCCTGGTCGCCTCGGAGTATGAAAACCTGTCGAAGAACTTCCTCGAGAAGAGGGGATACGACTATGTCTTCCTCAGGACCTTCGGCGCCACCGAGGTTTTCCCGCCCGGCGACGCCGACATGATCATCGACAACGTGTCCACGGGCCGGACGCTCGAGGGCCACGGGCTGCGCACGGTCGCCCGGCTGCTGTCGTCCACGACCCGATTCATCGCCCACCCGGCCGCCCTCGGGGACCGCCGGAAGCGGGAGCGCATCGAGGAGCTGGCGATGCTCTTTCGGGCCGTGCTCGACGCCCAGGACCGGGTCATGCTGGAAATGAACGTGCCGGAGGAAAGGCTCGACGCGATCGTCAAATCCCTCCCCTGCATGAAATCGCCGACCGTCGCTCCGCTCCACGGCCGTCTCGGCTTCGCGGTCAAGATCGCCGTCCGCCGGGAGGAGGTCGCCCGGCTCATCCCGAGGCTCAAAAAAATGGGCGCCTCCGACATTCTGGAATACACATTCGAAAAGGTCGTGCTGTGATGAAAAGGAACGGAACGCCCGCCCCGGCCGGAATTCGGTTTCACCTCAACGAGAACGCCTGGGGGCCGTCGCCGGCCGCCATCCGCGCCGTCCGCGGTCTCAGGGCCCGGGACCTGGCCTGTTATCCGGACCCGAGCCGGGCTGCGGCCGCGACCGCCGCTTTTCACCGCGTCCGCCCGGAAAACGTTCTTCTCACCAACGGGGCCGACGAAGCCATCCACGCCGCCGTCCGGGCCCTTGTCCCGCCCCGAGGAAAAATCCTTCTCCCCGGCCCGTCCTTCGCCGTCTACGATAAAGCGGCCCGGCTGCGCGGGGCGAAGGTCGCGTCCGTCCTCTACGAGCCCGATTTGTCGTTTCCCCTGAAGGCCGTGCTCGAAAAAATCGGGGAGGGGATCCGGCTCGTCGTCGTCGTCACCCCCAACAATCCGACGGGAACGGTCGCCTCCCGCCCCGTTCTCGGAAAAATCCTGGACAGGGCCGGAGCGATCCCCGTGGTGGTCGATGAAACCTACGCCCTGTTCGAGGGTGTCCGGCACGGCGGGATGCTCCGCCGCCGTCCGAATCTCGTCGTCATCGGCTCGTTCTCCAAATTTTTCGGGCTGGCCGGGCTGCGGCTCGGATATGTCCTGGCCGCGCCGGATGCCGTCCGAAAACTCGGCGCCGTCCTCCCGGAATACACTGTGAACGCCGCCGCGCTCCTGGCCGCCGAGGCGGCGATGGCTGACCGGGCCCACCAGGGGCGCGTGCGCCGGGAAGCGGCGGCGCAGAAAAAACACCTCGGCTCGGGGCTGTCGCGTCTCGGCGTCCCGGTCTTTCCCGGCGGCGGGAATTTCGTCGTCGCTCGGGTCGGCCCGGGAGCGGCGAGGGTCACCCAAGGCCTGAAAAAGGCCGGCATCCTGGTCAAGGACATCGCCGGACGGGCCCGGCTCGAGGGATGCCTGCGCATCACGGTGGGGAAAAGGAAAGACAACGAGCGTCTTCTCGACGCGCTCCGCGGGCTCCTGCCTCCGCAGGCCGTTCTATTCGACATGGACGGCGTGCTCGTCGATACCAGGGAGTCCTGCCGGAAGACGATGAAGGCCGTCCTCGAGCGCTGCCTGGGCAAGCCGGTGCCGGCGAAGGCCATCGACGCCCGGAAACTCAGCGGAGGGGCGAACAACGACTGGGACCTCGTCCTGGCTTTTCTCCGGGCGCGGGGGATCCGGATGACCCGCGCCGCCGTCATCCGGTTTTTTCAGGCCGTCTATTTCGGAAAGAACGGCGAAGGCTTGATTTCCCGTGAAGCCTGGCTCCCGCCGAGGGACGCCCTCGCGCGCCTGGCCGCCCGCTTCCGGCTCGGAATCGTCACCGGGCGGCCTCGTGCCGAAGCCCTTCACACCCTGAAAAAATTCGGCGCGGCCGGCTTCTTTTCCGTAGTCGTCGCCATGGAGGATGCGGGCCGGAAAAAGAAGCCGGATCCCTTCGGCGTCCGCCTGGCCATGAAGAGGCTCGGCGTCCGCCGCGCCGCCTATGTCGGCGATCTCCCCGACGACATGCTCGCCGCCCGGGGAGCCGGAGCGCTGCCCGTGGCCGTGCTTCCGGCCGGACGGCCGCGACGAGCCGAGTGGGCGCGAAAGCTTCGGAAAGCGGGCGCTGCGGAAATCATTCCCCATGTCGCACGGATCGAGGAGGTGCTCAAGTGAAAAAGCCGCGAAAAGCCGGGATCGACCGCAAGACCCGTGAAACCCGAATCCGCATCGCCCTGGACCTCGACGGGAAGGGAACAGGCCGGGTGAAATGCCCGATCGGTTTCTTCGGCCACATGCTTGAGGCGTTCGCCCGGCACGGCGCGTTCGATCTTACCGCCGACATTGCCGGGGATTTCGAGGTCGATCAGCACCACGCCGTCGAGGACGCGGGGATCGCCCTGGGTGAGGCCTTCCGGAGAGCGCTCGGCGACCGGCGCGGAATCCGCCGGGCCGGGTCGTTTCTTTTTCCCATGGACGAGAGCCTGGCCCGGGCGGCCGTGGATCTTTCGGGGCGGCCGTTCCTCAGGTTCGACATTCGCCTCCGATCGGCCAAGCTCGGCGATTGGGCGGCCGACACCATAGAGGATTTCTTCCAGGGGTTCGCCTCGGCGCTCGGCGCGTCCTTCCATCTGGCCGTCGAATACGGACGCTCCGATCATCACAAGGCCGAGGCGCTCTTCAAGGCCTTCGGCCGGGCGATGCGCCAGGCCTGCGAGCGGGACGGCCGGACGGCCGGACGGGTGCCGAGCACGAAGGGGGTCCTGTGATCGGCGTCATCGACTACGGCGCGGGGAATCTCCACTCGGTGCGCAAGTCCCTGGACCGCCTCGGGCTTCGCTCCCGGCTCGTTTCGTCTCCCTGTGAGCTCGCGGGTGTGCGGGGCGTCGTTCTTCCGGGAGTGGGGCATTTCGGGGCCGCGGCCGGGGAGCTCGAGCGGCGCGGCCTGACAGCGGCTTTGAAGGAATGGCTGGCCGCCGACAGGCCGTTCCTGGGCATTTGCCTCGGCATGCAGCTTCTCTTCGAGGACAGCGAGGAGTCGGACGGCCGCGCGCCGGGGCTGGGAGCGTTCCGCGGGAACGTCGTGCGCCTTCAGGGCCCGAGGCGCCTGCACATGGGCTGGAGTTTCGTCCGCTCCGGGGCGCTCCGCGAGGGAGCGGGAGCCCGCGGGCCGGACGATTGGGATTTTTCCGGCTATTACTATTTCGTCCACGGCTACGTCGCCGTTCCCGCCGAGCCGGGAGTGGTGGCCGCCGTGGCCGAATACCGGCGGAGCTTCGCCGCCGTCGTCCGGAGGGGAAACGTCCTCGGCGTTCAGTTCCACCCGGAAAAAAGCGGCGCGCTCGGATTGCGCCTTCTCGAGCGCTGGGGGAAGCCGTGAGCGCCGCGCGGGTCATTCCCTGTCTCGACATCGACGCCGGGCGGGTCGTCAAGGGCGTCCGGTTCCGCAATCTCCGCGACGCGGGAGATCCGGTCGAGCGGGCGCGGGCCTATGCTCTCGGCGGGGCGGACGAGCTGGTTTTTCTTGACGTCGGCGCCACGGTCCGGAGCAGGAAAATCCTGATCGAGGTCGTGGAGAGGGTGTCGGCCGAGGTGTTCATCCCCCTCACGGTCGGCGGCGGGATCCAAACGGTCGGCGATTTCCGCGAGATCCTCCGGGCCGGGGCGGACAAGGTTTCGATGGCCACGGCGGCCGTCCTCAATCCCGGCCTCATCGCCGATGCGGCCGCCGCTTTCGGCTCGCAGTGCGTCGTCCTGTCCGTCGACGCCCTGCGCGCCGGAGCGTCGTGGGAGGTTATGACGCACGGCGGACGCCGCCCCGCGGGGCTGAGCGCGGTCGATTGGGCGTGTCGGGCGGCGGCGCTCGGCGCGGGCGAGATTCTCCTCAATTCCATCGACCGCGACGGGACCGGGCGGGGCTATGACCTCGAGCTCATCCGGGCCGTCTCCGAGGCGGTCGACGTTCCGGTCATCGCCTCGGGCGGCGCAGGCGGTCCGGACCAGATGGCGGAGGCCGTCCTCGTGGGTCGCGCCGACGCCGTCCTGGCCGCGTCGATCCTTCATGACGGCCTGTGGACGATTTCCGATATCAAGGCCCGCCTCAGGGCCGGAGGAGTGGAAGTCCGATGATCATCGCTTCCGTGGATCTCATGGAGGGCCGTGCCGTCCAATTGCGTCGGGGCCGGGAGAAAGTTCTGGAACAGGACGACCCCGTCAGCTTGGCCGCGGGATTCGACCGCTTCGGCGAGGTCGCGGTCATCGACCTCGACGCCGCGCTCGGCCGGGGCACAAACGCCCGGCTCGTCGCCGAAATCGCCCGGGTCGCCGAGTCCCGAGTCGGCGGCGGCATCCGGACGCCGGAACGGGCCAGGGAAATCGTTTCCCTCGGGGCAGGGAAGGTCATTGTCGGGTCCGCGGCCTTCAAAAAAAGCGGAATCGACGAGGATTTCCTGGGCGCGGTCAGGAATGCCGTCGGCCGGCAGCGCCTCATCGTGGCCGTGGACACGGTCGGCGGAAAGATCGCTGTCGACGGGTGGCGGCGGCGGCTCGACCTGGACGTCGAATCCGTCCTGCCCGGCCTTGAACCTTACTGTTCGGAATTCCTTTTCACCTGCGTCGAGCGGGAGGGCTCCTTGGGCGGCTTTCCGCTCGAGCAGGCCCGGCGCCTGCGCCGCTTGACATCGAACGCCTTGACGGTGGCCGGCGGCGTCGCCGACTTGGAGGAAGCCGCCGGACTCGCCCGGCTGGGCGTGAACGTCCAGCTGGGCATGGCGCTTTACACGGGGCGGATCGATTTGGCCGAGGGATTTGTCCGCTCGCTCGACTGGGAGAGAAGCCTGATCCCCACCATCGTCCGGGACGAGGAAGGCCAGGTCCTCATGCTGGCCTGGAGCTCGCCCGATTCGCTGCGCCGGACGTTCGCCGAAGGGCGGATGTGCTATTACTCCCGCTCGCGGCGCCGCCTGTGGCGGAAAGGCGAGACGTCGGGAAACGTCCAGGACCTGGTCCGGATCCGTGCGGACTGCGACGCCGACTCCCTTCTCGCTACGGTGCGGCAGACCGGAGTCGCCTGCCACACCGGA
>JAFGAV010000005.1 GCA_016933515.1 Candidatus Aminicenantota bacterium
CCGGCCTCGATCTCGAGGATGGGCTTGTTGGTGTCCACGAGGTCGCCGGCCGAGGCGTGGACCTTTTTCACCGTACCGTCGCCGGGAGACTTGAGCTCGTTCTCCATCTTCATGGCTTCGACCACGGCCAGGGTCTGGTTCCTGTGGACCTGATCGCCCTCGGCCACGACGACCTTGATGACCTTGCCGGGCATGGGCGAGGCGATGCGCCACAGGCCTTCGCTCGCTCCGTCGTCCGCCCCGCGTCCCCGGACGTCCTCGGCTGGCTCCCGAACCTCGAACAGCTCCCCGTCCACCCAAATGAGGAGCCTGTCTTTGTCCCGGGCGTGGTGCACCTCATGAGAACGGCCGTTGAGAAGAACGGACAGGCCGTTATCCGAAACGCGGCGAATGTCGATCGCGATCGCGCCCTCCGGGCTGAGAATCTTGAACGCGTCCCGGCCCGCCTCGGCCTCGAGCGTTTCCCTGTCCCCGTCGATCAGAAATTCGAATTCCATGGCTCGTCACTCCCCCTGCCGCCATCGTCCGATCGTTTTCCAGGGCGAATACGCTTCCCGCGCTCCCGCGGCCCCGGGACGGGTCGCGGGTTTGCGGTCCAGGGCGAGATAGGCCGCCGCAGCCAGAGCCAGCCTCCGCTTCTCCCCGTCCTTGGCGCCTTCGACCCAGCCATCCATGTGCTCCTTGATGAATCCCGTGGTCGCCATGCCGTCCCGGAACACCCGATGCCGGACGACGTCCTTGAGGAAAGCAATCGGCGTGCGGATCCCGAGGAGCACGTAGTCGTCGAGCGCGGCCAGCATCCGGCGACAAGCCGCTTCTCTGTCCTCGGCCCAGACGATGAGTTTGGCCAGGATGGGGTCGTAGTGAATGGGCACGTCCCAGCCGCTGAAGATGCCGCAATCGTGCCTCACGCCCGGGCCGGAGGGCTCTCTCAGAAAAAGGATGCGCCCCGGCGAAGGCAGAAACCGGTTGGCCGCGTCCTCGGCGTAGATGCGGCACTCGATGGCGTGCCCGCGCTGCCTGAGTTCTTCCTGCCGGAGCGAAAGTTTGCGGCCCGAGGCGACGAGGATTTGCTGGTGAACGAGGTCCACTCCGGTCACCGCTTCGGTCACCGGATGCTCGACCTGGAGCCGGGCGTTGACTTCGAGAAAATAGAAATTCTTGTCCCGGTCGAGAAGGAACTCGACCGTTCCGGCGTTGTTGTATCCGGCCGTCATCATGACCTTGCGCGCCGTCTCGCCCATCCGCGCCCGAAGCTTCGGGTCGAGCGCGGGCGAGGGCGATTCCTCGATGATTTTCTGATGCCGCCGCTGGATCGAGCATTCCCGCTCGAAAAGATGGACCGTTTTCCCGAAGTTGTCGGCCAGGACCTGGAACTCCACGTGCCGCGGCTCCTCGATGCATTTTTCCAGGTAGACGGAATCGTCGCCGAAAGCCGCTTTGGCCTCGCGTCTGCCCGCCTCGAGCGCCGGCCGGAGCTCGTCCTCGGAACCGACGATTCTCATGCCTTTTCCGCCGCCGCCGGCCGAGGCTTTGACCATGACCGGATAGCCGATCGTTTCCGCCTGGGAGACGCACGTCTCGTCGTCGGCGGCCGCGCTCTTCATCCCGGGGATGATGGGCACGCCCGCCTTCTCCATGGCCTGGCGGGCCCGGACTTTGTCGCCCACGAGCTCCAACGCCGCCGAGTTGGGGCCGATGAAGACGACGCCTTCTTTCTCGCAACGCCGGCAAAAATCCGAATTCTCGGCCAGGAATCCGTAGCCGGGATGGATCGCCTGGCTCCCCGTGCTGCGGGCCGCCTCGAGGATGCGGTCCATGTTGAGGTAGCTCTCCAGGGAGGGCGCCGGACCGACAGGCACGGCCTCGTCGGCCATCCGGCAATGGAGGGCGGCGCGGTCGGCTTCGGAATAGACGGCCACGCTGCGGATGCCGAGCTCGCGGCAGGCGCGGATGATGCGCACGGCGATCTCTCCTCGGTTGGCGACCAGGATTTTGTCGAAAACCTTGCCTGCGGTCCTCACGCATCCTCCGTCCAGCGGGGCGCTCTCTTTTCCAGGAAGGAGGCCATGCCCTCCTGACCCTCGGCGCTCACTCTCAAGCCGGCAATCATTCGGGCCGTATACTCCTGGACTTCCTCAAAACTCAACCGCGGCGTCGTTTGAATCAGCTCCTTGCACTTGGCCAGGGCTTCGGGCCCGGAGCCGAGAAGGAGCCTCACCATTCCGTCGACGGCTTCATCGAGCTTCTCCGCGGCCGCGACGCGGTTCACGAGCCCGATCTCGCGGGCTCGGGCCGCGCCGAACCGTTCGCCCGTCAGAAAATACTCCCGCGCCCGGCTCTCGCCGATCCGGCGCAGGACATAGGGCGAGATCGCGGCCGGAACGAGGCCGATCTTGACCTCGCTCAGCCCGAAAACCGCCTCCTCGGAGGCGACGGCGATGTCGCAGGCCGAAAGGAATCCCGTGCCGCCGCCGATGGCCGACCCGTTCACCCGGGCGATCGTCGGGACGGGCAGGCTGTAGAGCCGGTAGAGGAAATCGGCGATGGCCCGGGACTCGTCCAGGTTCTGCTCGAAGGAATAGCGGATGACCTCGCGCATCCAATTCAGGTCCGCCCCGGCGCAGAACGCCTTGCCCGCGCCCGTCAGGACGAGGACCCTCAGGCCGCGCTTTTTTTCGACATCGCCCAGGGCGCCCCGCAGATCCTCGATCATTCGGGAGTTGAACGCGTTTCGAAGGTCGGGCCTGTGGAGAACAAAGCGGACGACCGCCCCCTCGTCCTCGACACGGATCGTTTCATACTCGGCGGCCATGGCCTACATCCGGAAAATGCCGACCTTGAAGTCGGGGATGGGCGCGTTGAGGCTCATGGCGATGCCCAGGGCCAGGGCCTGGCGCGTCTCGAGCGGCTCGAGGATGCCGTCGTCCCACAGCCGGGCCGAGCTGTAGTAGGGGCTGGCCTCCTCCTCGTACTTGTCGAGGATGGGCTTCATGAGCTTGGCCTTCTCCTCCTCGGTCATCTTGACCCCCTCTTCCTGGAGGCGCTTGATCTTGACCGTGAGGAGGACGTTGGCCGCCTGCTCCCCGCCCATGACGCTGATCCGGGCATTCGGCCACATCCACAGCAGGCGCGGCCCGTAAGCCCGTCCGCACATGGCGTAATTGCCCGCGCCGTAGGAGCCGCCGACGATGACCGTGAACTTAGGCACGTCGGCGTTGGCCACGGCATGGACGAGCTTGGCTCCATCCTTGGCGATGCCGCCGTGCTCGTACTGTTTGCCGACGATGAATCCGGTGATGTTCTGAAGAAAGACGATGGGGATCTTGCGCATGGCGCACAGCGTGACGAAGTGGGCGCCCTTGACCGAGCTCTCGGAGAAGAGAACGCCGTTGTTGGCCAGAATGCCGACCGGATAGCCCATGATCCGGGCGAATCCGCACACGATCGTCGGGCCGTAGAGCTCCTTGAACTCCTGGAAGCGGCTCCCGTCCGTCAGGCGGGCGATGACCTCCTTGATGTTGAACGCCTTGCGCAGGTCCCGGGGGACGATGCCGTAGAGCTCCTGGGGATCGTAGTAGGGATCCTCCGGCTCGGCCGTGTCCAGCGCGAACCTCGGCGGCCGATCGAGCGTCTCGACGATGTTGCGCGTGATGGCCAGGGCGTGCTCGTCGTCGAGGGCGTAATGGTCCGCGACTCCCGAGATGCGGCAGTGAACGTCTGCGCCGCCCAGATCCTCGTCGCTGACCTCCTCGCCCGTCGCCGCCTTGACGAGCGGCGGGCCGCCGATGAAGATCGTCCCCTGCTTTCGGACGATGACGGTCTCATCCGACATGGCCGGAACGTAGGCGCCGCCGGCCGTGCACGATCCCAAGACCGCGCAGATCTGCGGGATGCCCAGGGCGGAGAGCCTCGCCTGATTGAAAAAAATCCTGCCGAAGTGCTCTTTATCGGGGAATGTGCCCGACTGAAAGGGCAGGAAAATCCCGCCCGAGTCCACGAGATAGATGCACGGCAGCCGATTCTCGAGGGCCACTTCCTGAGCGCGGATGTGCTTTTTTATGGTCATGGGAAAGTAGGTCCCGCCCTTGACCGTCGCGTCGTTGGCCACGACAAGAACCTCCCGGCCGTGGACGAGGCCCACGCCCGTGACCATCGAGGCCGCGGGGGCTTCGTTGTCGTACATGCCCCAGGCGGCCAGAGGGCTAAGCTCGAGAAAGGGCGTGTTCTTGTCGAACAGCTTGTCCAGGCGCTCCCGGGCGAGGAGTTTCTTTCGCGATTTGTGGAGCTGCCGGTATTTCTCCGGCCCGCCCAGCTTGATCTCGGCCAGGCGCCGCCTGTATTCCTCGACCGTCCTCCGCATGGCCTCGGCGTTCTCCTGGAACTCCGGGCTCTTGGTGTCGACCTGGCTCTCGATCCTGAACACGGCCGCCTCCTTCTTCCGTCCTCAGGCGGGGACGAACTTGTATCCGTAGGCGATCACGCCCGCCGGGCCGTCGTCGGAGACTCGGCGGAATTCGGTCTTGACCTGAAGACCGACTTGAAGACGATCGAATTCGATGTCCACGATCTGGGCGGTCACCCGCACGCCGTTTTCGAGCTCGACGATGCCCACGGCGTATGGGGCCTGGTCGGCGAAAGGCTGCGGCGGGACGCGGATGACGGTGTAGGTCAAGAGCTTGCCCTGATCGGGCAGGACGACGGTATCGAATTCGCGTCCTCGGCAGCGCGGGCAAATGACTCGCGGAGGAAAGGCGACGAATCCGCAATTTTTGCAACGGCCGGCTTCGAACCGATAGCGCTGCGGCGTTTCTCTCCAGTTGCGCGAAGGTGTCGGCATCGTTTGTCTCCTTTTACATCTTTTCCAAGATGTGGACCACGGAGCTTCCTCCCGAACCCCCCATGTTCTGGGCCAGGCCCACCCGCGCGTCCTTCACCTGGCGCGGACCCGCCTCGCCGCGGAGCTGCTTGACGAGTTCCACGATCTGGGCCACTCCCGTGGCGCCCACGGGATGGCCCTTGGATTTGAGCCCGCCGCTCACGTTCACCGGAATCTTTCCTCCCAACCGGGTCAAGCCCTGTTCCACGGCTTCTCCGCCCCGCCCCTTGGGAAACAGACCCAGAGCTTCGGTGACGCAGATCTCGGCGATCGTGAAACAGTCGTGAACCTCGGCCAGGCTCAGGTCGGAGGGCTTCCGGCCGGACATCTTATAAGCCTGCTCCGCCGCCTTTTCGACGGCGTCGAGAGAGGTGATGTCCCGGCGGTCGCTCAAAGCGATCGTGTCCGTGGCATGGCCCACGCCCGTGATCTTGACCATGGGTTTTTTCAATGTCTTCGCCCATTCGACCGGGGCCAAAACGACCGCCGCCGCGCCGTCCGTGATCGGAGAGCAATCCAGGATGCGCAGGGGATCGGCGATGAGCACCGACTTCAGGACCGTGTCGACCGTGATCTTGAAAGGAAACTGAGCCAAGGGATTGAGCGAGCCGTGCTCATGGTTTTTGACCGCCACCATGGCCAGCTGCTCGCGCGTCGTCCCGTATGTCTCCATGTGCGCCCGGGCGATCAAGGCGTACAGGCCGGGGAAGGTGACGCCGTGGAAGCATTCATACTCCTGATCGGCGGCCGTTCCCAGGGCGTAAGTGGCTTCGCTGCCGTTGACGTCGGTCATCTTCTCCACGCCGCCCACGAGAACGATGTCGCTCACGCCCGAGGCGACTTCGAGGAATCCCAGTTTGAAGGCCAGCCCGCCCGAGGCGCAGGCCGACTCGACCCGCACTGCTGGGATCGGGCCGTAGCCCAAATAGTCGGCCAACAAAGAGGCCAGATGCTCCTGGCCGACGAACACGCCCGAGGACATCGAGCCCACGAACATCGAATCGACCTTGTCCACGCCGGCGTCCTGGATGGCGAGCAGGGCCGATTCGACGAAATTCGTCCGCAGCGACTTGTCCCAGAGCTCTCCCCAGGGCGTCATGCCCACGCCGATGACGGCTACGTCTCTCATCTTCGTCCTCCTACTCGGCCTTCCGAATCTTGTGCCGGAACTTGGCGTACTCGCCGTATTCGAGGTAGCGTTTGTTCGCGTTGAGCAGGTCGCGCGTTCGGGGGGCGAGGTCCCGGACTTCGTCCAGGCGCGACGTCGTCCTGAGAACGAACGCGTCCGATCCCGCGCCCGAGCCGTAGCTCACGAGCAGGATTCTGTCACCCGGCCGGGCGATGTCGAGGGTCGCCGTCAGGCCCAGCGGCGAGGAGCCGGAATACGTGTTGCCCAGCAGCGGGACGAGCCAGCCGGGCTCGATCTGGGATTTCTTGAAACCGAGCATCTCTCCCGCCCGGAGCGGGAACTTTCCGTTGGGCTGGTGAAAGACGACGTAGGCGAAATCCTCGGGTTTCATCCCCGTCTGCTTCAGGATGCCGCGCGCCGCGCCGGTGATGTGCTTGAAATAGGCCGGGTCTCCGGTGAAGCGGCCGCCGTGCTGGGGATAGTACTGGTATTCCCGACGCCAAAAGTCCGGAGTATCGGTGGTGAAGGAATAAGTGGCCAGGACCTCGACCACGATGTTCTCGCGGCCGAAGATGAAGGCCGCCGCTCCGGCCGCGGCGCTGTACTCCAGCGCGTCGCCGGGAGCGCCCTGCGAGGTGTCGGCGCCCACTCCCAGGCCGTAGGTGATGAGCCCGGCCTTGACCAGCCCGAAGGCAACGAACATGCCTTCCGTTCCGGCCTTGCAGGCGAACTCGAAATCGGCGGTGCGAACGTCGGGAGTCGCCCCCAGGGCTTCGGCCAGGACCGTTCCCGAAGGCTTGACGGCGTAAGGGTGCGATTCCGAACCGATGTACACGGCCCCGATCAGGCGGGGATCGATTTTCGCCCGCCGCAGGGCGTTCCGCGAGGCCTCGACCGACATGGTGATCGTGTCCTGATCGGGCGAGGGAACGGATTTTTCTTCGAGAATGAGTCCCTTTTTGTAGCTGGGCGCGTCCGCTCCCCAAACCTTGGCGATCTCCTCGACCTTGATGCGGTTGCGGGGGATGTAGGCGCCGTAGCCGACGATGCCTTCCATGGAGCCTCCTTTCCGTCGATGTGAAAAAAGACGGGCCGTGTCGTCCGGACCCGCGTATCCAAAAAAGTTCAATCCAATTTTCGGGCCTATGCTGTCATATCCGGAGAGGCAAGTCAAGAAGACGGCGGTTCACCGAAGCTTGAGAGTGCCGCCCGTTGTTTCATTCAGGCCGGCGGAGACAAGGAACGGATCGGATTCCCATCCCCGACCGTCGTAATAGAGAACCTGGACCGCCAAACCGAGGGTGAACGACACTTCGTCCAGTTCGCCGCCCGCGATCCGGCCTTCGGCTTGATACCGGTTGAATTTGCTGCGGAAGCCGTCGCTCAAACGAACGGCCGTCAGCTGCCCTTGGCCGTCGATTTCATAGCAGATGTTCGAGGCTCCCGTCCAGAGGGCCATATGCCCGTTCTGTAGAATCTGGATTCCCCTGATGACGTCCCCCGCGGGATCTTCGATCTTATCGACGGCCGTTCTCGGAAAAAGAACATAACGTCTTTCCCCGCCTTCCGCGAACGTGTTGTTCCGGTAAGATTCGGACATTTGGGGGGAGCCTCCGCGGACGTTCGCCGAGTCGAGGATGACCAGGCACGGCTTGCGGTACTCGTTGTTCTTTCCTCCGAAAACGAGCTCCTTGCGGCCGTCCCCGTCGAGGTCCACGGCCTCGAACCGGCTGAGACGGCCGGCATGCCAGTATTCCCCCACGACTCTTCCCTCCGCGTTCAGGACCGCGACCTGAGTCGGAAAAAAGGGAATCTGATTGGAAACGGTGATGATCTCCGCGCGGCCGTCTCCCTCGAGGTCGCAGACATCGAGCACCTCGACATAGTAATCGTTGGAGTACGTCCTGCATCCATACGCCATTTCGCGTCCGGGCTCGAACGTCCACAGCCGCCGCCCGCGGTGATCGAAACAGACGAGGGGCCCCATGTCCAACGGTTCTTCGGACTGGGCGGCGAAAACCACTTCCGGACGTCCGTCGCTGTTGATGTCGCGGATAACCAGAAAGGGGTATTCTTTGTCGAAGAGATGCGGGTCCAGCACCGGATAGGGAAAGCGCCGACGGTAGAAATCTTCGCCCCGGAGTTTCTTCACTCCGGTGTCGTAACTCCAAAGCTCCCGCCCCCCTTTGTCCAAGATCACGAGCGTCGAGCCCCGGATCTTGAAGTCCGCCGGTCCGTCGGACCGATCAAAAAGAACAAAAATCGCCAAGGACAGCACCCCGGCCGCCGCGGCGACAAAAAACGGCGTTTGCATCCTCTTGAACGCTCTTGCCGCCTGCCTTGCCGTGCGTCCCCCTCGTTCCCGCCTCTTCTGCGGCTCCGGGTCTTCCGGCGAGGGTTGCCCTTTCCTTTCGGCCAACCACCGATCGAGGTCTCCGGCATAGGCGAAAACGCGGGAGCGCTTGGATTTCGGATCGATTCTGTGAACGGGCAGACCGAGATTCTTCTCCCACCGCAAGCAAGTTCTCTCATCCCAGCCGAGATACTCGGCGATCTCCTTCCATGACGAGAGGCGCCTTTCCGTCTTGTCCGGGAGTGTCATTTGCATATCTTTTATAATCAATTTTCGCCGGGCCGTCAAGAAACCTCGATACGCAACCTGGAAACCGACAAAAAGCGACAGAATCGGAAAAGAAACGACAATCCGGCGGAAAGCCTTGCTTCCGCTTCGTTCGCGGCTTAATGTGAGGATGGGGAAAAACCCCGGCTCGATACGGACTCAAAGAGGCGGTGAGGGGGCCGGGGTGATGGGGACGTGGGGGCCGAAGCCCCGTTGAAGGAAAGCCGGGAAGCATCGGAACCTCCGGAAGAGAAAGGGGTTTTCTCCGGCCGGAGGGCGGGCTTCCCGCTCTTGGATCCGGATGTCCTCCGGACTACAATAAGGCCGGAGCTGTTCCCGGTGTTCCGTCCACGCGCGCCTCGGCCTTTCACAGGGGTTGTGATCCGCCCCGTAAAATTTTTCCTGCCCAGGGAACTCTCGGTCCCTTCCGCTCGTCTATCGGAGTGTATTGAGTGGAAGTGAAAGAGATCATCAACGGATGCCTGGAGGACCGCCCGGGAGCGTGGACGATGCTCGTTCAATCGTACGCCGAAAAAATCTTCAACACGGCCTATCAGTTCACCGGGAACCGCGCCGAAGCCGAAGACCAAACCCAGGAGATTTTCCTCAAAGTCTTCCATTCCCTGCGCACGTTCGACAAGGAGAGAAATTTCGACGCCTGGCTGTTGACCATGGCCAAGAATCATCTCATCGACGCCTACCGGCGGACGCGGTGGGAAAAAAGGAACCGGGACGACTTCGAGGAGGCCGTCTCCAGGACGGCGGGGCCGTTTTCGAATCCCGAGGACAGCCTGGCCTCCCGACAGGACCGCGCCCTCCTTTGGAAAGGCTTAAACGGTCTTCCGCCGGACATGCGGATGGCCGTCATTCTCAAGGACATCCAGGGCAAAGCCTATGAGGATGTGGCGGAGATCATGAAACTTCCGGTGGGAACGGTCAAATCCCGGGTCAGCCGCGCCAAGCTCAGGCTGGCCGGACTTCTGCGCCGGGCCGAGGAACAGGGACATGCGCTGTAAAGACGTCGAAAAGCTTCTTCCCGGCTACCTCGAGAACAACCTCAGGGCCGAGGAGAAGGCCCGGATTTCTTTTCATCTCTCCCGGTGCCCGGCCTGCACCGGATGCCTTGAGCTTCTGAAAAGGACCGATGCCGCCCTGGCCGGAATCGGCGACCTCGATCCCGGACCGGCCCTCATGGCCCGACTGCAGGCCGTGCCCTCGACGGCCGCTCCGCGACGCCGTTTTTCCGTCTTCGTCTTCAAGCCCGCTATTCAACCCGTCCTGGCCGGCGCGTTTCTCGTCACGGCCTTCATCGCGGTCCTGGCCTTCACTCCGGTCGGCGGGCGGATGATCAAAACCCTCAACCGCCAGATGCATGCCGGCTACAGCAAAATCACCCGGCTCTACGCCCGAGCCGAATCGATCGCGGATTCTCTGGGCGGAGCCCGGGAACAGGTCATCGTTTCGTTGGAAAATCTGCCGCCTCTCGGCGGAGATCAGAGATAAATCCCACGTAACACGGAGGCACATCCATGAACGACAAAATCATCGTCAAGAAACCCCCCAAGTCGCCGGGCCTCGCCGGAGTCCTGTCGGCTCTCTTCCCCGGCCTGGGTTCGATCTACAACCGGGAATACACCAAGGGGCTGGTCTACATCGTGATCTTCGCCGGCCTGGTCACGCTCCAGGAGCACGCGGGCGGACAGCCCTTTTTCGGGCTTCTCCTGGCGGGCTTCTGGTTCTTCCAGCTCATCGAGTCCGTCCAGACGGCCAAGCGGATCAACCAGGCCGCCCTTCAGCTTGAAGAGGAGCCGGACGGCGGCGGCTTCAAGATCGAGACCGGAAGCGGTTCGATCGTCTGGGGCCTGATCCTGATCGCTCTGGGCGCCATCTTCCTCCTGGCCAACTATCAGGTCATCAGTTACGCCCATATCGCCGATTTCTGGCCGGCGGTGATCGTCCTCTTCGGCGTCAAGCTTCTGACCGACTCTCTCAAAAAAAAGAAATAAGAGACCGGAGAGATGTGAGATGGCCACCGCGAAAAAATACAAGGATTCCTTTTTCTGGGGCCTCATCCTGGTCACGGTCGGCGGCTTGCTGCTGCTCGAGAACTTCGACATCGACGTCCTGCGTCCCTTGGCCCGCCTTTGGCCCCTCGTTCTCATCGCCTGGGGAGCATGGAAGCTCTTCGTCGGCCTGACGGCGAAAAAAGCGCGCCGGCCGAAGCCGCCCGTACCGGGGGAATGATGAAAACCCGGGAGTTTTTTCTTCTGCTCCTGATCATCGCCGCCGGGATCGTGCTCACCCACTACGAAAACGGCGAGATGGAGAACTGGAAAGTCCGCTGGGCCTGGGACGGCCCCTTCATTCGCCTGGGCCGGGCCTTTACCTTTGAGGAGTCGGGCGAACTCTTGCCTCCCTTTTCCCGGACTCTGGAGGTTGTGAACGAGCACGGAAGCGTGAAGGTCCTGGGCGAGGCGAGAGAAAACATGACCGTCACGCTGACCAAAACGGTCTGGCGGAGAAAAGAGGCGGACGCGCGCCGCGCCGCCGAACGCCTCGGCCTGATCATCAGGAACGACGGAGAAAAAGTGATCGTCTCGGCCGGCCGGCCCGACCTCCCTCTTCGCAACCATGAGACGCATCTCACGCTTTCGGTGCCGGAGGGCTTGAACGTGACGGTCCGCAATGGCCACGGACGGGTGAAGACCTTCCGGACCGGCGATACGGTCATCTCGAATTCCCACGGTCGGGTTGAGGCCGGCGAGGTCAGGGGAACGCTCCTTCTGGAGAACAGACACGGAGACGTCGCGGCGGTTGACCTCTCCTCCGATTGTTCGATCAGAAACGGTCATGCCGCGGTCTTCACCGCAAGAGTCAAAGGAAACCTCAAGATCGAGCACGCCTACGGGCCGGTCACCGTGGAAGACGTCTCCGGCGACGTCACGGTCAACGCTCCCCACTCCCGCGTGACGGCGCTGCGCCTGGCTGGGACGACAGCCGTCGACAGTTCGTACCAAACCGTGAGCCTGGCGCACACGGGAACGGTCGCGGTCAGGGGCCGGCACGCGGTCGTCGCGCTGCGGAGCGTCCGGGGCGTCATCGACGTCTCGAATTCCTACGGCCGGACCGAGATCGTGGACGCGACGGGCCGCGTGAACATCCTGGGTCGGAACATGACGGTCCGGGGAGAGGGGCTGACGGCCTCCGAGATCGAAATCGCCACGAGCTACGGAGACATCATCCTCAGGAATTTCAGCGGGCGGACGATGATCAGGCAGAAGCATGCGGCCGTGCGGCTCGAACCCTCATCGGTCGCCGCGGGCATTCGGGTCGAGGGGCAGTACGCCGCCCTCGAATTGCTCTGGCCGGCCGCGGCCCGGTCGCCTATCGAATGCCGCGCCCGGGACGGCGACATCCGGTGGGAGATTTCCGAGACGCCCTCGCTCAGCAGGAGCAACGGGCTATCTCTGCTTCGGGTTTTTTCGGACCTGGAAGGAATGCCGCCCGTCCTCCTGTCCACGACCCACGCCGACATTACGGTTCGGGAAGCCTCTCCTGCCGGAGAGCAAGAGCCCTGAGCCTCGTTTCAGGGCCCCGGGGGCGGCGGCGCTTTTCCGATCAGCCGGATCGGGATTTGTGCGCCTGGATTTTATGGGCCAGGAGTCCGTTGACTTTGATGTTGATGTAGGAAATGAGATTGGTCACGTCCTTTTTGTATTTGGTCACGTAGCGGACGAAATCGGTCTCCTGCTTGTAGCGCAGCAGGTTCTCAAATTCCCCGAGCTCGTCGTTAAGCTCGATGAGATAATGGTTGATCGTCCGGTACTGGGCGTTGATCTCGATGAGCTCCTTCCCCCCGATTTTTTTGAAGTCGATTTGAGGCGGAAGCGAATCAAGGATGAACGCGCTTTCTGACTCGAGCTCATTGACCGATTCCTGGATTTCCTGAAGAAAGGACGCATATTCCAACGGGCTTTTGAGCTTCGGCTGGGCGTTCTCGATGAGCGTTCCCGCCTTGGCCTTCAGGGAAGCCAGGAGATCACGGAGTCCGAAATATTTCCGCGGGAATGCGAACAAATCGAGAAAATCCCTGCCGATGTAGATCTTGTCCTCGTAGTGCGACAGGAGCTCCATGGGGGCATGGGTGTAAAATTTGATCTCGAAGCGGCGCCCGCCGGAATCGCGCTCCCTCAGCCGGGCCAGGACGAGATGGCTGTTCTGCTCAATGAAATAGCTGTTGACGTCGAGCAGAACGGAATAGGCGGCCAGGTTTTGGACGATCGCTTCCTTGAGGAAATCGAGAATCGGCCCGATCTTGGCGATGAGATCTCCGACCGCTTCGCTCGCCCGGGGATTGAGAACGGAATACGAGGGCGAAAGCATGTAAAGAATGGGCCCCGATCCCAGCTCCAAATGGAGGTTTTTCAATACCTTTTGGTGAAGGTCGTCGAGAAGATGGGAAGGAAGAGCGGGCAGCGCCTTCACATCCACCTTGGCCAGCTCTTCTAGCTCATTCACCGCGTTCTCCGTTTTCCGGAAAAATGCTAACACCCCGATGACAAAAAATCAACTCGGCCCCGGCCTCCCGCATTCTTCCCGGCCCGGCCGGGAAAGGCGGCCGGACCACGTCCAGCCCGCGTCTTCATATTTCTCCTTTTGGAGCCGCCTGACGGCGCCGCGCTCCTCAGGGGAGAACCGCTGTTCCTCCAGATCCACCCCGAAGAACTCGGCGAATCCTTCCCTGAGGCGGCCGGCGGCTTCCCCCCAGGAAACCGGACGGCCGAGGAGCTCGCCCAAGGAGGTCATGCGGATTTCCGCCTCCGAATCCGGCAGCCGGGCGGCCGAACGCAACAGGCCTTCGTCGTGCGCCAGAGGGAGCGAGCCGTGTTGCAGAAACATTCCGCCCCGTCGTTTCTGCGCGCTGCCCAGGATTTTTTTCCCGGCCACCTGAAGCTCGTCCCGTCCGGGATGGGAAAAACAGGGAAGCGCGCCGCGGGCGTATTCCTCAGGAGGCGCTCCGGCCAAAGCGGCGCGCAGTCCGAGCTTCGCAAGCCCTGCGGCCAGAGCGGCGGAGATGAGCCGGTAGGATCCCCGGACCGTATCGCCGAACAGATCTCTGTCGGAGGAGGAGAGACAATACGTCACTTCCCTGTCGTGAAGGACCATTTTCCCGCCCGTGGCGCGACGGACGATGTCCACGCCCTTCCGCCGGCAGAAGTCCTCATCCACAACCCGCTCCGCCTGCTGGGAGCGGCCGAGGGAGACCGTGGGCCTGACCCAGGCGTAGATGCGGAGAAACGTGACCGGCGCATCGGACAGGCAGGAGAAAAGGTATTCATCCGCGGCCATGTTCCAGGAGCCCCTTTCGGGTTCGGGCTCAAACCACAGTCGCCAGGTCTTTCGCATGGCCGAAAAAAATGGAGCGGGCAACGGGATTCGAACCCGCGACTCCGAGCTTGGGAAGCTCGCACTCTACCACTGAGTTATGCCCGCTCGCTCTCCGGGAAGCGCGCGGCCTCTCCCGGGGCCTTCATCTTAAATGTTTCGCCTGTCCTTTTCAATAGGGCCGCGCTCCCCTTCTCAACAGGACTGAGACGCGGAATCCCGCGTCCTCGCCCGGCGGACATCGGCCTGGTGATTTGACAATTCGGAATCCTCCGTGCTAAGGAATACCCTCGTCAAGCGGCGAAGCGAAAATCTTCATGCGCATCAAGGACGCCCAGATCGTTCCCTGCAAACTCCTCCTCGAATGCGGAGACCGGACGTTTGACGCTCTGGAAGTCGAATACGCCGTGGATCCCAGCCAGAACATTTCACGCCGGATGGCCTTCGAAATCGAGCAAAGCCCCGCCCGGACCGTCCGATTCCTTTACAAGAACGGATGGCTCCCCGTTCAGGGCCCGTTTCTCTGCATCCCCCTCGACTCCAACCGCTTCCTCGCCCCGTCGTTTTCTTATGAAACCAAGATGTTTCCCCGGATCCGGGAGCTCGAGATCTTCTCCGAAAACCCGAACGGCGCCGACCTGCAGATCCTGGGCCGATACCGCGACACGGCGGACGAGACCCGCCTCGAGCAAGCCGTCGAAAGGCATTCCCTCCTTCCCCTCTTTTCCATCCGCAAGGCCCTCGTCCCTCTCAAGAAAGGCGTCTTCGAATGGACGCCGGACCTCAAGGACCACATCCTGATCGTCAGGCTTTGGAACAACAAAATGCTCCGCTCGACGGAAAGCCCCGAAAAAAGCTGACGCTCCCCCGTTGAAAAATTCCGGCCCGGCCTCATTCGGCGTCCGATCGTTTTCGCTTTCGCCCTCGGGCGGACGCCGCGTCGGACAAACCGCCCCGGGGAACGGATCGGAAAATCAATCTCGAAATCTTTTCATCAGGGCGGCGATCCGGCCGTAGGCCTCGATCGTCCGGGAGATATCCGCGGCCGCATGGGCCGTGGAGATCGCCCCGCCGCCGTGCATGACATGCACGCCCTCGGTCAGCAGGGCGAGCTTGAGAGTTTCCTCACGGAACGCGACGTCGGAATACAGGGGGTCGTTCAGCACTTCCGGGGTCAAGGCCGGCCACGGCTTTCTCGGGAAATGCACCATGAAGAGCGAGCTTCCGGTCAGGACGTCTCCGGGCCCGCCGGTACAGGCGGCTTCGACACCCTCGTCGCGGAAAACGGCTTCCACGCCCCGGCGCAGCCTCTCGCCGGAGGCCGCAAGGCGGGGATAGATGCGGTCTGCCTGTCCGACAAGATGCCGGATCATCGCCGCTCCGGTCAGGGTGTAGGTCGCATGGGAGGAGAACGTCCCTCCCTGGAACATCACGCGCGGCCCGCCGCCCGGCCGCCGTTCACAGAGCTTCATAATGTCCCAGCGGCCGACGACGGCGGCGATCGTATGTCCGCCGCCGATGATTTTGCCGAAGGCGGTCAAATCGGGCACGACTCCGTAAAAGCGCTGGACTCCGCTCGGACAGAAGCGGAAACCGGAGACGATCTCGTCGAAAATGAGGGCGACTCCGTACCGCTCGGTCAGCCTTCGCGCTTCTTTAAGATAGTCGCGCCGGGCGGGAAGAAAGCCGCCGACTCCCAGGACGGGCTCGAGAATGAAACAGGCGATGCGCTCCCCCCGGCGTTTGAGCATGTCCTCAAGCGCCTGGGTGTCGTTGAAGGGCACGACCCACGTCCGCTTGATCAGATCTCGGGGGACGCCGGCCGATTCGGCGGCCCCGAATCCGCGACGCGCGTCGAACTTGATGCCCCGCAAAAGGAACGGCGAAGCCCCGTGCCATCCCCCCCCGACCTTGAGGACTTCCTCGCGGCCCGTGCGGGCCATGGCCAGCATGACGGTGTACATCGTGGCCAGAGATCCGGACGTTGTGAAGCGGATCCTGAAATCCTTGTATCCCAGCTGCCCGAGGATGAGCTCGGCCAGCTCGATCTGCGACGCGGCCTCGAAGCCGGTGTGCAGGGCCCCCCTCTTTTCCGCGGAGCGCAGGGCGGAACGGACCACGGCCGGATTGTGTCCCAGAATGTTGGCGTAATGACCCTGCCAGTAGTCGAGGTACCGGTTCCCGTCCGCGTCGCGAACGCAGGCTCCTTCGGCGCCGACGATCTGCACGGGGTAGGGAGCGAAGAGGCGCAGTGAATGGCTCCCGCCCTTGATCATGACCTTTTCCGCCCGGCGGTGGACGGCCAGGCTTTTTTTGGTCTTTTGGCGATAGATTTTTTCCAGATATTCTCTCAGCCGTTTCTGACCGCCGGTTGTCATCAAGTTCATTGCCTCCCGAAGAATCACTCACTTTAGCAATGGTCCGCGCCCTTGTCAAACCGGTTCCGGATCTATGACGCATTGTGCGGTGAATTCCAGTCTGAGGGCCGAGGGCCCGGGGGAGGGTTGAGGTGCCATGAGCGGTTTGGCCCGGAATCGACGGGTTTCGAAGGGTTCCGGCCTCTTCTTGCCGGCCGGCCTTCGCCCGGCCGGAGACAGCTGCAAATTCGTTCTGGGGAATCAGGAGGGAAAAAGGAAGCTGTCTCCGGATAGGTCGGCCACCCTGAGAAACCCGGAGATTCCGCGGCGTGAAAAAACCGCGCCCGGGCGCCGGAGCCCTCCCCCAGGCCCATGGCTCGCGCTAAAGGACCGCACAAAACGTCATGGAGCCGCCGGGTCTTGAGAGGAAAACGGCCGCGAGCCGGCGTCCCGAGCCGGTCACGCCGCTCGGGCCCATCGAGGCGCAGCGGAAACCGCTTTGCTGCGGGCCGCGTCCGAGGCGGCGCGAGGACCTTGAGGCCCGCTCAAAAAAGGTTTATGATGATAAGGAAATAAACGGAAAGGGACACACAACATGGATCTTCTCAACACCGAAGTCCGCGAGGCGACGAAAAAGAAGTTCGACGCCGATCTGGAAGGAAAAGTCACGCTGATTCATTTCACCCAGGAATCGAGCCGCCTCGTTCTTCCCGAACGCCTCAAAGACCAGGAATGCCTTTTTTGCCGGGAGACGAAGCAGCTGATCGAAGAGGTCGCCGCACTCTCGGACAAGATCGAGCTTCGTCTCCTGGATTTCACGGCCGACAAGGAACAAGCGGCCGAGTACGGCATCGACAAGATCCCGGCCCTGGCGGTCTTGAACGAGAAAGATCCCGGGATCCGGTTCTACGGCATCCCCTCGGGCTATGAATACTCGAGCTTCATCGAATGCCTCGTCGATGTCTCAAAGGGGACGACCACGCTCTCGGAAAAAACCAAGGCGGCGCTGAAGACGGTCGACCGCGACATTCATCTCCAGGTGTTCATCACCCCCACCTGTCCCTACTGCTCGATGAGCGTCCGCCTCGCCCATCAGTTCGCCCTCGAATCTCCTTTCATCCGCGCGGACATGGTGGAATCCTCGGAATTCCCGCATCTGGCCAACCGCTACAACGTCATGGCGGTGCCGAGGACGGTCATAAACGATACGGCCTTCCTCGAGGGGGCGATGCCCGAAGACCGCTTCCTAAAAGAGATCATGAGCGCCGCCGCGTCCATCGATAAAAACGGTTCGCCTGATGCTCTTTAAAAAGAAAAAAAAACGGGTGTGCGTCATCGGCCTGGACGGCGTGCCCCACAGTCTGCTCGTCCGTTTGGCGGAAAGCGGCATCATGCCCGCCGCGGCGGAGCTCATCCGCCACGGTCATCTGCACCGGATGAAGGCCAGCCTGCCGGAGATCTCGGCCGTAAGCTGGACGGATTTCATGACCGGGCTCGATTCGGGAAATCACGGCATCTTCGGCTTCACCGACCTCAAGCCCCGGAGTTACGAACTTCGCTTCCCCAATTTCCGCGACGTCAAAGCCGAGACGTTTTGGGACGCGCTCGGCCGGCAGGGGCGCACCTCGATCGTCGTCAACCAGCCGTCCACCTATCCCGCCCGTCCGATTCCCGGCTCCCTCGTCTCCGGGTTCGTGGCCCTGGAATTGGCCAAAGCCGTCTCTCCGCCTTCCCACCGGGCGGCCCTGGAAAAAATGGGATACCAGGTCGACATCGACACGCTCCGCGCCCGTCAGGACGCCTCTTTCTTCTGGAGCGAGCTCGACAAGACGTTTGAGGGAAGCCTCCGGGCCCTCGATTATTTCTGGAAACAGGAATGGGATTTCTTCGAGTTTGTCGTCACCGGAACGGACAGGCTCCACCATTTTCACTGGACCGCCCTCGAGGACGAAAGCCATCCCTTTCACCGCCGCGCCCTGGATTATTACCGCCGCGTGGACACGCTCATCGGCGACGTGGCCCGCCGCCTGGACGGCGCCGGCCGAAAGAACTCCGCCCTGTTTCTTCTCTCCGACCACGGCTTCACGGGCATCGAACAGGAGGTCTCGCTCAACGCCTGGCTCGAGCAGCAGGGATTCCTCGAGTTCGCCCCGGGAGCCGAGAGGGATTTGAGGGCCGTCACCTCCCGGAGCCGGGCCTTCGCCCTGGACCCCAACCGGATTCACTTCAACCGCCGGGACCGATTCCCGGAGGGAAGCGTCGGGGAAGCGGACAGCGATGTCCTCAAGGCGGAACTCCGCTCTTCCCTCTCGAAGCTGGAATGCCGGGGCCGCAAGGTCGTCCGCCGCGTGTTCGACGCGGCGGAGATTTATCACGGACCTTTCGCCGGCCTCGGCCCGGACCTCGTCGTCCTCGCGGAGCCGGGTTTCGACATGAAGGGCTCGGCCCGGAAAAAAGACGTGTTCGGCCGAACCCCCGGACTGGAGGGCATGCACACCTGGGATGACGCCGTTTTCCTGGCTCCCGAAGAATGCGGAACGGACTTGAAAATTTCCGACCTGGCTTCGATCCTTCTTATGAGGTATAATAATCTGTGAATCGAAAAACGCTCTGCGCCGTTCCCGCCTTCCTCGGACTGCTCCTCCTGGCCGCGGCGCCCGCCGGCGCCTATATCGGCCCCGGCGCGGGATTCGCCTTCCTTTCCTCTTTCCTCGTCCTCTTCCTGACCTTTGTCCTGGCGATTTTTTCCTTCCTCTCCTGGCCTTTCCGGCTGCTTTTCCGCATCCTGAAAAGCGGCAATCCCTATAAGAAAAGCCGCATCGATCGGGCGGTCATCATCGGTCTGGACGGGCTCGAGCCGACTCTTGTCGAGCGCTACATGCAGGACGGGATGCTTCCCCACTTCTCGGCCCTCAGGAAGGAGGGAGGCTACGCCCCGCTCCAGACGACGACGCCGGCCATATCGCCGGTGGCCTGGTCATCGTTCATGACCGGCACGCACCCGGCCAAGCACAACATCTTCGACTTTCTGAGCCGCGACCCTCGAACCTATCTTCCCGACCTCTCCTCGGCCCGCATCGGCCGTCCGCGGCGGGTCCTGTCGCTGGGCAAATACAACATTCCCCTCTCCAAACCCACGATCCAGGGACTTCGCCGGAGCATTCCCTTCTGGAAGATTCTGGGCGAAAACGGCATCTCCAGCACCGTGCTGCGCGTTCCGATCACCTTCCCGCCCGAGCCGTTCAAGGGGCACCTCCTTTCGGGGATGTGCGCCCCCGACCTCAAGGGCAGCCAGGGAACGTTTTCGTTCTACACTTCGGACCCGGAAAGAATCCGGAAGCGGGAGGGCGGAATCGCCGTTCCCGTGGAGGTCAAAGACGGCGCCGTCGCCACCTTTCTTTCCGGTCCCGAAAATACGATGCTCAAGGTACCCGAGGAGCTCCGGCTGCCGATGACCATCCGCCTGGACCCGGACCGCTCGTCGGCGACCGTCGCGGTCGATGGGCAAAAAATCCCTCTGCGTCCCGGCGTCTTTTCGCCGTGGGTGCGCCTCGCCTTCAAACCGGGGCTGGGCGTGAAAATCCGGGCCGTCTGCAAATTCCTCCTGTTGCGGGCCGAGCCTCACTTCGAAATGTACGTCACCCCCCTGAACATCGACCCGGAAAAGCCGGCCTTGCCCATCTCCCATCCCTACATCTACTCCGTCTATCTGTCGAAACTCCTCGGCCCGTTCATCACCTTGGGCGAAGCCAACGACACCTGGGCCCTCAACGAGGGTGTGCTCGACGAGCGGGCCTTCCTCGACCTGACCTACGCCAACCATGCCGAATGGGAAGCCATGTTGGCCAACGCCATGAAGAAGACCCGGAGGGGGATGATCGCCTGCGTCTTCGAAACCACGGACAGCATCTCCCACATGTTCCTCCGCTACCTGGACCCGAAGCACCCGGCGCTGCGGACGGGACAGGCCAAGATGAGTGAAGACGTCATCAAGGATCTGTTCCGGAGAATGGACGGCCTCATCGGGCGCGTCCGAAGCCGTCTCGGTCCCCGGGACTTGCTGCTCGTCATGTCCGACCACGGCTTCAAGTCTTTCCGCCGCGGCGTCAACCTCAACACCTGGCTTCATCGCCACGGCTACCTGTCGCTCAAGGACGGGAAAACGGAATCGGAGGAGTGGTTCAAAGACGTGGACTGGGAGCGCACCCGGGCCTACGGCCTGGGACTGGGCGGCATGTATATCAACCAGAAAGGGCGGGAACATCACGGAACGGTCGAGCCGGGAGAGGAAACCCGGCGCCTGAAACAAGAGCTCGCCGGCCGCCTGACCGGCCTGCGCGATGAGGAAAAGCAGGAGATCGGCATCACCCGCATTTACGATCGGGATGAGCTTCCGGCCGGACCTTACAAGGACAACGGCCCGGATCTCATCATCGGCTACAACATCGGCTACCGGGTCTCCTGGGATTCGGTCACGGGCAAGGTCGGCGGTCCCGTCTTCGAGGACAACGTCAAGGCCTGGAGCGGAGACCACTGCATCGACCCGGCCCACGTTCCCGGCGTGCTCTTCAGCAACCGGCCTTTCAACGCCCTCACGCCGGCCATCATCGACATTGCGCCGACCGTCCTTGATCTTTTCGGGATTCCCGTTCCGTCCCACATGGACGGACGTCCGCTCCTCGCCGACTCGGAGGAAAAGACGTCTTCGGGACACGGCGCCGCACCGCCCCATAACATCAAAAAAAAGAAGGGGAAAAAATGAAAAGACGGGAATTCATAAAGGTTGGAGCCGCGGGCATCGCCTGGGCGGGCATGGGAACGACGGCCGGCCTGGCCCAAAAAATCGCCGGCCGCCGAGAGACCGCCCGCAAGGTCATCATCCTCGGCTGTGACGGATTGGATTTTCCGCTGTTCACGTCCTGGCTCAAGGAGGGGCGGCTTCCCGCTTTTCGGAAACTCCTCGCCGGAGGGAGCTTGCGCCGTCTGGGCACGAGCATCCCGCCCCAGAGCCCCGTGGCGTGGTCGAATTTCATCACCGGCTGCGACCCGGGCGGGCACGGCATCTACGATTTCATCCACCGCGATCCGAAAAATTATTTTCCTGTTTTCAGCGGCACCCTGACCGAAGACGCCAAGCGGACGCTCCGGATGGGGAACGTCGTTCTGCCGCTCTCGGGAGGCACGGTCACCAACCTGCGGAAGGGCAAGGCGTTCTGGCAGCATCTGGAAGAGCAAGACATCCCGGCCACGATCTTCAAGATGCCCTCCAATTACCCGCCCGTCGACACACGGCAGCGGACGCTGTCCGGCATGGGCACCCCCGACATCATGGGCAGTTACGGCATTTGCAACTACTACACCACCCGGGTCCTGGACATCAACGAGGACATCGGCGGAGCCCGCGTCCACGAGGTCTACGTCATCGGCAACCGGGTGGACGCGCGCCTGCCCGGCCCGGTGAACGCCTTCAAGTCCGATCGGCCCGAAGCCTCGATCGATTTCCAGGTGCGGATCGACCCCGTCCATCCCGTGGCCAAGATCAGCCTCCAGGGACAAGAGTTCATCCTCAAAGAAAAGGAATGGAGCGGCTGGCAGCGGGTGCGCTTCAACCTCATCCCCACGCAGAGCGTGAGCGGCATCTGCCTGTTCTATCTCAAGGAAGTGCGTCCCGAATTCAAGCTCTACGTCTCGCCGGTCAACATCGACCCCGCCTCGCCCAGCCTGCCCATCAGCACGCCCGAGAGCTACGCGCGCGAGCTCGAGAAGAGGTTCGGCCCCTTCTTCACCAAGGGCCTCCCGGCCGACACTTCGGCTCTGGACAACAACCTCCTGGACGAGGAGGAGTTCCTGGCCATGGACGACCTCATCCTCGAGGAAAGCAAGGTGATGCTGGACTACGAGCTCGACCGGTTCGACTCGGGGCTGCTGTTCTACTATCTCTCGAGTACGGACCAGCGGCAGCACATGTTCTGGAGGCTCCTCGATCCCTCGAGCCCGACCTATGACCCGGCTCTCGCGGCCCGCTATGGGAACACGATCCGGGACATCTATATCCAGGCCGACCGCATCCTGGACCGCGTGCTCGGCCGGGCGGACAAGAACACGGTCGTCATGGTCATGTCCGATCACGGATTCAATCCCTTCTACCGCGAGTTCAACCTCAACACCTGGCTCAAAGACAACGGCTACCACCGTCTGGCCAAAGCCTGGCGCGGCGGCGAGGAGCCGTTCTTCGAAAACACCGACTGGTCGAAGACTCGGGCCTACGGCCTGGGCATGAACGGCCTGTATCTCAATCTCCGGGGCCGCGAAGGGGAAGGCATCGTCCGCCCCGGGGCCGAAGCCGACAATCTCCTCCATGAGATCGCCTCCAAACTCGAACAGACCACGGATCCCCGGACGGGCCGGAGGGCGATCCTCCATGCGTTCCTGGCCAAGAACGTCTACCAGGAGGCCTACCGGGACAGCGCTCCGGACATCATTCTGGGGTTTGACCGCGGATACCGCATCTCCTGGGGGTCGCCGACCGGCCGCATGCCCCGGGAAATCTTCACCGATAACAAGGAAAAATGGAGCGGCGATCACATGGGAGCCCCGGAGACCCTGCCCGGCATCGTGGCCGTCAACCTGCCGGTTCGGGCGGATTATCCCGCCCTTTATGATCTCACGCCTTCGATTCTGGCCCTGTTCGGCATCGACCGCCCGCCGGAAATGCGGGGCCGGTCCGTATTTTGATCTCAAAGGAGCACGCCATGGGAACGGCGAAAGTCAAACTCGACAAAGACCTGTTCGAAAAAATCAAAAAAACCGCCGCGCTGGCGGGATACGCTTCCCCCGAAGAATTCGTCACCCACTGCCTGGAAAAAGAGCTGTCGGCCATCGAGGAGTCGGACTCGGAGGAAGAAGTCAGGAAAAAGCTCAAGGGGCTGGGTTACATCTCCTGACCGCGCAAGCGGAAGGAGAGGGAGAAAGAGAAGGAGAAGGAAGGCGAGGCCGACATGGGATCCGTGAACAGCGTGCTGAACACAATTTTCAACTGGCTCCTCTTTCCTTTTTCCCGGATGAATCCCTGGTGGGGGATGATCTTCATGTCCCTGCTCACCGGATTGCTGCTGCTCCTCATTTTCCGCCTGGCTTCGGATCAGAAGGCCATCCGCCTCACCAAGGACCGGATCAAGGCCCATCTTCTGGAATTCCGCCTCTACAAAGACAGCCTGGCCGCCACCGGACGCGCGTTCGGCGGCATCCTTCTTCGGAACCTTCGCTACCTGGGTCTGACGCTTAAGCCTCTGCTGGTCATGATCATCCCCCTCGCTCTGATCCTGATTCAGCTCAACGCCCGTTTCGGGTATCGGCCTCTCGAGCCCGGGGAAGCGTTTATCCTCAAAGTCAAAACCGCCGAAGGGACAAACCCTCTCGAAACCGACATTTCGATCGCCCCGTCTTCCGCCTACGTCGTCGAGACGCCGCCTCTCCGCATAGCGGAAGAGCGCGAGGTGAACTGGAGGCTGCGGGCTGTCGCCGGCGGCCGACAGACACTCACCCTCATGCTGAACGACTCCCTGCTCTCAAAGACATTGGATGTCGGACCCGCGGGCCTCAAAATCCTTTCTCCGCGACGGCCGGGCGGAAGCGTCCTGGACGTTCTTCTCAACCCGGGCGAAAAACCCCTGGCGGGCGGCTCGAAGCTGTCCGCGGTCGAAATCGCTTATCCCCCGGCCCGTTTTTCCCTGTTCGGCCTTCCCTTGCACTGGCTTCTCGTTTTCTTCGCCCTGTCTATGGTGTTCGGCCTGGGGCTGAAGGGATTGTTCAAGGTCGAAATCTGAACCGGGCGCGAAGAAAAATCGATTACCCGGAGGAACCCATGAAAATCGAAACCTTCAAAATGGAACGGATGCAGTCCGCCTGGGAGAATGTCGTCGACTACAACCTCTCCGAAAGCGGCGTCCATCCCTTGAGTCTCCGGGAGCTCGTTTCGGATGACGCGCTCGAGGAGATCCTGCGCCTCGAGCTGGGCTACACCCAGACGAACGGCACCCTTCCGCTTCGCCGGAACATCGCCCGCCTCTATCCCGGCGCGGATACGGAACAGATCTTGGTCACGGCCGGATCCTCCGAGTCCAATTTCCTGCTCATGTGGCGGTCGCTCGACGCAGGGGACGAGGTTCTCTTCGAACTTCCCAATTACATGCAGATGTGGGGCCTCCAGAGGGGCTTTCGGGCGAAGCCCAAGTGTTTTTGGCTCCGCGAGGAGAACGGTTGGGCCCTCGATCTCGACGCGCTCAGGAAACTCGTCACCCGCAAGACCCGAATGATCGTCCTGACCAATCCCAACAACCCCACGGGCGCGATCCTCACGCCGGCGGAGATGGACGCCGTGGTCGACCTGGCGGACAGGTGCGGCGCCTGGATCGTGTCGGACGAAGTCTATCAGGGCGCCGAGCGCGACGGACGCCCGACGCCGTCTTTTTGGGGGCGCTACGACAAAACCGTCGTGGTCAACGGTCTGTCCAAGGCTTACGGCCTGCCCGGCCTCCGGGTCGGGTGGATGGTCGGGCCGCGGGATGTCATTCAGGGAGTCTGGCCCTATCACGACTACACGACCATCTCTTTAAGCGCCCTGAGCGACAAGCTGGCCTCGATCGTCCTCGAGCCCGATAAACGCGAAAAAATTCTGGGACGGACGCGCTCGATCCTGCAGCGCAATTATCCCCTTCTCGAGTCCTGGCTCGCCGGTCACGGCGCCCTTTTCCGCTTCGTCCCTCCCCGGGCCGGGGCCATCGCTTTCGTCCGCTACGATCTGAAAATTACCTCCGTCGCCCTGGTCGAAAAGCTCATCCGGGAACAGAGCGTTCTCCTTGTCCCCGGCGACCATTTCGAGATGGACGGCCATCTCCGCTTCGGCTTCGGCTCCGAGGAAAGCCGCCTTCGCTACGCCCTGGCGCGAGTGGACAAGGTTCTCGCCGAAGTCTCGTGAGATGAACGTCCGCCTGCTCACCGAGACCCAGATCCGGGGGCTCCTGGACTTCGGCGAGACGATCGCCGCGGTCGAAAAAAGCCTGGCCGATTTCTCCTCGGGCAAAATCCTTCAGCCGCCGGTCGTCCATCTCGATCTTCCGTTTTTCCAGGGCGAGGTCCACGTCAAATCGGCCCACGTCCGGGGGGAGGAATTCTTTGTCATCAAGGTCGCCTCGGGCTTCTACGCCAATCCCTCCCGCGGCTTGCCCGTGGGAAACGGTTTGATGCTCGTCTTTGAAGCCGAAACGGGCCGCCCCCTGGCCCTCCTGTTCGACAACGGCCTCATCACCGAAATGCGGACGGGAGCGGCGGGCGCCGTGGCCGCCCGGCACCTGGCTCGGTCCTCCGTTCCGATCGTCGGCCTGGTCGGCGCCGGAACCCAGGCCCGATTCCAGCTGCGCGCTTTGATGGAAGTCCGCTCTCCCCGGGAAATCCGCGTTTGGAGCCGCGATCCCTCCCGGACCCGGTCCTTCATCGAGGACATGAAGCCTCTTTTTGCCGTCGACTTCCGCGCGGTGAGCAGCCCGGCCGAGGCCGCCGGCGGAGCGGATCTCATCGTCACCGCGACGCCCAGCAGGGTTCCGCTGCTGAAACGCTCCTGGCTCAGCCCCGGAGTTCACATCACCGCCGTGGGAAGCGACGGCCCCGAAAAGTGCGAGCTCGACCCGGACATCCTGGCCGGCGCGGACCTCCTGTATTGCGACTCGATCGCTCAGTGCTCCCTGTTCGGCGAAACGCATCGCGCCCTGGAGAAAAAGGCGATCGCCTCCTCAAAAATCAGCGGCGAGCTGGGCGAGATCATCCTCGGGGCGAAGCCCGGCCGCTTCGACGCCGGTCAGATCACCGTCGCCGACCTCACCGGCCTGGGCGCCGAGGATGCGGCCGCGGCGGCGGTCGTCTATCGAAAAGCCTTGAGCTCGGATCTGGGAGTCTTCATCGAGATTTGACCCCCGCGGCGCAGGCCGGGCGCTCCGGTGAAGACATGCCTTCACCGGAGAGTTTTCCCCCCTAAACGCCCCAAGGCTCGGAGAAGCGCTTCCCGGCCGGCGCTCACCGCAGGTGAAGAACGATTGTCCGGGACAGAAAACGGCCCTGAGGGCCGGAAGGAAATTCGATTCTCAGGCCGCCGGTCTCGAGCGCGGCGCCTTCGACCGAGAGAACGAGCCTGAGACCGGCTGCGGGAAGGACGTAGGATTCCCCGGCGCAGCCCCAAACCTTAATCTCCAGGCGGCGCTCGTCTCCTTGGAAGCTTTCGATGCGCAGGCCGCGGCTCGGCGACCCGATCTCCGGACGAGCCTCGGGAGGGAAGATCTCCACGAAAGGCGGCGCGTCGTATTCCAGAATGTCCGAGCCGGAGGAGGAAAACCTCGTTTCCGCCCTCACCGCCCGCTCCGAGCGGCCATCGACGAAAGGAACGGACGCGCCGTTGAGCCGGACCTCACGGACCCGCCGGCCGGGACCGAAGGCCGGAGCCGCGGCCACGGTCCATCCCTCTCCCCCCCGGCTTGTGACCCGGAGGGTGATTCCGTCTTGGCCGCGCCGGTACTCGATATCGAAACGGGCTGCCGCGGCTCGGATCCCCTCGAGCGAAACCTCCTGCCAGCCTGCGGGAAAAGACGGCCGAAAAACGAGCGTCTTGGATCGGGCGTCGACCTCCAGCCCCATCATCCCCTTGACGAGGGGCAGGGCGACGCCGCCGGTCGAAAACCCCTGGTGGGCGACCGCTTCCGTCAGCCAGATGTTCCGAGCGCCCGAATACAGCTCCGCGACCGTTCCGAGTCCGTTGTCGAACGTGTGACGGACATTGGCCCGCAGCGCGGCATAGCCCTGGAGCGGAAAATCGTTGGCGTAAAACGCCGTGGACAGCCATCCGGTGAGAAACGGCCAGACCGCGCCGTAGTTGTAGCTCAGCGGATCGTAATGCCGGCTTTCCGAGGAGATCATCCGCGCTCCCCAGTCGGTGATGACATCAGGTCGGCCCAGCCGCTCCAGCGTCCTCGTTGCCGCCTCTCCGCCGCCCATTCCCCAGGCGAGGCCGAACGACGGCCAGGGCGTGACCTCGCGGATCAGGCGACCGTCGGCGTCGAGGGCATAAACATAGAATCCCGCGTCCGGATCCCAAAACCGCTTCCGGAAAGCGGCGAGCGCCTTCGCCGCCGCGGCTCGCGCCCTCTCCGCCGCGGCTCTGTCGCCCCGGTCGACGGCCAGCCGCGCCATGGCATCCGCCGCCCGGCACCAGGCCGCGGCCAGAAAGATGTCGGTCTGGATCCCCGTCAGGGAGCCGAACTCGAGAGCGCCCAGCCCGGCCCGGCGGTTGTCCATGAGCCCGTCCCCGTCGGCGTCCGTGCTCAGACACCAGGCGAAGGCTTTTTTGAGCGACGGCCAACTGTCGCGGAGAAAAGACGCGTCGCCCGAAGAACGGACGTAATCCTCCGCGGCGGCGATGAAGAGCGGCGTGGTGTCGGCGTGAATGTAGGCGTAAGGATAATCTTCGAACCAGCGGATGAGGGCCGCCGACTGGGAGACTTCATGGGCCATCTTTCCGTCGGCGCGCTGCCACCGCCGCGTGAAGGCCAGGACGTCGCGCACGGTCTCGAAAGCGCCCATGCCCGTCAGGCTGAACGCGTTCATATAAGCGTCACCCCCGAAAAACCAGCCGAAACCGGGTCTTCCCGACGTGCCCGACAAACCCAGACCGGCCACCAATCCCCGGCCGAGATCGGGATTGTCCACGACGAGGTTGTCGTAAGCCGCCTTGGCCCACTCCCAGGCGAGGTTGATTTCCGGATCGGGTGTGCGGATTCGGAGCGTCGCCTTGCGGAGGGAACGGAAATGCTCCTCCGCCCGGCGGACGCATTGCTCCGGTTCGGCGGCCAGGCTCCCATAGGCCGATTTCACCGTCTCCCGGTCTCCCCTCCCCCCGGCCAGGACGAGGGGGATATATTTGTCCCTGACCTCGCCGGGATCGGAGACGACGATCAGAAACTCATGGGGCGCGTCGGACAGCATGTGGGCCGGCGGGGAGGAGACGCGGCGGGCGGCCGGCGAGCCGACGAAGGCGTGGTTTCTGCGCGTCGGCTCGGAAAGGAGATAGGCCTTAAGCTCCTCGTCCCAGGAGGCAGACTGCCCCCCCAGCCCCGCCGGCCACATGGGTTCGAGCACGGGCAGGAAGCGGCAAACCACGGTCAGGGGTTCGAGCGAATCCACGGCCAGAAGGATGACGGCGCCGGGCTCGTCGACCGCGACCGCGAACACGGCCCGCACGGTGAACGCTTGATGAACGTAGGTCAGGGTCGTGGCCGCGGGCGTTGCGGCGATCGTGCTCACGATATCGCGGCCGGGAATCGGAGTCGTGCTCGTCCTCAGCAGAAAGGACAGCTCGAAATTCCTCACCAACTTCAAAGGATACGCCCAAGCCTCGAACGTCCCGCTCTCCGTCCCCAGCACGGCGAACCGGCGGCCGGCCTTGTCGAAATACGCGTCGGGCCGCGCCCCGCGACGAAGCATGATGTCGCACGGCTCGAGGTCGAATCGCGGCACGAGACCGTCCAGGGCCGCGAGGAGCGGCGAGGACAGGAGGAAGGCCAAGGACAGGACGGTGGAGATCGCGCGTTTCATGTCCCCGGCTCCCCGAGAAGCGAGGCCTTCCATCGCGACTCGAGTTCGGCTACGGAATATCCGAACGTTTTTTCGAAAGACCCGACGCCGTCCTTCTCCGGCGACAGGAGCCAGGCTTTAAGCTTCGCCGGGCCGTGGCTTCGGATCAGATAATCGACCACCGTGGCGGCCTCCAGGGAGTAGGCCTTGCGCCGGCGCGACCGGAAGGCCGCGCCTTCCCGAATGAGCTTGGCCAGAGGGATGCATTCCTTTGAGCCGAGAATGTCTTTCATCATCTCTCCGGGAGAAGCGAGAAGCGGCCAGCGGGGGGTGAGAACCCGATAATAAAAAATGTAATCTCCGATTCCCTCTTGAAGAAAGGGCGGAATGGGCTTGTAACCGTCAAAAAAAGCCTTCCGCAAATCCGCCTTGCCCTGGAGAGGTTCGGCCGCCAGCGGGGCGGCATCGAAACTTCCCAGGAAGAGGGCGGCATGGGCGATTTCATGATGAAGAACGGCTAGGGAGAGGGCGTTGAGGTAAAGAACGTCGATGCGAGCCGTCAGGCGTCCCGCGCCCTTGTCCGCCCCTTCGGAGAGAATGGTCGCTCCGAAGCTCATCGCGCCCATGGTTTTATTGAACTTTTTTCCCGCCGAAGCCCGTCCGGGATGCAGAAAAACCGAAATCTTTCCCGCAGAGGGGATGTCGTTTTCCGGGGCTGAGCCCGGCGGGCGCGGGACGTGAAGAACCTCGGCGTTCTCCAGGGCCTCGCTTCTCATGTCCAAGCCGGCCAGGATGGCGGACAGCGCTTCCTCGGAGGAAGCGGCGAGGAACTCCGCGTCTTCCTCAGCCCGGCTGCCGGGCCGGTAGAAAAACACAAAGCGGTCTGAGACTGCGGCCCTCCAAGAATCCAGAGCCCCCGGTTTTCCTTTATCAGCCCGCTGCTCGAAATAATCGAACATTCCGCCGCCAAAATCGAGGACATCGGGCCCGACCTGCTTGGCGAGAAGGGCGCGCAATTCGGCCGTCGATCCGGCCCGATAGAGCGGATCCATCTCCGCTTCGGAGCATAGAGAGCGGAGATAATCGAAAAGAGGCGGCGTAAGCTTGCGGAGATAAGCCGCTTCGACGTCGTCCAAACCGTCGGCTCCGATGAGCCGTTCGATAAGAACGGCCGCGTGATCCGGGCCCGCGCCCGCCGCGGAATGAGGAAAGACCACAAGGAACAATGCGCCAAGCAAGGTCAAAACGCCTCCGCGTCGATGGATCATGTTTCTCTCCTGCCCCCGTACCGATAGTATCCCGCCGTCCCGCCGGAATCAATAGCCGCGCGCGGCGGCGCCGGAGGCGCGGCTCGGGAAAGGAAAGGTAGCCGAAAAAGTCCACCTGCCTTATACTGGCCTTCGGCGCACGGTGACAACACCGAAAAGAAAATCCGCCAGGCTAAGGATGATGAAAAAGCCCAACAGTCTCGAACGCCGGCTGGGGCTCTTCCCGGTGACGAATATCGTCGTCGCCAACATGATCGGCGCAGGGATTTTCACCACCTCCGGCCTGCTCATGGAGCAGCTCCGCCATCCCCTGCTGCTTCTGGGGCTGTGGGCCGTCGGCGGCCTCATCGCCCTGGCCGGCGCTTTTTCCTACAGCGAGCTCGGCGCGGCCTTTCCGCACGCCGGAGGAGAATACCTCTTCCTCTCCCGCTTGTATCATCCCCTTCTGGGTTTTCTCAGCGGCTGGGTGTCTTTCTTCGTGGGTTTCTCGGCGCCCATCGCCGCCGCGGCCATCGGCCTGACGGAATACCTGGCCCGGGCTTTTCCGGAGATCCTGAATGTCGCGGGAATTCCGGGCGCCTTGATGATGAGGCTTTACGCCTTGTCGGCCATCCTCCTTTTTACTCTCCTTCATCTTCAGGGACTCCGCTGGGGGGCACGTATCCAGAACATTCTCACCGCCCTCAAAGTCGGCTTGATCGCGGCGCTCCTCATCGCCGGTCTGACGCGAAGCGGCGGCGACTGGTCCCACTTCACCGCCGCCGGATCGTTCCGCTTCGACCTCGGCGGCTGGAAGGTCATCGGACTGTCGCTGATGTGGATTCTGTTTTCCTACAGCGGCTGGAACGCCGCGGCCTACATCGGATCGGAAGTCCTCGACCCGGCCCGAAACATCCCCCGCTCCCTGCTGATGGGGACGGGGGCGGTCATTCTTCTTTATGCCGGCTTGAACGTTTTCTACATCTACGCCCTTCCGGCGGCGGAGATGAGCGGCGTCATTCCCGTGGGCAGCCTGGCCGCCGGCCGCCTGTTCGGCGCTTCTTCAACCCGGCTCATCACTCTGCTCATCGCCTTCGCCCAGTTCTCATCCCTGAGCGCCTTCATCCTCCTCGGCCCACGGGTGTATTATTCCATGGCCCGGGACGGGCTGTTCTTCAAGAAAGTGGCCGAGGTCCATCCGCGCCGCCGTGTGCCCTCGACGTCCATCCTGCTCCAGGCGGCCATCGCCGGGGTCATCGTCTTCTCGGGATCCTTCGACCAGATTTTGACCTACATGGGATTTTCGCTCGGGATCTTTCCTCTTCTGGCCGTCCTGGGCGTCTTTGTCTTGAGACGCCGGCAAAAGCCGCCTTACCGCATGCCGGGATTCCCCGTCTTCCCCTTAATCTACCTCTTGGCCGGGGTTTCGATCCTCGCCCTGGGATTCATGGAGCGGCCGGTCCCCTCTTCGATCGCCCTGCTGACCGTCGCCCTGGGTGTTCCGGCGTATTTCGTCTTTCGGCGGACGGCGTCATCCTGACAGCGCCGCCTCAGCCGGAGTCGGACCTCAACGTCCGCCTACGAAACTCCTTGTCCCGGCTCGTGGAGCGGCGCGCTTGAAGCCTCAGCCCTGGAAGCGGTTGAAGAAGGCGATCTCTTCCAGAGCCTTCCTTTTTCGCTCTTTTCCTTCCCGAGGCTCGGCCGTTCCCATAGCGATCAGTCCGGCGATCTTGTACCTCTTGGAGATGCGGAAAAACCGCCGCGTCCGGCGGGTGTTGAACCAGCCGATCCAACAGGTGCCGAGGCCCAGCTCCGCGGCCCGGAGAACCAGGTGCTCTCCGGCGATGCCGGCATCGATCAGCTGGAACGGGATGCCCTGGATCCGCTGTCCCAGCCTGTGGGTCCTGAATTCCGTCTTGGAAAGGATGAGAACGATCACCGGCGCGCGCTCGGCGAAGCGGGTGGGACCGTAGAGGCCGCCGAACGCTTCACGGCAGAAGGCGTCTTTGACCTGAGGGTCGTCGATAACGACGAACCGCCAGGGCTGAGCGTTCTCGGCCGAGGGAGCGAGGCGGGCGGCCTCAAGACAGGCGACAATCTTGTCCCTCTCCACGGGCGCGTCCAGAAAGCGTCGGACGCTCCGGCGCCGTTCCATGATTTTCAGCAAGGGCGAACTCGCGCTCTCCGTTTTTTTCATGGACCTTCTCCCGGACCCATTCTATTTTTTATGGCCTCGCTGTTCAATCCCGCTTCCCTCGATACGCGACGGGGGGCGGGGACGGGCGGGCGCGGCGCCCGGAATCGCCGGCGAGCTTCCGCGGGCCCGGCCGGATTTGCGGCCGGGCGGTTCTTCTGCTATAGTGGAAACGCGTCGGCTCGGAGGCGCACAACACACTTCCTCAGGAGGGATCGAAAATGAGAAAAACCGCGGTCTTTGGGCTGTCCGTTCTGCTCATTGTCACTGCCTTTTGGGCCTGCAAGCCGAAAGCGGGAGGAGTAGCCGCCAAATCCCAGGATCTCTTGTCTCTGCTTCCCCAGGATGTCCAAGGCGTCCTCGTCATCGACGTCCAAAACGGCATGAAAATCGAAACCGTCGCCGACTTCATGAACAAAGCCCAGGAAGAGGAGGAGTTCAAGGAGTTCATCGGGAAGACGGGCATCGACCCCCGGACGGACATCCGCTTCCTGGCCGTCGGACTGAAAATGGGCGGCGAAAAGCAGGAAGGCGTAGGCGTCGTCAACCTGGACTACGACCGCGAGGCGCTTCTGGCGGCCATGAGCAAGGACGGAGAGGTCGGGAAAGCCGACTACAAGGGCGTGACGATCTACACCCCTCCGAGCGACTCCGAGGGCGAGGAGGAAGCCGAGGCCGAAGAGATGCGGATCGCTTTTCTTGACGAGGCCAACATCGCCGCCGGATCGCCCGCCCTCCTCGAAGCGGTCATCGACGTCTTCCAAGGAAGCCAGCCCGGCGTGACCAAGAACACCGAACTCATGCCCCTCGTTCGGGAAGCCAAGAAAACCTCGCTCGTCTGGGGCGTTTTTCTTGTTCCCGCCGAAGCCCTGAAAGAAACAGCCGGACAGGTCCCGATGCTGGGCAATATGGACGCCATCCAGTCCGTCCTGATGGCCATCGACTACAAAAACGAAAACGTCGTTATGGAGTTCAAGGGCAAGGGAACGGACGAAGCCAAGCTCAAACAGATCGGGGACGCGCTCACCGGAATCAAGGGACTGGGGGGCATGATCGCCCAGGAGAAGCCTGAAATCGGCGAGCTCCTCAATAAAATCGAAATCACCTCTGGCAAGGACTTCGTCATGATCTCCGCCGTCTTGCCCGAAGAACTGATTAAAAAGCTTGCGGCCATGGCCGAGGAAGCCGCCCCCAAAGCGGAACCCGAGATTTTCGAGGAACCGACCGAGGAGCTGCCGCCCGACCTGCAGTAGCGCTTCAGTTTTCGGTCACATACTCCTTTTGGGAAAAGACCAGCCCGGCCGCGGCCAGGAAAACGACGGTTAAACCCGCAAGAATGAGGACCGCGAAGAGGGGCGGGCTGGGCTCGAGCATCAGTCGCAGGAAGGAAAAGGTTTGTCCCGGCGGCTGGGGAATGAGCGATTTGACGTAGTGGGCGATGGCCAGCTTCTGGGTCAGGCCCGGAAAAAAGGCGATCACGTTTTCCCATCCGAAACAGAACAGCAGTCCGAAGAAAATCGCCCTTTTGACGAACGTCCCCATCAGGGTGAACAGGGACAGATAACAGAGCAGGCTGAGGTCCAAAACCGCCGAATCTCTTGCGACCGAAAGCCAGGCCGACGGATCGCCGGCCCTCTCGATTTTCAGGATCAGAAATGAACCGAAAAGGCCGATGTTCAGCACCGCCAGCGCATGGCCGGCCGAGGCCGCGAATTTCCCCAGGACCGCTGCCGGCCGCGACAGAGGCCGGGTGAGCAGATAGGCCAAGGTCCGCCCTTCGACCTCCTCGAGGACGACGGACGTCCCGAAGAAAAGCGCCAGCATCAACACCAGAAACTGGACATAAAAAGGAAGGATGACGTTGGAGTAGAAAAATTCTCCCGAAAAGCCGCGCGGAGCGATCGAAAGGGCATGGCGCATCCTGAAGAGCAGGGAAAGCAGCACGGGAACGAGGCCCAGGGCGAAAAAGACTTTCGTCCTTTTGGCTCTCCGCCCCAGGCCGAAAAAGAAAACGGCGGCTCTCCATGCGGCTCTCATGTCATTTCCCCACCAGATAATCGAACACCGCCTGGAGGTTGTCGTCGGGCGAGGTGATCTCCTCAATCTCCAGATCGAGCTCCACGACGAGGGCCGGCAGTCCGCCGAAGAACAGGTCCCGGTTGTCGGTCTCGAGAGTCAGGAGCCCGTCGGGGCCGAAGTGAACCTTGAGGACGTGCGGCTCTTCCATCAGCCGGGCGGCGAGCTTTCGCGGCCGGTCGCAACGCAGGGCGACGACGTGCGGATGGGCGTCGATGAGATCCCGGATGTCATGGATGTCGCCCGCAGCGATAATCTTTCCCTGATGCAGGAGACGGATATCCCGCGTCAGAGCTTCGACCTCGGGCAGGACATGGCTGGAGACGAGAATCGTTCTGTTCCCGGCCTTCAGCTCCTTGATCAGCCTGATGATCTTGCGCTTGCCGAGCGGATCCAGGCCGTTAAGCGGCTCGTCCAAAATCAGGATCTCCGGATCGTGGGCCAGAGCCTGGGCGACTTTCAGCCGCTGGCGCATGCCCCGGCTGTAGCCGCGGATAAGACGGTTCTCATCGCCCCAGATCTCCACGAGCCGCAGGGCCGATTCCGTCCGGCGCGCCGCTTCCGCGGCGCCGAAACCGTGGAGGCGGAGAAGACCGTCCAGGAATTGCCGGCCGGTCGTATCCTCGTAGAAGCTGTCGTGCTCGGGACAATAGCCGATCCTGCGGAACAGGGCGGGATTGTTCCAAACCCCTTCCCCGGCGAGGAGGACGCGGCCCAGGCTGGGCTTGAGCTGTCCGGTGAGAAGCTTCATCAGCGTCGATTTTCCCGCGCCGTTGGGACCCAGAAGCCCCGTGATCCCCGGCCCGATTTCAAGGCTGACCTCGCTCAGGCCGAGGATGTTGCCGTACCATTTGGACAGCTTCCGGGTTTGGATGACAGGCGTCATTTTATGATCGTGACTCCGCGGATTCTTCGGTTCATCACCCACGCGCCCGCGGCGACGACCGCGGCCAGGACGACGAACGCATAGACGCTCGGCACCTCCAGGACCGGCTTCGTTCCGAAGAGCGGCGCGGCCGCGAGTTTGAGATTGGTCTTCACGGACACGAGCCCGACGTAAGGAGTTCGGAAGATGCCCCGCAGGATCTCGGCCAGCATGTCCGAGAAGACGTAAATCCCGAAAATGAGAAAAGACGCCGTCCGCCTGTTGCGGCTGAGGGAGGAAAGCAGGAGGCTGTAAGAGGCGAAAAAGACCGCCGCCGCGGCGGAGTAAACGACGATCGCCAGAGGCAGCCCGGGATGGTCGCGCAGGAGCCCGAAGCTGCCGCTGAAGACGATCTTGAAGACGACGAGCAGCAGGCCGGGAACGAGCGTCAAGAGAAGAACGAAGAACATGACCACGGCCGCCTTGCCCAGGACGTAATCCCTCTTGGCCAGCGGGCGGGCGAAGTAAAGCTGCAGGGCGTTGTGCTTCAGGTCGTCGGCCACCAAGCCGGCGGCGCAGAAAATCAGAAGGACGACGGTCATGAACAACACGAAATCGGCCGTCAGGTAGGAGAGGAAGTATCCGGGAACCACACGGAGGGGCATGGCGCCCTTTCGGACGATCCCCTCGAAGTCCTGGAGCCTCTCCGAAAGGTAGATGCCCGCCAGGAACACGAAGGCGGGGAGGAACGACAGGCTGAACGCGAACTTGAAATGCTTCCTCTTGAAGGCCAGACGGATGCCGAGGCGGGCGATGGGTTTCCAGCCCCGTCGACGCTCTTCGAGGCGGCCGTCCCAGCGGTGATAGCCCTTCTCCCTGATGCTCATCCCTCCACCCCCACGCTCTGGGCGAAGAGATCCTCCAGGGAAGTCCGGCTGGGGAGAAAATGCCGGATCTGGGTGCGGTCCTCGGCCGCCAGGCGGAAAACTTTCTTTCTGTCCAGTCCGACCGGCATAAAAACGCGGAGAAGCCCGTCCTCGGTTTCCTCGACGCGGCATCCCAGACCCGTCAGATCCTTGAGGAATTTCCCGCTTCCTCCCTTGACGCGCATCTCGAAGAGATTGAAATTCGGTTGCCTCAAGTCGGCGAGCCGGCCAAGGGCCGCCACACGGCCTTTGTTCAAGATGACCGCCTGGGAGCAGACGGATTCGATGTCCGACAGGATGTGGGAGGAAATGAGGACCCGGATGTCCTTCTTGGCGGCGATGTCGGCGATGAGTTCCAGAATGTCCGTCCGCCCCCGCGGGTCCAGGTTCGCGGTCGGCTCGTCGAGGAAAAGAAGGGGGGGGTCGTGGACCAGGGCCTGGGCGAGCTTGAGTCTTTGTTTCATCCCCGCGGAGTAGGTCTCCAGAAACCGATAGCGGGCCTCTCCCAGTCCGACATAGAACAGAACGTCGTGCGCCCTTTTCATGGCCTCCTGGCGCGGCATGCCCGCCAGCTCCCCCAGGTAGGAGGTGAACGTCACGGCGTCCATTCCGGGCAGGAGGCAGTCGTCCTCGGGCATGTATCCCACCCGTCGCCGGATGTCGTCGCGTTCGAACCTGATGTCATAGCCCAGGACCCGGCCTTCGCCGGAGTCGGGCTCCAAAAAACCGAGCAAAATGCGCAGCAGCGTGCTCTTGCCGGCTCCGTTGGGCCCCAGAAGCCCCGTCGCGCCTGCCCCGAGGGAAAGGCTGACTCCTCTGAGCGCCTCGATCGGGCCGTAGCTGTAAGCGATGTCTTTGAGCTCGATATCGACCGTTTTTCCGGCGCTCACGAAGGATCCTCTCCCTCCACGATAATCCCGCCCGCCTCCTCAACTCAAGCCAAAAAATCGCCCCCGGTCATCCGGAACCGCCGTCCTCCTTCGAAGACCGGACGAGCGTTCCCCGTCCGAAAACGATGGCCTCGTAGGCCTTGCGGACACGGTCCCAATTCTCCTCGCGGTCAAGCGGCCAGAATCGGCCCATGACCGTCACCACCCGGCCGCATCCCAGGCGGAGGCATTCCTCCTCGACCTTGTCCACGTACACGGCTCCGCTTTCGGGAATTTCGCCGCGCCGACCGATGAAACCGTGAATGAAAACGCGCTCCAACCCGCTGTCCCTCGCCAACCGGAGAAGGGCGAACAGATGTTCCAGAGTACCGTGGGAGCTGTAATGGGAGACGATGCCCATGAGATGAAGAGCCCGTCCCCGGCGCCGGGCCGCATCCGTCGCTTCCCGGAACGCGGCGTTGGAGGCAAAGCTCCCGTCCTCGATCGACCGGTCGATGCGGACCCGGTCGAGAGGAACCCTCCGCCCGGCGCCGAGATGAAGATGCCCCGCCTCGGAGTTGCCCACCGTTCCGGCCGGCATGCCCACCGCCTCGCCCGCGGCTTGGAGCAAAGCTCGGGGATAACGGGACCAGAGACGGTCGAAGTTCGGCGTCCGGGCCTGAGCGATCATGTTGCCGCGGATCTCCTCCCGCATCCCCCATCCGTCCAAGACCAGGAAAAGAAGACGGGACCTCCGGGGAGTCCCGTCATTCGAAACCGTGTCCACAAGGCTTCGTCCGTTCATCTCTGCGGGCCGGCGGATTCCCAACATCGTCAATGCGGTCGGAGCCGCGTCGGCCAGCTCGCCTTCGGGAGCCAGCCGCACGGATTCGGGACGGGGGAATCGAAAGTCGGCCACGAGGAACGGCACGCGGTTCCGGGTGTGGCCGGTGTTGATGGAACCGTCGTCATAAAGCCAATCCTCTACCGTTCCGTGGTCGGCGGTGACGACGAGCGCCGCGCGCTTCCGCTCGGCCGCCTCGGCGATCCGGCCGAGAACGAAGTCCACCGTCTCCACGGCGGTGAGAACGGCCTCCCGGCTCTCAAGATGACCCACCACGTCCACATTGGCCAGATTGGCGACGATGACGTCGGCGGTTTCATCGTCGAGGGCGCTTAAAATTTCCCGGCACACGTCCTGGGCGCTCATTTCCGGCCTTCGGGCGTATGACACATCGCCCGGCGGGGAGGGCACGACGATCCTGTGCTCTCCGGGGAAGGGCTCTTCGCGCCGGCCGTTGAAAAAAAATCCGACATGGACGGCTTTCTCGGACTCGGAGATCTTGACGACCTTGCAGCCGGCCCGGGTGAGGACTTCGGTCAGCGTGCCGCTCAGCCGCTCGTTCGGCGGGAAAGCGACCTTCACCCGGAGCTGCGGAGAGTATTCGATCATGGTCACGAAATGAAGGCTCAGGCCTTTTTTCACGGGGAAATGAGGGAAATTCTCATCGGTCAGGCTCCGGGTGAGTTCGACTTCACGCTCGCCTCGGATGTCGTAGAAAACAATAGCGTCTCCCTCTTCCGGGCGCCCCAAGGGATTTCCCTCCGCATCGGCCAGCACGATCGGTTCCAGGGCCTCGTCCTCCTGACCCTTCCTGTAGGCGTCACGAACGGCCCTTCCCATCAGGGACGGGACCGGGAAGGCCGGCGGCGGTTTTGCGTTCATCGACTCCCCCGGCATGAACAAATCCGCGCCTCGGCGATCACTCCAACCCCAGACAGAGAAGCGAGTAGGGATCCACGCGCGCTCCGCGGGCCCGAACGCTCCAATGAAGATGAGGCCCCGTGGAACGTCCGGTGCTGCCGACCGCGGCGATGACTTCCCCGCGCGCGACGGACTGCCCGGTCCGAACTTCAAGGCGCGAGCAGTGACAGTAAACCGAAAAAATGCTCAGTCCGTGGTTGATGATCACGGTCCGGCCGGAAAAATAGAGATCCATCGCCAGCGCCACCTGTCCGGAATTGGAAGCCCGGATCGGAGAGCCCGCTTCGGCCGGGATGTCGACGCCGGTATGGCGGGAACGCGGGACGCCGTTGTACAGTCGATGCTCGCCGAAATTGAGCTTCGGCGCGTCGGGCAGGGGGGCGATGAAATCGCCGGAACCCAGCCATTCGGGGACGGCGTTCCGGTAGACTTCGGCCAAAATCGTTCTCTCCCGCGCCAACCGCTCCTCGAGCTCGGCCGGGGGTGTGACCAGCCTGGGATCCATTGCGATGTCGCGGCGCGAAAAAGACCGCTCATGAAGCCGAATGTATTTCTGAACGGTTTCCTTCCGGCCGGACGTATCGCTGAAGACGACCTCGACGCGGTACGATCCGGGTTCGGTCAAGAAATCCACTCCCACCAGAGCCAGGCGTTTTCCGGCCGGACCTCCGGAATGGAAGTCATAGCTCTTTCTAAGAAAAGTGAGCCGGGCCTCCTGTCCTTCCTCCGCGGGGCGGAAAAGGGCGAGAAGCATTTCCCCCGGCCGGAGAGAGCGGGCCGTGATTTCGACGATCGCTCCGGAATGAGATTCAAAACGCAGAACGCCGAGCGCCCCGAGCCGGCAAAAGCCGAAAAGGACGGAAACCGTCAGGATCCGCTTCCACATGACGGGCAGCCGTGAGCCTCGGGAAATCATCGTTCAGCCCGCGGCCTCTTCCCCGACAAGGACTTCAAGATTTTTCCGGGGAGCCGCCCGCTGCGATCGAAGCGGAATTTCTCGGCGCTCCCTCTCCTCCAAGGGCCTGGGCCGCCGGATCCGGCCGCCGCGGCGGCCAAAATCCCGGTCACGAATTCCCCTCCCAACGTCCTCTCGAGCATCGCGTCTCTCTCCTCGGGAGATGATAAAGGAAAAAGCGTGTCGCGTCCACATACAGGCGCTCAAGGATGCCTCTCCTTTTCGGCGAGTTTCCTTGGGGTGCGGCCTCACGAAGCCGCTTTGGAAGAGGCGACGCATCTCCGCGTTCAAACAAGCCGGCGGTTTGCGATCGGATCTTTCTAACGGGCAGGCGTCTTGGAGCTATCGGCAGTGTTTATGAAAATCCGGCTGCCGTCAGAAGCGGACGGCGAGGCCGAAGGAAACGGGAGTGACGGCGGCGGAGACGCGGGCCCCGCTCTCCGCCGCCCGGTTCAGGTCGGCGATCTTTAAGGCGACGACATGGCCGAGGGCCGCGCCAAGCAGGACGTCCGAGGCCCAGTGCTTGTTGTCGTGGACGCGCGAGGCGGCCACGAGTCCGGCCAGGCCGTAAAGCAACGCATCCGCGACGAAGCTGTCCGTGCGGCAGGCGATCGACGTCGCCACGGCGAACGCGGAGGCCGCGTGGCCCGAAGGAAGGGACAGGTAGCCGGCCTGGAAGGTGAACGGCCGGAAATGATTCGCCGGCAATCCGAGCTCGGGCCGCGCCCGGCCGAGAAGGCATTTCAAGGTCAAAACGACGGCTCCCGATACCGCGAGACTCTCAAGACTCAGGACGGCCGTCTTCCGGGCGCCCCGGCTGGGCGCGACTTCGCCGGCCAGATAGAGTCCGGCCAGAAAAGCGGTCAGGTAGGCGGCGTCTCCTCCGTTCTCCATGAAACTCATGAAGCGGTTCGAATTCGGCGTGCGCCGTTCCTGAGCCCAGTCCCGGATGTCCTCGTCGCGGCTGTAGGCCAGTCCGGTGACGCCCAAAACGGCGGCACAGCCTAAAAATTCAACGGGTTTCCAGGAGAAAGGCGAAGCCAGTACGCCGCCCGCATCCCTGGCCAAGTGCGTCCAGAACTCGTTGTCGAGATGATACGCCCTCATCTCGGCGGGCTGGCCTCCGAAGGCCGGGACCGTCGAGACCAGAAGCGCCGCGGCCAAGAGAGCGGCGGCCTCGGGCCGGGATCCCCTCATGACTTCCTCCGCGCGACGTCAGGGACGTCATAACTCTCAATGGCTTCCACGGTCCGCCCCGTGGCGCCCTGCAGGCTCTTCAGAGTCAGACGAGACCTCTCGCCCTGAACCTTCAGGCGGGCAGGGTCAGGGAAAAGAAACATTTCCCTCAGGTCCTCCGGAGTCCTCACCACCTGGGCGCCTCCGCCGGCCAGGAAGGATTCCGCCAGGCTCGAGAAATTGTGCATATGGGGTCCGAAAAAAATCGGTTTGCCGAAAGCGGCTGCTTCAAGCAGGTTGTGACCGCCCCAGGGAACAAGGCTTCCCCCAATGAAGGCCGCGTCGCCCAGGGCGTAAAATCCCGCGAGCTCGCCGATCGTGTCCAGAACGAGAACTTCCCACTCCCCTTCCTGCGGCGCGGCGGTCCGTCGGCGGACCCGGAGCCCCCGTTCCCGACAGGCCCTTTCGACGTCCGCGGCCCGTTCCACGTGCCGGGGCGCAAGGATGAGGAGAACGTCTTTCCGGACTTTCCTGGACTCGCAAAAAGCGTCCAGGAGAAGGACGTCTTCGCCCTCGCGGGTGCTGCCGGCGACAAGGAGCCTGTTCTCGGGGGCCAAGGCGATTTCTTTTCGGCGGCGGATCAGACTTTCCTCATCGATATCGTCAGGCACGATTTCACATTTGAGGTTCCCGGCAACGCGCACCTTTTCCGGATTCGCACCCGACCGGATCAACCTCTCCCGGTCCTGCTCGGTCTGAACGAGGAACAAGGAAACGTCGTTGAAAAGGCGTCGGGCCAGAAGTCGAAGTCTCCCGTATCGTCGAAACGACCTTTCCGAGACCCGGCCGTTGACGACCAGCACCCCTCGGGTTCTTTTTCGGGCCTGGCGGAGAAGGTTGGGCCAGAGCTCGGACTCGGCCAAAACCAAAAGATCGGGTTCGAAGCGGCGAAGAAAACGGCGCACCGTCCAGCCGAAATCCAACGGGGCGAAGAACAGCCTGTCGGCCGCGTCCAGTTTTTTCCGGGCGACGTCCATGCCCGCCTGGGTCAGAACCGAGACATAGAGCGCCCAGTCGGGGTGCCTGTCCTTGATTTCCCGAGTCAATTTTTGGAGAGAGGTGACCTCTCCCACGGAAACGGCGTGCATCCAGAGGGAGAAGCGGCCGGGGGCCCGGGGCGGAAGGAGAAAACCCATCCTCTGCCGCAAGAAAAGGGGGGCCCTCCTTCCCAGCCTCATCCGAACGAAATACGCGGGCAGCAGAACCGCCAAACCGAGGGTCAAGAACAAAGAATACAGAAAATACAAAATGTGCACGGGAGATGGACTATACACAAATCATCGGGCCGGCGCAACGGTCCGCGCCGTATCCTCCGTCCGTCTCCGGCCGTTCCGGAAGGGCGGACGCCGCTTTCGGCCTTCGCGGCGGTTGTTGCGTGAAACGGACGATTCTGATAGAATGCCAGGGAAAAAGAAAGATTCAACAGCACGCCGCCGAAGCGGCGAAAGGATCAGACATGGCTGAACAGGAAAAGAAGGAAGGGGAAGCGGCAGAAAAAACCGAAGGCGCTTCCAAAAGAAAGAAAATCAACCGTCTGTCCCTGGCGGAAATCGAAGCTAAAATCGAACAGCTCAAGACGACCCCCGGAGGCATGAAAACCCGCTATGCGCAGCATCTCCTCCGGCGGGCGGCCGTCCTGAAAACATAGTCCTCGGGCGGATCCGGATCCGCCCGGCGTCTTCCCTCCCCTAAATTGACTTCCCGCCGGGATTTTGTTAGCATGAAACAGAAAAAAAAGGAGATAGAGAATTGTTAAACAAGGAATCCAAGACAAGAATTGTCGATGACAACAGGATTCACTCCACGGACACGGGCTCGACGGAAGTCCAGGTGGCCCTCCTCAGCGAGAAAATCCGCGTCCTGACCGACCACATGACGAAATCCAAGAAAGACCACACCTCGAAAACCGGACTGTTGAAATTCGTCGGACAGAGAAAGCGTCTGCTGTCCTACCTGAAAAGAGAAGATCCGAGCCGCTACGAAACGCTCATCAAAAAGCTGGGGCTGAGGAAATAAGCCCCGTTCGGCTGAAAAACCGCCATGTCTCAGACCATCACCATCGACATCAACAACCGCCCGATTCAGATCGAAATCGGAAAAATCGGCCGGCAGGCCGACGGATCCGCCCTGGTGAGGGCGGGCGAAACCATCATGTTTCTGGCCGCCACTTCTAAGAAAGAAATCAAGGAGCCCAAGCCGTTCCTGCCCCTGATCGTGGACTACCGCGAAAACACCTATGCCGCGGGCAAGATCCCGGGCGGCTTTTTCAAGCGCGAGGGGCGGCCCTCGGAGCGGGAAATCCTGATCAGCCGTCTCATCGACCGGACCATCCGGCCTCTTTTCCCCGAAGGATTCACCTTCGACACCCAGATCGTCGCCTTGCTTCTTTCGGCCGACTTGGTGAACGACAACGACACCCTGGGCATCATCGGGGCTTCGGCCGCCCTGTATTTCTCCGAAATCCCGTTCTTCACCCCTCTCGGAGCGGTCAAGGTCGGCCTCGTGGACGGCCAGTTCATTCTCAGCCCCACAGCCGAGGAACAGGACCGCAGCACCATGACCATGATCGTAGCCGGCACCGAAGAGGGCATCAACATGATCGAGGCCGGAGCGCTCGAAGCCGACGAAGAAAAAGTCCTCGAGGGCTTGGCCCTGGCCGAGGAAGCGATCCGCAAGATCATTCGGGCCCAAAAAGAGGCCTTCGCCCAGGCGGGCATCGTCAAGCGCGCGTTCCAAGCCAAGACCGTCGATCCGGCCAGGAAGGAAGAGCTTTCACCCCGCATCGCCGCCGACCTCCTCCAGGCCGTGGAAATCCCGAGAAAAAAGGAGAGCGAGGCGGCGGCGAGGAAAATCCTCGACGACCTCCTGGCCGAGATCCCCGAAGACCAGGAGGAGTTGATTTCGGAAACCAAGGAAATCTTCCATCAGGTTCATAAAAAAATCGTCCGCGATCACATCCTCGAGCGGGGAAGACGGGTCGACGGCCGGGCCCTGGATGAGATCCGGCCCATCCAAATCGAAGTCGGCCTTCTGCCCCGGACTCACGGTTCGGCGCTCTTCACGCGTGGGGAGACGCAGTGCCTGGCCACGGTCACTCTGGGGACGTTCGAGGACGTGCAGCGTCTGGACACCCTGAGGGAAGACGACCTTCACAAGCGCTTCATGCTCCACTACAATTTCCCCCCTTTCAGCGTCGGAGAAGTGGCGTTCCTCCGCGGCCCGGGACGCCGCGAGGTGGGACACGGCGCCCTGGCCGAAAAATCCATTCTGCCCTCCATCCCGACCGAGGACATTTTCCCCTACACCATCCGCATCGTGTCCGACATCCTGGAGTCCAACGGGTCTTCCTCGATGGCCACGGTCTGCGGAGGCGTGCTGGCTCTCATGGACGCAGGCGTTCCGTTGTCCATGACCGTGGCCGGCATCGCCATGGGCCTGGTAAAGGAGGGCGACCGGTTCCGGGTGCTGACCGACATCGCCGGTCTCGAAGACCATTTCGGCGACATGGATTTCAAGATCAGCGGCACGAACAAGGGCATCACCGCCATCCAGCTCGACCTGAAGATTTCCCACCTGACTCCGGAGATCCTGCGGCAGGCCGTCTTCCAAGCCCGGGAAGCGCGGCTTCGGGTCCTGGACACAATGAACGAGGCGATATCCGCCCCGCGTCCGCAGATCTCGCCCTACGCCCCCCAGATCCTCACCCTGGTCGTCAACACGGAAAAAGTCGGGGAAATCATCGGTCCGGGCGGAAAAATCATCAAGCGCATCCAAGCCCAAACCAAATCGAAAATCGACGTCGACGAAAACGGAAAAATCACGATCGCCGCCGTGGATAAAGAGGGCGCCGAACGCGCCCGGGAGATGATCCGGGAGATCACGATCGAGGCCGAGGTGGGCAAGATCTACGAGGGCAAGATCGTGCGCCTGGAGGAATACGGCGCTTTCGTGGAAATTCTGCCCAGCATCGTCGGCCTGCTTCACATCTCCGAGGTGGCGCCCCAAAGAATCCGCAGCATCCACGACCACCTCAAGCTCGGCCAGATGATCCGGGTCAAGGTCCTCAACGTCGGTGAGGACCACAAAATTAAGCTCAGCAAAAGGGTCTTGGAGGAAGGCGGCGACGCCGCTCCGGACACCGAGCCTCCGAAGGAAGGCGGACAAGCGCCGCGGTCCTTTCCCCGTCGTCCCTTCCACAAAGACAGGCCGAAAAAGAGAGGGTTCTTCTGACGCTGATGCGCAGGGCTTTCACCCTGACGGAAATGCTGGTCACGGTGGCCATTCTGGCCATCTTGGCCGGCGCGGCCATCCCCCTGGCCAAAAACGCCGTCCAGCGCGAAAAAGAAATCGAGCTCGCGCGGGCGCTGCGCGAAATGCGGGAAGCCATTGATCTCTACAAGCGCCTGGCCGACGAAAAGAAAATCGATGCCGATCCGGACTCCGAAGGATATCCGCCCGACTTGAAAGCCCTGGTGGAGGGTGTCGAGCTCAAAGGCGGGCAAAACGACCCCTCGGCCCGCGCGAGAATCATCAAGTTCCTGCGCCGCATCCCCCGCGACCCGATGACCCGGTCGACCGACTGGGGGCTGCGCTCCTACCAGGATAAGCCGGACGACGCTTCCTGGGGGGGGGAAAATGTCTATGATGTCTACACGAAGAGCCGGGGCCGGGCCCTGGACGGGACGCTTTACCGGGAATGGTGAGATGACGGCCAGAACGCGCCAGGGCTTCACCCTCATCGAGCTCATCATCGTTTTCACTCTCATCGGCATCCTCGTCGGCCTCGGGCTGCCTCAGTACAAGTACGCCACCCGGAAGGCCCGGGAGGCCGTTCTGAAGGAAAATCTTTTCCAGATGCGCAAGCTCATCGATCAATACTTCACGGACAAGGAGAAGCGTCCGGCTTCTCTCCAGGCGCTGGTCGACGAAGACTATTTGCATTCGATCCCCGTCGATCCCTTCACCAAATCCCGAACGACCTGGCAGGAAATCCGCGAGGAGCCCTCCGAGGACGCCGTCCTGACCGCCGAAGGTCTGGGCATCATCGATGTCCGCTCCGGTTCCGAGGAAAAGGGGCTGGACGGAACGCCCTACAACACCTGGTGACCGGCCATGACGGAACGCCGCGGCGCCGCCCTGATCATGCTCCTCCTGATCCTGTCGGTGATGGCCGTGGGCCTTCTGGCCGCCGTTCCGCTGTGGCAAACCCAGATGCAGCGGGAGAAGGAAGCGGAGCTCATTTTCCGCGGCCGCCAGATCGTCGAGGCCGTCCGCGTCTATGCGGCCCGTTACCCGGGACAGTACCCGGAGTCGCTTGAGGAGCTCTACGAAAAACGCTGCCTGCGCCGTCTTTACGCCGACCCGATGACGCCGGGCGGGGAATGGAATCTCCTTCTCCTTCCGGGCGACGCCGGAACGGGGACCGGGGGCTCGGCCCAGAGGGTGCTTCTCGTTCCCGAAAAGAGACTTTCCGCCGTTCAGGCTCCCCGGCTCATCGGCGTGGTCAGCTCTTCGACAAAAACATCCTTTAAAATCTTCAACCGGGCCTCGTCCTACGACCGGTGGCTGTTCTATTACGGGCAGGACCCGGAGCAACAAACCCAGGTCATTCGCGTCGGCGGGGACGGAGAGGATCGTTGACCTCCGTTCTCATCGTCGCCGGGGAAAACTCGGGTGAACAGTACGGCGCCGGACTGGTCCGCGCCGTGCGCCGGATCCGGACCGGCGTCCGATTCTTCGGCATCGGCGGCCGTGAGATGGACCGGGCCGGCGTTGAAATCCTTCACCGCCTGGAAGACCTGGCCGTGGTCGGCGTTTTCGAGGTTCTGTCTCGGCTCCCGCGGCTGCGCGGGATTTTCCGGAGTCTCGTCGCGGAAGCGCAGGTCCGCCGCCCGGCGGCGGCCGTTCTCATCGATTCGCCCGATTTCAACCTCCGGTTGGCCAAGAAGCTCAAGGCGGCCGGAGTCCCCGTTCTGTACTACGTCAGCCCCACGGTCTGGGCCTGGCGCCGCGGACGGCTGAAAACCATCCGCCGGGCCGTGTCGCGCATGCTGCTCATCTTCCCTTTCGAGCAGGCCCTCTACGACCGGGCCGGCATCTCCGCGACGTATGTCGGCCATCCCCTCTCGGAGTATCTCACCGTCCGTAGGCCGCGGGAGCGGTTCCTTCGGTCTCACGGTCTGAATCCGCGGCACAAGCTCGTGGCCGTTCTTCCAGGGAGCCGGAAGGGAGAGGTTGAGCGCCACATGTCGGTCTTGACGCGCGGCCTCGCCCTTCTGAAAGCCCGAATGCCGCTCAACGTTCTTTTCGTCCTGGCGGAAAACCTTGATCCGCAGATTCTGTCCGAACGCCTTCCTCCCGGCTTGAAGGATGCGAACATCGTCAGCCGAAACCGTTATGAAGCCCTGGCCGCAGCCGATCTCGTCCTCTCGGCCTGCGGCACGGCCAACCTCGAGGCGGCCATGCTGGGCCGCCCCCTGGTGACGTTTTACCGGATTTCCCCGCTGACCTATTTCTTCGGCCGCCGACTGGTCCGGATCAACCGATTCAGCATCGTAAACATTCTCGCCGGCCGGGACGTGGTTCCGGAGCTTATCCAGACGGGATTCACTCCGGAAGCGGTCTGCGACCGCGCCCTGGAAGTCCTGACCGACGCCGGAATCAGGAAAACCATGGACAGCGAGTTCCGCAGGCTGAGAAAGATGATGGGCCGGAAAAAGCCGTCCCTGGCGGCCGCCCGGGAACTCGGGAAACTCCTCGACGCCGCCGAGCCTTCACGCCTCCGCGCCGAGGAGCCGACGGCTTAGGTTTCGAGCACTTCGAGCGCCAAGTCGAGTCGCCCCAGGGGGGGGGAAATCTGAACGCCGTGGACCAAATCCCTCACCCGGTCGAGGACTTCTCGGGCGATGAGCACGCCTTCCTTCCGCGCGTGCTCGGGACTCTTTTCCTGCGCCTTTCTCATGCGGCTCATGATTTCCTCGGGGATGAGGGCGCCGGGAACCTCGTTGTGCATGAACTCGGCGTTCCTCAAGCTGACAAGAGGCCAGATTCCGGCCAGGACGGGAATCTCCCACTCCTTGACGCGCTCCAGGAACGTCTCCAGGAGACGCACGTCGAAGACCGGCTGGGTGACGCAGAACTCGGCGCCGGCTTCCACCTTCCAGCGGAATCGTGAGAGTTCGTATTCGGCGTGGACCGCGCCGGGATTGACGCCCACGCCGATGAGAAAGGCCGTGGGCGATTCGAGGCGCTTCCCGCCGATGTCCCGGCCGCGGTTCAGGGTGCTGACCATGTTGGTCAGGCCGATGGAATCGACGTCGAACACGGCCGTCGCGTCGGGGTAGTCCCCGAGTTTGGGCGGATCGCCGGTGATGACGAGGAGATTGCGCACCCCGTGAGCGTGAATGCCGAGCAGGTCGGACTGCATGCCCAGAAGGTTCCGGTCGCGGCACGTGTAATGGAGGAGGACCTCGATTCCCGTTTTTTCCGAGAGGAGGAACGCCAGAGCCTGAGAGCTCATCCGGGCGCTGGCCCTCGGCCCGTCGGGAATGTTGACGCAGTCGATGCCGTGCTCTCTGAGCGTCTTCACGGCCTCGAACGCCGGGCCGGGATTGTGCCCGCGCGGAGGGACGATCTCGACGCTGACGACGAAGCGCCCTTCGTCGAGCTTCAAGCCGAGAGCCGATTTGTCCCGCCGGGGGACGGCCGGCCCGGCGCTTTCGTCGCGGGGAACGCTCACCGCCACGACGCGCCGTTCGGGAGGCTGGAGCGCGCGAATCGCGCCGCGCATGGCCTTGATGTGCGGCGGGGCGGTGCCGCAGCAGCCGCCCAAGATCTTGACCCCGCTCTGGATGAACCTTTTGGCGAACTCGGCCATGTATTCCGGGGAGCAGAGATAGATGTTCCGGCCTTCGACCTCGCGCGGCATTCCGGCATTGGGCATGGCCGAGAGCGGGAGCTTGGTGACGCGGGCCATCCGTTCGATGCTCTGAAGCATGAGCGCCGGTCCGACGCTGCAATTGAGGCCGACGACATGAGCCCCCCACTCCTCGAGCATGCGGGTGAACACCTCGGGCGTCGTCCCGTACAGGCTGTTGCCGTCCTCGCCGATCGTCATCTGGGCCACGACCGGAAGCTCCGCCGCCGTCTTCACCGCCCTGAGCGCCTGGTGGATCTCATTGATGTCCGAAAACGTTTCCAAGATGAACAGGTCCGCCCCTCCCTCGGCCAGGGCGGATGCCTGCTCCCGAAAAGCGGACTCGGCCTCCTCGATCGAGGTCGGGCCCCAAGGTTCGATTTTCAGGCCCAGGGGACCGATCGAGCCCGCAACAAAGACCGCCTCCCCGGCTTCTTCCTTCGCCAGCCGCGCTCCGGCGCGGTTGATGTCGCCCACTTTGTCGTCCAGGCCGAATTTCTTCAGCTTGTATCGGTTGGCGGCGAACGTGTTGGTCTCGATGAGATCGACGCCGCATTCCAGGTACTCCCGGTGAACCTCCCGGACCAGCCCGGACTGGGACAGGTTGAGCTCATCGAAACAGGTTTGGAGGTAGATGCCCTTGTTGTAGAACTGGGTGCCCATGCCCCCGTCGCAGAGGAGGACGCGGCGGCGGACGAGGTCCAGAAAGTTTTCGGCAGGCATGGGCGACTCCGTCTCGAAACGATCGAAAATTCCGCGTTATTATATGCCCGCCGGGAACGTGTGTCAAAAAGCGCGACCTGATCCCGCGGAGCCGATCGGCTTTTTTGAGGTCCGATGTCTCAGCGAAGCTTTCTGGGCAGGACAAACTCCAGCCTGTCGGAGAGCTTGAGACCGCGGGCTTCGGCCTCCCCGCTTTTCAATTCGAGCACGAACATCGCCGGCAGCGGCGAGGGATAAGAGGGGCAGGGGTCCCTGAGGCAGGGCGGAACGCGAGAGGCGATGTGGACGACGCGCCGGTTTTTATCGAGCCAGAGGATGTCGATGGCGAAGCGCACGTTTTTCATCCAAAAAGGGTGGAAATCCTCTTCGGCGAAGACGAACAGCATGCCCTGGTCGGCGTTCATGCGCGGGCGGTGCATCAGGCCCATCTGCCGCTCCGCGTCGGTTACGGCCAATTCGGCCGTCACCGCGCTTCCGTCCGGAAAAAACACTTTGACCGACGGCCTCATCCCCTCGGCTAAAATGCAACCCGCAAGGACCGGAAGTGCCGCCGCCCAGGAGAACCGCGAAAAGCTTCTCCGGAAACGCACCGTATTCACCTCCGCTGCCGCGCCTCGCCCGACAGGATTTTCGTTCCGTCCTCTTCCTGACGGGATTATACCATGCCTTTCCTTTCGGAAACACGCGCCGGCGGCGCCTGCAAGAAAAGACTCGCGCACCGAGAGGTTCCGCGCGGTTAGTGAACGGTCACCAGGGGCACGAACCTCACCGGAAGGAGCTCCGTGCGGTGGAAGTCTTTCCCCTCGCGGACGATGAGAACGAGTTCCTGCGCCGCGGTCCCCACCGGCAGAATCAAGCGCCCGCCGTCACCAAGCTGGGACGGAAGGGCCGCGGGCACGGCCTCGGCGGCCGCCGTAACGATGATGCCGTCGTAAGGGGCGTTCTCCGGCCAGCCTCGGCTGCCGTCGCCGACCCGGAAGCGGATGTTCTCATAGCCCAAGCCGCCCAGCGTTTCACGGGCCCGCCGGGACAATTCCTCGATCACTTCCACGCTGAAGACCTCGGCCGCCGATTCCGCCAGGACGGCTGTCTGGTAGCCGGATCCGGTTCCGATCTCGAGGATTCTCTCCCGGCCGCCGAGCTTTAAGGCTTCGGTCATGAAAGCGACGATATAAGGCTGGGAAATCGTCTGTCCCTCGCCGATGGCCAGGGGCTCATCCTCGTAGGCTTCCTCCCGTCGGTTTTCCGGAACGAACAGGTGCCGCGGCACGCGTCGGAGAACTTCCAAGAGGCGCGCATCCTTGACGCCCCGGGACGCGATCTGCGTTTCGACCATCTTCAGCCTCAGATCGGTGAATCGGTCTGCCATGTTTCCCAGAGGCCTCCGCGCCGGACGCCCGGCGCGCCGGAATCAGTAGGCCCGGGCGAACACCGCCCGCGACACCGATTTCCGTCCGCAGGCCAGACAGCGCCCTTCGGGCATCGGGTCCTCATCCAAGGGGAGGATCCGGATGCCGGCCGCGGTTTCCTGTTTCACCTTTTCCTCGCATTCGCGGGCGCCGCACCACGGCGAAAGGAGGAATCCCCTCCGGCTTTCGACCAGGCGCTTGAATTCCTCGTAATCGTCCGTAACGCGGGTGTTGTCGGCGAGGAAGGCTCTCGCCTGCCGGAGAAGGCCGGCCTGAATCTCGTCCAGAAGCCGATTGACCGTTTCCGGAAGGGAATCCATGGGAATCGACGCCTTGCGGCGCTCGTCCCGCTTTACGGCGACGGCTTTTCCTTCCTTGACGTCCCGCGGACCGACCTCCAGACGCAGCGGCACGCCGCGCATCTCCCAATCGGAGAACTTCCAGCCCGGTGTGAATTCCTCGCGGTCGTCGAGCGTCACCCGGATTCCGGCCCCGAGGAGATCCTCCTTGATCCGGCGGGCGACGGGGAGAACGGTGTTCTTCCAATCGCCCATGGAGATGGGAATGATCACGACCTGGACGGGCGCCACGGCCGGAGGAAACCTCAGGCCGGAATCATCGCCGTGAACCATGACCACGGCGCCGATGAGGCGGGTGGAAACGCCCCAAGACGTCTGCCAAACATGCTGCAGAGCCTGGTTTTGGTCCTCAAAACGGATGCCGAACACGTTGGAGAAATTCTGGCCCAGATGGTGCGACGTGCCCATCTGCAGGGCTTTTCCGTCCGACATCAGGGCTTCCAGAGAATAGGTTTGAAGGGCGCCGGCGAATTTGTCCCAGTCGGTTTTCCGACCGGCCACCGTCGGGATCGCCAGTTCGGTTTCTATGAACTCCCGGTAAATGTTCAGGATATCCAGGGTCTCCTTCCGCGCCTCTTCCTCCGTGGCATGGGCGGTGTGACCTTCCTGCCAAAGAAACTCCGTGGTCCGGAGGAAAGGCCGGGTGACCTTTTCCCAGCGGACGATGTTGGCCCACTGGTTGATGAGGACGGGAAGGTCCCGGTAAGACTTGATCCATTTGGCGAACATGCTGCCGATGATGGCCTCCGAAGTCGGCCGAACGGCCAGACGCTCCTCAAGCTCTTCGCGCCCGCCCTGGGTCACCCAGGCCACCTCGGGAGCGAACCCCTCGACGTGGGCCATTTCCTTCTGGAGGAAACTCTCGGGGATGAAAAGGGGAAAATAAGCGTTGACATGCCCGGCCGCCTTGAGCCGCCGGTCGAGCAGTCTCTGGATGCTCTCCCAGACCGCGTAACCGTAGGGACGGATGACCATCATGCCTTTCATGGGTGCGTAATCGGCCATCTCCGTCTTGCGGATGATTTCCAGGTACCACTTGGAAAAGTCTTCGCTCTTGGGGCTGACCTGCTTGACCAGACGTTCTTCCTCGGCCACGTTTCTCTCCGCGCGCTTCGAATTCGTGGCCATTCTAGACGGGGGGGGAATCTTTGTCAAGAAAACAGCCCGGCGGTGCGGCGGGGGGGGGGGGAGAAAGA
>JAFGAV010000031.1 GCA_016933515.1 Candidatus Aminicenantota bacterium
ACGAACCGACAGACTGACAGATACCGCCATTTAACCGATAGTCATCAAGAAGTGTTGCGATATGATAATCATCCGGCGGCGGCCATGTGCCGAAACCGCCGCGAAGAAACGTGATTTTTGAATGCCGATTGTGCAAACGATGATAAAGGAACCGGGCCCTTTGCCTAGCGATAAGACGTCCTGCTCCTTTATATTGAGTTTAAATTTAAAGGAGTAAAGGTCAAATGAACATCTATGTAGGCAACCTGTCCAAGGACATGAAGGACGCCAGTCTGCGCGAAGCCTTCACGGCGTACGGCGAAGTCACCTCCGCCTCGGTCATCACCGACAAGTACAGCGGCGAGTCCCGGGGGTTCGGCTTCGTCCAGATGCCGAAAAACGACGAGGCTCTGAAGGCCATCGCCGGCCTGAACGGCAAGAGCATCCAGGGCCGCAACCTGAAGGTCAACGAAGCCCGGGCCCGCGAGGGCGGCTTCGGCGGCGCCAACCGCCGCTTCTGAACAGGCATCGACGCGGGGGGGCGCATTTCGCGCCCCCCTTTTTTTAGGGGTCGGGCCCCAGCTTATTATTTATTTTGTGATATTTAGCTGAATATCTCGGCATATTTTCCGCTAATCGCCGGCATTCCGGTCGCAGAGCCGCGGGTCAACTGCCCCTCATTGAAAAAGACACGGGTTTTCCGCTCCTTCCGCTCAACAAGCTTTTCCACCCGGCCTCCGTTCCCGCGGCCTTGACCGCATCCTGGAACAGCCGGGCTGCGGGTTCGGTCAACTGCGGCCAGAACGTCTCCAGGCTGCCCCGGCGAACCCGCATTCACCTTATGCAGTGCACGAGAAATTCCTTAGACGTAGAATTGAGGGGCGATTCCGCATAGTCGCCGTAAATGGCCTCGAGCTTGAGCTTGGAGCGGGCGACGAGATGCTCGATCTCATACCGGAAATAAAAGCGGAAGGGAAACGACCACTCGGCGTTCAGCCTCCGCCCCCCCTCGTCCCAGTCGAAGGCCATGGTCACCGATGTGACCTGAGAGATGAGGTCCGATGAGGCGGAGACCGTGCGCTTCAGCCGCAGGCCGGGCGCGTATTCGCCGTCAAAATCCGTAACGGGAGCCTGGCCCTCGAGCAGAAGCTTCAGGTTCGGAACAAAGAGGTCGAATAGAAACACTCCGCCCGGATTCAGGTGGTCATGGACCACATTGAGCGCGCGGATCTGGTCGTCGGCGTCGATGATGTGGGAGAAGACGCGGAACGGCGCCACGACGAGGTCGAAGCGCTTCCCGAAGCTCATCTGCGCCAGGTCGGACTGCATGACCCGGTGATGATCTTCGGCATCGAGCTTGCCGCGGAGAACGGCGATCATCTCGGCGCTCGAGTCCAGGCCGTAAACGTCCGCGCCCCGCTTGAGCGCCTCGAGGAAGATCCGGCCCGTCCCGACGCCCACTTCGAGCGAGCGTCCGCGGCACGACGCAAGCTTGCGCACATAGTAATCCTTATCGGCGGCGTCGCGCACCTGCGCGTAGACGACGTCATAGAACCGGGCCACATAATCCGGATAGGCGCTCATGAGGACTCCTTCGCCCGAGGCTCGCTGTATTGACTGACTAGGCTGACTAGGGGTCGGACCTCGGCCAACTGTTTATTATAGGATAGTTGTCTTAAAGAAATATTAGTCCTTGACGATTTCTTAATTTCACCCCTCATTCTTAGTTCCAGAGACCTATAGATCAGTATTTATTTTCTCAGGTCTTCAATGACCCTGGCCGAAACCCAGTAGATGTCGCCTTTCCGCGAAAAGAAAATGAATCGGCCGTCGGGGGAGAAAGAGGCGCCGGCTTCGGACTCGGAGGTGTTGATGTTCCCGCCCAGGTTGACGAGTTCGCCCCAGTTTCCAGCGCCGTCCTTGAACGAAGCGTAGAGGTCCCAATTCCCGAACCCGCCGTCCTTCCGGGCGTGGACGATCAACGTCCGGTTGTCGGGCGAGACGCAGGGGCCGCTGACCTGGCCCCCGAATACGCTCTCCTCAAGCTTCACCGCCTCGGAAAACACGCCGCTTTCGCACCGCGAATAATAAACGCCCCGGTATCCCCCGTCCGCCTCCTGTCCGCAAAAGTACAATTTATCGTCGACGCTGCAGAAAGGCTGCACCGTGATGTCGAGCCGGTTGACCCTATCCCCCGCGTTCCTCGGCTCGCTCCACTCCCCGTCAGCCTTATCAACGATCCAGATGTCGGGAGTTTTCTCCGCAGCTCCCTTTCCATCCCGCGGCCGGTCGGAAACGTAATAGATCTTTTTCCCGTCGGGCGAGAGGCAGGGCTCCATGCTGGCATATTCCTCCGAAAAGGGCAGGACGGCCGGCTCGGACCAGACGCCGCCCCTGTTGAGAATGCTGATGATGCGCATCCGGCCGCTGCCGGCTTCTCTCTCCCAATAGATGATCTCGGAACCGTCGGGGGCGATAAACAGCCGCCCCTGGTCGCCCTCGCGGGAGACGATCCCCGGAGCGAAGACCTCGGGCTCCGTCCCCGGCGGTTTCTGGCCGAGGCAGGAGCCGGAATGCCCAGGCCTGAGTTTCTCGATAACGTCGGCCCGGACCCAGTAGGCGTGGCTCTCGCCGTCGCGCTGGCTCAGGAAAAAAAGATACTTGCCGTCGGCCGTGACGATCGGGCAGAGCTCGATCGACGGGCTGTTGACCCCGGGGCCGAGGTTGACGGGCTCGGACCACGCTCCGTCCTCACCCCGAAAGCTCACCCACAGGTCGTATTGACGCGAATACAACAGGTAGCTTCCGTCGGGGGCGATGAAAGGCGTTGTTTCGGAGCCCGAAGAATTGATGATCCCGCCCAGGTTGATCGGTTTCTCATACTTCCCGTCGGCAAAAGGCGCCAGGTAAATGTCGTCCATGCCGAGACCGCCGGGGGCTTGTCCGGCGAAGTAGAGATTTTTCTTGTTGTCCAGGGAGAATTGCCAATGCTTGGGGACGGAGTTGACATTGGGATCGAGAGGTCGGGGTTCCGACCAGCCGGCGGGAGCTCTTTCCACATACCAGATCTTCTCGGTTCCCAACTGCGTTTCTCCGGGAAGAGGCCTGCGGGAGATGAAATGCATCCTTTGCCCATCGGCGGAAAAAAACGGAACATCATCTTCACCCTTCGGGCCTGAAAAGGACGCCCAGGCCGGAGCCGTCCAGCGCCCGTCGACGCGCTTCATCATGAGCAGCCCGCCTCGGGAATAGAGCTCGTCGGGGAACGTCATCATCGGCGCCCAATAGACCTCGTTCCCGTCCGGGGAAAACACGGCCGTGCTGTGAAGACCCCAGATCGAAGAGACGATTCCCGGCCCGAACAATTCCGGTTTGTCTCCCGGAGGCTTCTGGCCGAGGTAATCGCCCTTGAGTTCGGGAAACCGAACCTCCGATTTGTCCGCGCCCTTTTCGGAGAGCAGATCGGCCACGGCCCGCATTTCTCTCTCTTGGGCGACGTTGTAGGCCGTCTGGCCCATGATCGTCCTGGCTTCGTGCGGGGCGCCCTTGTCGAGGAGGGTCCGAGCGGCATCGGTCCGGCCGTTAAGGGCTGCATAATGGAGCGGCGTCCAACCCAATCGGTCGGATTTGCTCGGATCAAACCCCTTTTCTAAGAGGAAGCCGACGATCTCCGCGGACCCGCCCGCCGCGGCGGAATGGAGGAGCCAGTCGCCTGTCGGGTCGACGGTTTTCAGGTCCTGTCCTCCATCGGCCAGGCGCTTGAAGAGTGTGATTAAGCCGTTGGAAACGGCTTGGAAGAGCATCATCCCCCATTGCCGGCCTTCCGCAGGCACCGTCGCCCCGTTTTCCAGAAGCAGGTCGACAAAATCGCGTTTCCCTCTCCAGGCGGCCAATTCGAGCGCCGTCGAGCCGAACCTGTCCGCGGCGTCGACGTCCGCGCCGGCTTCGATCAGGACCCGGCCCGTTTCCGCCTGTCCCCGCTCCCGGGCACAGTGGATGAGGGCCGTGCGCTGATAGTCGCATCTCATCTCCAAAGCCGCCCCCCGCTCGAGAAGCGCGGCCGCGGCCTCCCGACGGTCGTTCATGGCGGCGATATGGAGCGGTGTCTGGCCGCTCCGCCCGGCAATGTCCGCTTTGGCGCCCCGGTCGATGAGAAAGTTGATCAAGCCGGCGTCCCCCATGTGGGCCGCATAGTGCAGCGGGGTGTTGCCGGCGGCGTCCCGCGTCTCGACGATCTGAGGGGTCTTTTCGACCAGCGCCTTGACGGCCGGGATGTCTCCTTTCCGCAAAAGGTCAAAGATCTCCGGGGACTGACCGAAGGCCGTGAAGAAGAATGCCGACAAAATCGACAGGATCAGAATCAGCGGAACAGATGCTTTTTTCATTGTGAACCTCCTTTATTCATTCCAGAAAGAAGCTTCTAGATAAAATATTGAAAAAAGTTGTTGAAGCCGCAACCGGGAGTTCGCTGTCGAGAATCCTATCGAAAACGGAGGCCGGCATGACTTTCATTTGCGCCGATCGAGTTCTATCGAATGCGAGTAGCAAAAGCGCTGGTTCATAGCCACAGCCGACAGCGCGCCGCCGAGCCCGTCGCCGCGCAACTTCGCCCCCAGGAGCAGGATGTGCGGCGCTCGGGCCGTGTCCGGGGTTTTGAGCTCGGCCATGAACGGAGCCAGGAGGACGCCGTCGCGGAAGCGCAGACGGCCGAGGGGCGTCGGCACGGTCAGCGCCGCGGTCTCCTTGCCGTCGAGCTCCAGCCTGACGCTTCCCCCTTTTTCCACGGTCAGCTTCGCCGGCATATCCGCTCCTCCGGCCCTGACCCTGCCCTCCCAAACCCCGACCAGCTCATCGGGCGGGGCGAAAGCGGCCGGCGGGGACGGCGGCGCCGGCCTGTCGGGCGCTTCGGGAAATCCCGGGACGACCGCCCTGAGGATCTCCCACTCGATGTCCCACAAGTCCGTGCCCTGCATGCCTGTCGAAGCGTTGGTCAGGACGACGCACGCCGTGTCCTTCTCGGGGAGCAGAGTCAACCGGGCGCCGACGCCGAACATGCCGCCGCTGTGGGAGACGAAATGCATTCCCTGGAGCCTGAAGGAAGACCAGCCGAGGCCGTAGCCGCTCTCCGGGTCGCCGGGAGAAGTCTCACGCCTCATGACGGCGACGGACGCGGCGCCCAGGATCGGCTTCCGGCCCGGAACGTCGTCGCCCAGGTGAAACATGCCGAAGCGCAAGAGATCGCGGGCGCTGGCCCATGCCGCCGAGGCGCCGCGGTGGTCGAAATCGAAGAAGGGGAAAGGCTTCCCCTGCTGCGTGTACCGCCGGGCCGTTTCGGCCTCGGGCCCGGGCTCGATCAGCACGGCGCTGCGGGTCATGCCCAGGGGCGTGAACACCTCGTCCTTCAGAAAATCGGCGTAGGACTTTTTCGAGACGCGCTCGATGATGCGTTCCAGCACGCCGTAGCCGAGGTTGGAGTATGAAAATTCCTCTCCGGGCGGCGCGACGATGACGCCGTAGCGTCTGATCGTCTCGTCCATTTCCGGACGCTTGTAGGCTTCGTCGGCGAAAATGAGATTCCAGTGGAGAGGCAGTCCGGCCGTGTGCCGGAGGAGGCGCCGGACCGTCGCATCCTCCGGCCTGATGCCGGTCAGCTTGCCTTCTCCCAGATAGAGGTTAGCGGGCTTGTCGAGGTCCACGAGCCCCCTCTCGACAAGGATCATCAGGGCCGTGGCGGTGATGGGTTTGGTCGTCGAGGCCAGGGAATACATCGTCCGCGGCGTGGCCGGGATTTGCTTCTCGATTTCGGCCAGACCCCAGGCTTCTTCCCAGATGATCTCGCCTCTCTGAGCCACGGCCACGGACATCGAGGGAAGCCCCTCTTTTTTCATCTTCTCTTGAACGGCCTTCCGGACCGGCTCGAACCGGTCCGCGTCCGAGCCGGCGAGGCCGGCCGCCGCCGAAACGATAAGGCTTATGATCAGTGATGTTTTCTTCATTTCCCCTCCCTCGACAAAAAGACGTTACTCGTCATTCTCATTCTCCATCCTCGACGATTTCAGCCGGATCCCGGCGGATATCGCTCCGGCCATTTTTTCACCAGACTCCGGGCACGAGGCGGTATCGCACCCTATGAGCGTATTCCTCGTAGCCCGGAAGCTCCTCCCTCAACGTCCGGTCCTCCAGGGCGGTGCGGACGACGGTTGCGGCCACGCCTAGAACGGCGGGAATGGCCGTCCACCATGAGCCGAAGAAAACGGGCGAAGCGATCCAGCTCACGACGCCGCCGGCGTAGCCCGGGTGGCGCATGAAACGGTAAGGTCCGCCGCTGATCACGCTTTGTCCGCGGTCGGTCTGGATGCGCACGTGGGAAGAGAAGAACCGGTTGGCGATCATCGCCCACGTGCCGAACATGCTGCCGGCGAAGATCATCACCAAAGCGCCGGCCTGAATTCCGTCCGGCAGGTCGGCCGACCAGCCGAAGCGCTCATCCAATCCGGCGACGATCCAGGCTGCGACCGGGAGGAAGATCGACATGACCGGCATCAGGACGCGGTCCCAGGACTTGACATTCTCCTTTTTTCCGGCGTCGGCCCTCTCCCTGGCCAGGTCCGGATTCTTGCGGACGAGGATCGCGCGGCTGACGACGAGGACGACGACGGCTTGGGCGACGTAGGCCCAGCCTTCCCACCAGTCCAGCTTTCCGGCCGCCAGGAAAAGCACGGCCATGAGGAATACGGTCGTGAAAGCGAAACGGGCGACGATCATTCCCGTAGCCTGGAACGGTTTCTCCGTGGGCACATCCATTTTCATCTCTCCGTCCATGGGCAGGTGTCTTTCAATCGGTCAAAATCCGGCGGTTGCTCCTGTTCACGGTGGCTGTCATTGTGCAATCCGGCCGGCGCCTGCCCGGGCTTCCTCAAGCCTTCTCCGGGCCGCGGCGGCGGTTTCGGGACCGACGTTCATGGCCAGGATCGTCTCATAGCAGCCGATCGCCTTTTCGTTCTCGCCGGCGGCGAGGTGAATCCTGGCCATGGAGAAGAGCGGTCCGGGTTCGTCCGGAAGCCCGGTCCGCCACAGCTCGCAGATGGCCATGGCCTCCTTGAGATCGCCGCTCTCGAAGGCGTCCATGTAGATCGGTCCGATCACCGAGTTGACGATGAGGTCGTTGCGGGGATGTGTCCGGCTGTAGTCGGCGTAAATTTTCGAAGCCTCGACCGCTCCCCGCGTTGTGACGATGTCCATGAATTCGCCCCTCGTCATGGGGCGCGGCTTCGCTTTCTTGAAGCGCCGGAGGACGACCGTTCCGTTTTCCGCGCCGCCCTCGCTCCATCCTTCGGCGGCCTCCTCGAGCGAGCGGTAGGCTTCCTCGTCGCCCTTGAGGTAGGCGTCGAAGAACAGGAGGGCGCACCGATAGACCGTCCGGCTGAACTCCTCCAGGGCGGCGATCCGCGCCGGATCGGTCTCCCTCAGGTTGCGCAGGCGCAGATACCCGCAGGCGAACTCGTCATGGTCGACGCCCCGGAACTGGATCATGTGGGCGTCGCCGTATTCCAGGGCCTCGAAGAAACGAAGATCCTTGGGACGGAATTTCGCCTCGGCGGGCGCGACCAGGAGCTGCATGTAGGCTTTGTCGAATTTCTCGTGGGAGTATCCGGGGACCGCTTCGATCAGCTTGAGCTCCTCGGGCATGGTGATCGCCCCGTCCAGGGTGAGGACGGCGTCGACCCGGGCGTTGCGCCCGCCGAACAGGACGTTGGAAAACCCTCCCCAGCTCATTCCCGTCGTTCCGACCCTGGAGAGGTCTACCTTGGAGAATTTCCCCATCCGGGCGACGACGAACTCCAGGTCGCGGGCCTGAACATCGAGGCTTGCCGCCTCGTCGTCGATCCCCCGGCTGGAACGTCCCATGTTGGGGACGGCGGCGACGACGTAGCCGTGGCTGGCCAGGTATTCGAAGAAATAGGCCTGGTTGTCGGGCGAACCGTTGTATCCCGGCATGTGGACGATGAGCGGAAACGGCCCCGTCTCGGGGGGGGCGTCCCTCACGGCGAACACCTCCTCGCGGAGGGCTTCGTCGATCCGCGCCCGGATCGCGTTCCTGCCTTCGGGAGGGATCCGGAATTCGATGGGCCAGATGTTTTTCAGCCGGTTCATGAGAATCTCGAGACGCTGGGACGAGGGACGGGTGAAATCCGTTTCCGTCGCCCGGGCATGGTAGTAATCCTCGAGTCTCATCCTTTTCCGGCCGGAAATGGATCGGGCCGGGTACCACACCGAGATCTGCAGGGGCCGGGTGATCGGACCCTCGGTGGGCTTCCCGAAATAGTCGAATTTGGGCTTGAAAGTTCTGGCGGGATCGTGCTCATGCAACAGCCGATAGCCGACATCGTACGGGCCGGGCTCCGCGGCGGGCCAGATGAGAGGCCTCGAAGCGCGATCTTCAGGGCGATCGCCTGAACGGAGCCCGTCCCGGCAGGCCGGAGCCGCAACCGTCAGGGATGCGGCCAAAACGCCCAAACCGAAGAGACGGATTGTCTTTCTCAGTCCGATGTGGTCGTCCATGGAACCTCCCCCTTCTTATCTGTCGCTGGCGAAAGAGAAATGCTGCTGGACGACAACCCATCTGCCGTCCCTTTTCTCGACGACGCCCGTCCAGCGGGCGTTTTCCCAGGAGGCCGGCTCGCCTTTATAGGTGTTGATGTCGTCCAGGACGCAGTAAAACCAGGCGACCTCCCCGCACCGGGCGAAGGTGATCTCCAGGTCCTTGAGCTCGTGCCGGACGTACTGGAAATCGGGGCTCATCCAGAAGGGGACGCTCTCCTTGACGTCCTCGAATCGCTTGATGACCCGCTTGCCGGGGGTCACGCTGATGTAATCCTCGTCGTTGGCGATCGAGCCGTAGAAAAGGCTCAGGTCTTTGGTCTTCGCCCAGCCGATCACAGAGCTGATGACTTCGGCGATCGCCTCCCTGTCGGCTGCGCGGTCGGCGTCCGTCCGAAGCTCGTCCTGTCTTGGAGCCTCGAAGTGTTCGCCGGCGGCGGCCACCGGAAGGAAAGCGGCAAGAAGCATGATGAGCGCTGCTTTCACTGTTCCCCCTTCTATTTTTCCATTCTGAATACGGCCCCGGGCGGCCAGATTTCGTGATCGGGGCCGTCGAACTGAAGGAATTCGATCGGCGCTCCGTTGTCGATGATGAAGGCGACCGTGACGCCCTCGGCCGGCCTGTTGGGCGCGATCAGGATCTCCTTCCCTTTGACGGCTTCCTCGATGTTCTCGACGACAAAGGCGACATGGGGGACGGTCTTCACCAGGTCCGGGAGGGAGCAGTCGGCATCGAAGTTCATCCATTCGATTCCGTACGGGCTTTGGAGATATCCCGAGGCATGGGCCTTGTGGGCGGGAATGTAATCTTCATCCGGAAGTTCTTTCCGCGTGGGAATGCCGATGTGGTGATATCTCATCAACTGCGGCATGACCGGCTCCCTCCTTGGGAAAAATCTTGGGCTTCTCTTGGCCAAGGGCGGTTTCGCGTCATGTTTTCACGACATGACCTCGCAGTTTTTTCTGCCAGAAACATGCCATCATGCGCAAAGAAAAAACCCAACTTTTTCGGTAATTAATTACGGAGTATGCGGAAGAGCCCGGCAAAACGTCAAGGATCTTTACAGCCCCTAGACTTTCGTGTCCTTTCCGCTCGCAAAACAATCTTTCAGGCCGGGTATCCCTCTCGCCGCACAGGCGGCACAATCCGCCGCCTCGTCGGATGGAAAAAGTCTCAGCCGGGGCGCACCGGTTTTTATCCCGGAGTACGTTCCGGCCGGGCCTCGTGCGGCCCGCAGCCGATAGGGGCCTATCTTTTCAGATTCAGGCGTCCGATGCCGTACCTGTTGTCCTTTCCGGGATCGCCCTTGTCGACGGCCCGCTCTTCCAGAATCGTCCTGACCTGGCTCCAGGAGTAGGGCGTCATGCCCTTCATCAGGGCCAGGCCGCCGGCCATGTGGGGCCCGCAAGTGGACGTTCCGTAGAAGTTCCGCGTTCCGTAGGTCGCCGTGGAGACGCCGGAGGGGGCGCAAAAATCGGGCTTGATCCGTCCGTCATGCGTCGGCCCGAGCGAGCTGTAGGAATGATAGTTATCGGAAACGGCGTCCGTGGCGCCCACGGCGATGATGTGGGGCGAATCCGCAGGAACGGTTATGCTTCCTTCAGGGACGCAGAATTCGATCGCCGAAGAGTTGCCGCCGATGAACAGCTCGAGCTTGCAGTTCCGTGTGGCGTTCCACTCGTAAATGGCGACTCCCCAATAGGCGCCGAGGGTAGCTTGCCAATAGCCGATGGCTTCGGTCGGCCACTGCGATCCCGATTGCCAACCGTATGATCCGTCCACATAATACCAGTAGCTTCCCGTCCAGATATACAGCTCCAGGTCATAATCCTGGTCCGAGCCGCCGTAGCTCGTCCCGTTCCAGTATCCCCAATCGTCCCAATTGAGGAATGCGCCGACCGGAGTGTAGGCCGGGACATAGAATTGCAGGATTTCGTCAGCCCCATCAAAATTGTGCCACCAATCTCCGTCCGAAGTGTAGTAAGTCCCCTCCCAGTGGTCCTCGGCGTAATTCCCTGCCGCGGCGGCCCAGAGAATGCCGTTGTCGGACGCCTTCTTGACGGGCTCGCAGATGGGGCCCGTTCCCCTGCCGTCGCCGGCATTGAACCAGGCGATGGAATAGGAAATGACGTCTACGCCCTCGCTGATCAGCCAGTCCACAGCCTGGCGGTGCTGCAGTTCGGTGCTGAAATTCACCAGGTAGAGCTCGGCGTCGGGAGCCATGTCGTGGACGATCTCGGCGCAGGCGGTCCCGTGAACGGAACCGGCGGACAGGTTTCCGTCCGTCCTGAACGACCGGGTCCTGACCGACGAAGGCAGCTCCGTTCCCAGGAGGCTCGCATAGTCCTTGAAACCCAGGTCGAGAATGCAGACCTTCAAGCCGGACGAGGCGGTCCGGTAGGGTTCGAGGTCATGCCACAGGTTGGCCCCCGTGAGGCTCACGCCCTCGCTCGTAACCGCCAGAGGCTGCGGTTTCAGGGGGAGCCGGACGAATTTGACGAGGGGGTTGGCGGCCAGCTCCAGAAGCCCCGCGGCGGGCATCCGGGCCTCGACCTGCCCCTCGTAGCGCGTTTTCACATCCCCCCCCAAGAAGGCAATTTGGCCCATGATGAAAGGAACTGGGTCTCCTCCCATTTCCGCGGCCGGAGACGCGTGGGACTCGACGAGGACAAGAACCCTGTCGTCTTCGAGGTCCATGCGCCGGTGCTCGGCGAATTCCCTCGCTTTCTCCAGTCCCTGAGTCTGAAATATCTTATGGAACATGAACAGGGCATGCTCGATTTTCGGATCTCCCTTTTCGACTTCTGCGGAAAGGGGAGGCGCTTCAGACGGGGGCGGGGCATCCTGCCGGACCAGCGCCATCCCCGGAACGAGAACCAGAACGGCCGCGCCCATGAGGACGGCGAGCAAACAGAAGACTCTTTTTCCAGGATTGATTTTCATCTCCTCCCTCCTCATTTCTATTTGAAAACATACCGCAGCCGGAGCGCGATGGTCAGCGGGTTGAGCCCGATGCTCTCGAGGTCGCCGGACACCTCGGTCGAGCTGGCGATATCGGTCAGACTCCAGCCGGCCTCGGCATTGGCCAGCCCGTAGCGGAAACCGAGGCCGAGAGCCAGGTTCCGGCTGAGGAAGTAGTCGAGTCCCAGGCCGAAATGAAAACCGAGTGTGTTTTCGACCTTTTCCTCCACGGTGAAGCCGATTTGTTCCCAGTCCTCCAACAGCTGCGAATCGAGGGCGAAGTTGTTGAGATAATACCCTCCGCCCATCTCAAGAAAGGGCAGGAGCCGTCCTCCCGCGACCGGATAGCGGACGAGAAGGCTCAGCTGGATGGGAACGGCGTTCAGCGTTCCCTTGCTCAACCCGTCGGCCGAGCCCTCGACGCCGGACATGAGGATTCCTCCCTGGAGCTCGACAGCCAGATATTTCATGAGGCCGATCGATACGACAAGGCCGGCGGAGAGGCCTCCCGAGAAGAGGCTGTCGGACGGCTTGCCGAAGCCCGCAGCGAGCCCGACCCCCATTCCCTTGATCCCTTCATAATCCTGCGCGCCCGCCGGCGGCGGAAGCGAGATCAACAGGGAAAGAGCCGCCAGACCCGCCGCCCGGAAAATGGAGCGATTCATGGTACCCCCTTTTTGATGAGTTTTATTAAGAGCCCATACCTCTCTCTTTAAGACATATAATGTTTTTATTATAACCCGTTGTCAATAGGCCGCCGCCCATCGCCCAAGCCGGGGCAAGCGGTTTTATGTTTTTTATATCCGCCCGTCAAATCAGGTTTCGGCCGGTCGTAGTCATGATGAGCTTTCCGTGCTTGACCTTGCGCAACCCGAGGAGCTCTCCGGCCGTCTTGCGGATCAGGCGGATCCGGCCCTTCAAAATGATCGTTTCCAGGCAGTTGTGCCTGTCGAGGTGGACATGCGTCGCGGACACGATCGTCCGGAAATGCTCGTGCTGGACGCGGTTGAGGATGTCGCCGATCTCGCGGGCCTCGTGATTGTAGATCAAGGCCAGCACCGCGACCGCCTCGCGGTCCTCGTCCTTCCATTCCTCGCCGACCAGCCTGTCGCGTATCAGATCGCGGACGGCTTCCGAGCGGTTCCGGTGGCCGCTCTTCTTCATCAATCCGTCCAGGTCCCGAAGAAGATCCGCGTCAAGCGAAATGCTGACTCTCACCAGCTGTCCCATGTTTAGAGATTATTCCCCTCGGCGGCCGCTGTCAAACGGAGGGAAGCCGCCGGCGAGCCCCGGACGCTTGACTTGAGTGTTACAATCGCCAATAATGTAATACTCGAGTGATTCCTTTCTTACCGCCGGAGAGGAGGCGCCCAAAATTGAAGACGCATTTTTCGCCTTTTCGCATGTTCGGCGTCCCGGTCCTCTGTTTCGCCCTTTTGGCTCCCGGCTCAATCCTGGGAGCCGGACCTCAGGAAAAAGCCGGCGCAGCCGAGACGCAGAAAGAAGAAAAGCCCTACCAACTCGAAAACATCGTCATCGACGTCGTCGACACGGTCCGCAGCCGCCGGAATCCGAACATGACCGTGATCAAGCCGGAATTCTTCCCTCAATCCCTCGGAACGTCGCTCGACACGGCCCTCGAGCGCCAGCCCGGCGTCGACGTGCAGAGGATCCAGGAGATCGGCTCGGCCCTCGACGACGATTCGATCCGCATCCGGGGCTTCGGCGCCCGGCGGATTGCCGTGGCCAGGGACGGCCGGCTCCTGAACACTTCCGGGGTCGCGGGAGGATACTTCATCGATTGGACGATGATCCCTCTTTCGGGCATCGAGCGGATCGAGATCGTCAAAGGTGTTTCCGACGCCCGCACCGGCAACGTCCTCGGCGGGGTGATCAACCTCGTCTCGAGGAAGCCGGCCCCGGGCCCGGCGGCCGTGGAAGCCCAGGCGGGCGCGTCCTCGTTCGACACCTGGTCGCTGAGCCTCTATCACGGCTCGAAGCCCGGACGGTTCGATTATTCCCTGTCCTCTAACATCGAGGACAGCGCGGGCTATCTTTCGAACGGCACCTTCAGCTTCAAGAACGCCGGCCTGCGGATGGGCTATGACCTTCCCTTCGCCGGGAGGCTCTCCGCCGAGGCGAGCTGGTCGCGGGTGAAAAAAGGCTTCATCGTCGCCAACCGGGCTGAACCGGACTTCGGCGCCCCGGGCTACGACCTCCCCGCCGATCCCGATTTTCCGGCCTCGGACGGCGAATACATGTACGGAGGCATGGGCGCCTACCCCGAGCCGGGGTCGTACTGGATAAAAAACAAATGGCTTTTCTCTCTCGCCTATGAGCAGGGCTTCGGGGCGTCGGGCTATCTGCGCCTCGCCGCCTGGAAAAACCACGGCGACCGCGAGGCGTTCAACACCCGGCGGTCCCTCGACCGCGTCTTTCACAAGAAGTTTTTCGACGACCGCTCGTTCGGGGCGAGCGCCGAGTACAGCCGCGTCTTCGGATCCCATTCCCTCAAGGCCGGAATCGATTTCAGCCGTCTCAAGGACGACGGCGACGCGAATCTGGCCGACGATTTCCGCGCGCCCTTCCGCAACGGCTATTACGTCCAGGCCGGGAACCTGGCCGCCTATCTGACGGCCGACTTCTCGCTCGTCGGCCGGAAGCTCGTGCTCACGCCGGGGGTGCGCTGGATGTCTTACCAGGGCATCGCCGGGCCCGGCGGCGTCGTGGAAGGCATCCCCGACATCAGGCTTCGGGGGCTGGCTCCGGCGGTCAAGCTGACCTGGATCTTCAGCGACGAGAATTTCCTCTACCTCAGCCTGGCGCGGGCCCTGCGCTTTCCGACCGCCCCGGAGCATTACTGGCACTACGACGCCGACGACGCCGGCGTCGACACGAGCGGTCTCCCCTTCCGCGAAGAGGACGGTCTTCTGCTCCAGGGGGGCTGGACTTACGCCGCCTCGACCCGGACGCGCTTCGAGCTTTCTTCTTATTATTACGCCATCACCGATTACATCCAGTTCGATCTGATCAACTTCGTGGCCTACAATATCGACACCGCCGGGCTCTTCGGCCTGGAAGCCGAGGTTTCCCACCGCCTGAGCCGCGGCGTTTCCTTCTTTGCGAATTACACGTTTTCCCGAAGCCGGACATCCGGAGACACGTTCGTCAGCCTGTTCGTCAATCCCGGCGACCTCGGATTCCGCGAGATCCCGGGAATTCCGGCCCACAAGGGAAACGCCGGCGTCAAGTGGCAGTTCCCGAACAACGCCCGGCTCGCCCTGTTCGTGCAGGCCGTGTCGGGGATGAAGGTCGTCTACAACGGCAATGCGCTGTGGACGGACGACCTTCGGGTGGTCGATCAGCCGGGATATGTCCGGCTGGACTTCGAGGCGGCATGGCCCCTGCCGCGCCTCAAAGCCCGGCTGACGGGATTCGTGCGCAATATCCTCAACGCCCGGTACCAGGAACGATTCGGCTTCCCGTCCGCCGGACGGACGGCCGGGATCTCGGCCAAGTTCACCCTCTGACTTTGAGGACGGACCGGGCATGAAATCTCACCGCGCCCCGAACGGCCGTTGGTCCTCTCTCTGGGACCGGCGGCTCGAGCGCTGGCGGGAGTCCCTTCGCCCCTCCGGCGCCGCCCCCTGCCGCGTTCCGACCTCCTGGGAGACGGAGGAGGAAGCCTGGACCTACTGGGAGAACGTTCAACATTTCCAGCGAGAGCGCATCGATTTCCTGATCGGCCTTTTGGCACCCTTTCGCGGAAAAAAAATTCTCGACATCGGCTCGGGACCGGGAGTCCTGGCCTTGCCGCTGGCCGAAGCCGGAGCGTCCGTCACGGCCGTGGATTCCTCCCCGGCCATGCTCCGCGTCCTGGAAGCGAAAAAAAACAAATCCAGCCTGGCCGCTGTCTCCGGCCTGAACCTCTCCTGGGAGGACGTCGACCCCGGGCGAGACCTCGCCCCGCCTTACGACGCGGTCATTGCCTCCCTGTCCCTGACCATGAGGGACATTCGCGCTTCTCTCCTCAAAATGAAAGCCGTGTGCCGGGGAGAAGTTTTCCTCGTCTGGATAAACGGCGAATCCACTTGGGAAAAGCACGCCGCCCGCCTCTGCCGCCTGCTCCACGGGACGGCCTTCGTCAGGAAGCCGAAGGCCCGGCTGCTCGTCAAGGTCGTCCGGGAGCTCGGCGGCCGGCCTGAAATCCGAACGGTTCCCTTTCCCTTCGTGGAAATCTACTCCTCAAAGGAAAACGCTCTCGAACGCCTGAGGAAATATTTCAAGGCCGACGCGCCCGGCCACGCGGACATCCTGTCGCGCTATCTGGACGAGCACCTCGAAAGACGAAACGGCGCGTTTCTCCTCAACCTGCCCGCGACCGCGTGGGTCCTAAGCTGGTAGCCGGACCGGAACGGACGGGATCCACCCTCCGTCTCGTCCGTCCGCCCGCAGGCAAAGACTCGGGAAATCGAGGCCGGCGGAACGTCCGGCGCCTCACTCGCCGATGATCTTGACCAGGACGCGCTTGCGGCGGCGGCCGTCGAACTCGCCGTAGAAGATCTGCTCCCAGGGGCCGAAGTCGAGCTTCCCGCCGGTGACGGCCACGACGACCTCGCGGCCCATGACCTGGCGCTTGAGGTGGGCGTCGGCGTTGTCCTCGCCCGTGCGGTTGTGGCGGTAGCGCGAGGTCGGGGCGTGGGGGGCGAGGGCCTCGAGCCATTCCTCGTAGTCGGCGTGAAGGCCGCTCTCGTCGTCGTTGATGAACACCGAGGCGGTGATGTGCATGGCGTTCACCAGGGCCAGGCCCTCGCGGACGCCGCTCTCCCGGAGGCAGTCGCGCACCTGGGCCGTGATGTTGACGAACCCGCGCCGCGACGGCACCTCGAACCACAGTTCGCGTCGGTAGGTTTTCATGGGGCCATCTTACCCGCAAGATCCGTCCCGATCAATTCCCTTCATCTCATCCGATCGCCGGAACGGCCTTGCGCGCGCGACGGGACGGACTTCAAGGCCGTCCGGCCCCGTCGAGAAATGCCCGGCCGCCGGGGCGTCCTTAAAAACGAGGGATCATCCGCAGCCGGGAGCGACTCCATGACGAAAAGCGCGGCGGAAGAAGGTGGGATGATGGGGCAGGGTTTTTAGGGAAGCCGTTAGACTTTCCGAACACACGAATCGTCGTTAAGTTGCCGCGGGCTTGACGGAGGAGGTCATATATGTACAATAATACAGTACAATCAATGAGGCCCGACATGACCACGCGAACGACTTACAGCCAAGCCCGGGCGAATTTGGCGGCTTTGCTCGACCGCGTTCTGAAAGACAGGGAAACAGTCGTCATCGAACGGCGCAAGGGCGGAAAAGTCGCCATGATCGCCGAAGACGAGCTGTCCTCGATCCTTGAAACGGCCCACCTTCTCCGCTCGCCGCGGAACGCCCGGCGGCTCCTTGCCGCGCTCCTCGACGCTCTCGAAGGGAAGGGCGTTCCCACATCGCTCGATGAGCTCCGCCGCGAGGTCGGCCTTGAGCCCCAAAAGCCGTGAGGCCGTCCTTCACCCCTCCTTCCTGGAAGACCTCCGTTACTGGGTTCGAGCCGACAGAAAAACGGCGCTTCGCGTCCTCGACCTCGTCGACTCCGTCCTCCGCGATCCGCTGCGCGGCGCGGGCAAGCCCGAGTCGCTGAAACACCTGGCGCCCGGAGTCTGGTCGCGCCGCATCACCCAGGAACATCGCCTGGTTTATCTGGTTAAGGAAACTGCGGTCGTCTTTCTGCAAGCCCGCTATCATTACTGACCGTTTCATGGATGTAACTTCCCTATGCCGCATTGCCTCACAAATCCCCGCGTCGAGAGCCTTACAAGTCTCCTGATTCATTCGCCGATTGCTTCCCGCTTTCCGCGTCCATAGAGCATCTCCAGGGCCGCGCGCCAGTCGTCCAAGGTCCGGACGGCGATGAAGACCGCGCGGGCGCGGGCGGGCTGGGGATGGAGTCCGGCGTAGTGAATGCTGAAGCGCCGCATTTTCTTCACCGCGAAGCGGGCCCCGCAGATCGCGTTCGTGAGCTCGAAGTGCCGCTCGATGAGGGCTCGCTGCTCGGCCAGGCCGGGCTGCCGCGCCTCGCCGCCTGCGGCTAGGGTGCGCGCCTGATCGAAAATCCAGGGGTTGCCGATCGCTCCCCGGGCGACGCTCACGCCGTCGACGCCGGTGCGCCGGATCATTTCCAGGACGTCGGCCGCCCGGAGTGCGTCTCCCGAGCCGATGACCGTCCGCTCCGGGAAGGCGGCCTTCACCCGGGCCAGGAAATCCCAGTCTGCCCGGCCGCGGTATTTCTGCTCGACCGTCCGGGCGTGAACGCAAACGGCCGCCGCGCCCGCGTCGAACGCGCCCCGGGCGATCTTCCAAAAAGGCTCTTCCCCTCGGCCCCCGTCGCCGTAGGCGCGCCGCAGCTTGACCGTGACCGGCCTCCCCGGAACGGCGCGGACGACCGCCCGGACGATGTCAAGGGCGAGCTGCGGCTTCAGCATGAGCGCGCCGCCTCTCCCGCGTCCGAGGACCTTCTTCACCGGGCAGGCAAAGTTTAGGTCCACGACGTCGAAGCCCATCTCGTCCAGGACCGCGGCCGCCCGGGCCATGACCTCGGGCTCCGCGCCCATGAGCTGGCCGGCGACGGGATGGTCGGCCTCGTCCATGCGCACCAGGCGGCGGCGGAGCTTGTTGTCCGTGAGCAGCATGTGAGCCAGCATGGCCTCGGTCCCGGCGTAGGGCGCGCCGAGCGAGCGGCAGACGAGCCGGTGGGCCAGGTCGCTGTATCCGGCGAGCGAGGCCAGCACGGCCGGGAACCCGACCTCGACACCGGCGATCCTCAGAGGCTTGAGCGTCATTTTCACCGAGGCAAGTATAGCCGAACAAGACGGGGCCGCGTCTACACTTTCCACTTTAATTTAACACGCCTCCCTTAATTCTGACGACACCGGGCCTCAGCAGCCGTTCAAACGGCCGGACACGCACTGCGTCCTGTCATAGATTTCATCAATCGAGGTAAAGCCGAACAGGCTTTCTGAAGAAGATGAGAAAGAAGGCATGGTAAGCCTCGTCAAATTTCTTATTTTCTGTGGATTCGTCTTCATGGCAATTGGCTTTCTTGCTCCGACTCTCATAAGTGGTGACGACAAGGATGGATTCATAGCGGTTATCGCGGGCGCAGCGATCCTTTTTATTGGTTAAGGGAAAGCTCGACCTGAAAGCCGACAAGCAGCCCGAAATCGGACATCCAACCGGCCGCCCTGTCCACGGCCTCAAAACAGACGCGCCCTTAGGAATAGCGGCAATAGCCGAAGCAAGAATGAATCCGGGATATTCCTATGCCGGGGACAAGTTGAAGTCACATATAAACGGATTGGATAGCGAACAAAAAACCATGAATATCCTGGACGACATTATCGGCGTGATTGATGAGTAGGCTTGCTCGGAAAGGATGACTACGGTTTCCTCCTGGAATTTTCTTGAAATGGCGCAGCATTCGATATATCCTTTCCCGATTCCATTGAGGCGAGACGTTGATGAAAACGACAAACAAGAAAACCGCGGGATTATTCGTCTTCATGACATTGGCTTTATCTCTCCTTTTCTCCTCTTGCCAATCAAAATCGACTCAAATTGCGCCCGGCCATTTGCCCGTCAGCCTCGACGAGCACGGCCCGTATCTCATCCTCCACACCGCGCGGGCGGGCGCCGATTACGGGCAGGCCGTCGACCTCGCCGGGCACCTGCATCCGGGCGCCGGTGTCGCGGAGCTCGATTTGAGCGGTCTCGATCTTCTGCAAAGCCGCCTTAAAGAACTGCAGCCGCATTGCTGCCTCATCTTCCTCAAGCCCGACGAGCTCGACGTCAACCTGGCCTGGAAATGGCTCGAGCTTTCCGCCGCCCTCGACGGCGACCCCTTCGTCGACGTCCGGACGGGCTTCATCACCGGCGAGAATCCGGAGGCGGTCCTCCGGTTCGTGAAGCGCATCGACGACGCCGCGGCGGGCCGCCTCGCCCTGCCGGCGGCGGTCATCGACAACCTCGGCCCGAACGAAATGATGAAAAAGGACGGCTGGATGAAGCAGAGGGGAAGCTTTATGACGCCGGCGCTCGCCGCCGCCTTCCCCACCTACACGATCTCTCACGGGATGGAAGGCTTCACCAAGGAACGGCTGGGCGAGATGTCCGGCGCCGGCATCGTCCACTTCGGCGGCCACGGCTACCCTGACCGGATTGTGAACTGCCTCAACGGCCCGTTCGCCCGCCGCGTCCCCTTCTCGCCCTCGGTCGTCTTCAACGGCGCCTGTTACACCGGAGTCACGGGCCGCTGGTTCGACGTCGAGACGGGCGCGGCCCGGTCCAAGACCGTCCCCATCCCTCACTCGCTGGCCCTGGGGATCCTGTCCAACCAGGCCGTCGGCTACCTGGCCGCCCTTCACCCCGACCACGGCATCCCCGTCTACCAGGAAATGGAGTTCCTGGCCTACACGGGCGCCTCCCTAGGTGACGTCATGAAGCACACGCACGACGGGGTCATCCTCGCTTCCGGCGAAACGCTCCCTCTCCTCGAGCCGCTCGTCGAGGGCGGCCCCCTGCCGCGGACGCCCGCGGAGATCATGCTCACGGGGACGGCCTCGCGCGTCCTCTTCGGCGATCCCGCGCTTCGGATCATGGAGCCGGTGACCGAGCCGCCGCTCGATGTGACGCTCACACCGGAATTTGGCCGCGCCGTCATCACGGCCCGGGTCAAAAATCCCGGCCTGAAGACGACCTTCAGCGACACGTACTATTCCGACATGTCTCAAACCAACCAGTTCAACGACCGGCTGCTTATCACCTGCGAATGGACGGAAGCCTGGAAGGACGTCGGCGACGTGGCCGTCGAACGCCTCACGGCGCGCGGCGAGGCGCTGCCGCACCGGCTCGTGGGCTGGGCCTTCGAGGAGGACGGCGGACGGACGTTCCTCCACGTCCAGGTCGATGTTCTCTCCACCGGCTACCTCGACTCCCCCCTGCGCACGCCCGGCGCCGAGTGCCGAATCGTCGTCAGCGGCAAAAACACAAGATAACTGTTGGCCTATCCGGGCCTATTATCGGGGCTCATGTGTTTCGTCATGTTTTCCTTGAATCGCCCGGCGCGGAAAAAGGTGAAAAACAACCCTTTTCCGCGTGTTTGACGAATACGGATGATGACTGGCGGCATTTTTATCGATAAAAAGGGTACAATATGAAGCGCCGATAAGGAGAGGCAAGACATGAAACTCGGCCTAACCGCTTCAACGATCAATCGCATCGCCTTCATCGGCAACTACCTGCCCCGCCTGTGCGGCATCGCCACGTTCACCACCGACCTCTGTGAGGCGGTTGCGGCCGAATACCCCAAGAAGACCTGCATCGCCCTGCCGGTCAACGACAGCGAAGAGGGCTACTCCTATCCGGCCCGAGTGCGGTTTGAACTGACGGAGAAGGACATCGACTCGTACCGCCGCGCCGCAGATTTTCTGAACATCAACAACGTCGACCTCGTCAGCCTGCAGTTCGAATACGGCATCTTCGGCGGACGGGCGGGCAGTCATATTCTGGCCCTCCTGCGTGATCTGCGCATGCCCATCGTCACGACCCTGCACACCATTCTGCGCGAACCCGATTCCGATCAGCGCCGCGTTCTGGAAGAAATCGCGGGCCTGTCCGACCGGCTGGTCGTCATGAGCAAACGCGGCGCGGCGTTTTTGCGGGAGGTCTATGGGGTGGCGCCGGAGAAGATCGACTTGATTCCCCACGGCATCCCCGACGTGCCTTTTGTCGACCCGAGCTTCCACAAGGACCTGTTCGGGGTCGAGGGCAAGCTCGTCCTGCTGAGCTTCGGCTTGCTCTCGTCCAACAAAGGCATCGAGAATGTCATCGCCGCCTTGCCCGCCATCGTGGCCCGCTTTCCGAACGTGGTCTATATCGTCCTGGGCGCGACACATCCGCACGTGATCCAGCAGGAGGGCGAGACGTACAGGCTGTCGCTCCAGTGGCAGGCCCAGGAGAAAGGCGTGGAAGGCCAGGTGATCTTCTACAATCGCTTCGTCAGCCTGGAGGAGCTCACCCAGTTCATCGGCGCGGCGGACGTTTACATAACGCCCTATCTCAACGAGCAACAGATCGTCTCCGGCACGCTGGCTTATACCCTGGGCGCGGGCAAGGCCGTGGTCTCGACACCCTACTGGTACGCGGAAGAGATGCTGGCCGACGGACGCGGCGCGCTGGTGCCGTTCCGTGATCCGGCGGCGCTGGCCGAGCGGGTGATCGAGCTCTTGGACAACGAGGCCGTGCGCCACGCCATGCGGAAGCGCGCCTATCTTTTCGGCCGGACGATGATCTGGCCGCAGGTGGCGCGGGACTACATGAAGAGTTTCGACCGGGCCCGGGCCGAACGCCGGCATTTCATCGCGCCCGGCTTCCCGGCCAAAGCGCTTGATAACCGGCCGGGCGACCTGCCGCCGCTCAAGCTCGATCACCTGCGCCACATGACGGACGAAACCGGCATGCTGCAGCACGCCATTTTTACGGTGCCCAACTACCGCGAGGGCTACACGACCGACGACAACGCCCGCGCCCTGATGGTGAGCGTCCTGCTCGAAGCGCTGGGCAGCAGCGAAGCGCTCGACCTGTCTCCGCGCTACCTCGCCTTCCTGTGGTATGCCTTCAATGCCGAGACCGGACGCTTTCGCAACTTCATGGATTATCAGCGCCGTTGGCTGGAAGTCGGCGGTTCCGATGACAGCCATGGCCGCGCCCTGTGGGCCCTGGGCACGCTTCTGGGCCGGTCGAACACTCCCGCCCTGCATAGCATGGCCGGCCGATTGTTTGAACAAACGCTGCCGGCCATCCTGGAAACAAGCAGTCCGCGCGCCTGGGCTTTCGCCCTCATCGGCATTCACGAGTATCTGCAGCGCTACGCCGGCGACCGCCGGGCCGGCAAGGTCCTCGAGGAATTGGCCGCGCGGCTGTTGACCTTGTATCAAAGCCATCGCACGGAAGAATGGCGCTGGTTCGAACCCGGCCTGAGCTACTGCAACGCCGCGCCCCCGCATGCGCTGCTCATGTGCGGCCAATCGATCCCGAATGAGGGCATGACCGAAGCCGGGTTGGAGTCTCTCGTCTGGCTGACCGCGGTGCAGCGCGCCGACGCGGGCCACTTCGTCCCGGTCGGCTCCAACGGCTTTTACGAGCGGGGCGGCGTGCGGGCCCGGTTCGACCAGCAGCCGATAGAAGCCCAGGCCATGGTCTCGGCCTGTCTCGAGGCGTACCGGCTCACGGGCGATAAACGCTGGCGCAAGGAAGCCCGCCGCGCCTTCGATTGGTTCCTGGGACGCAACGACCTGAACCTTCCGATTTACGACCCGACCACGGGCGGTTGCCGCGACGGGCTGCATCCCGATCGCCTCAATGAAAATCAGGGCGCGGAATCGACCCTGGCCTTTCTTCAATCCTTGCTGGAACTCCGCCTGGCGGAGAACTCCCTTCTCGTTGAGGAGACTCCATCCCCATGAACACTCGCCACCCCGAACTCCTTCGGCGCCATAATCCGAACCCCATCCTGACCGCCGCCGATTGGCCCTATCCGGTCCACAGCGTGTTCAACCCCGGCGCCGCGCTGCTGCCCGACGGCACGACGCTGCTTCTGTGCCGGGTTGAAGATCGCCGCGGGCTTTCGCATCTGTGCGCGGCCCGCTCGGCCAACGGCATCGATCATTGGCGCATCGACCCCCGGCCCACGCTCGTCCCCGACCCCGAACATTACCCGGAGGAATTGTGGGGCATTGAAGACCCGCGCATCACCTTCGTTCCCGAGCTCAATAAGTACGCCGTCGTTTATACGGCCTACACCCGCGACGGCCCGGGCGTGGCCCTGGCCCTCACCGAGGATTTCCGCCGCTTCGAGCGCCTGGGTGAGATCATGTCGCCGGAGGACAAAGATGCCGCCCTTTTGCCTCACCGGATCGGGGGCCAGTGGGTCTTGATTCATCGTCCGGTCAGCGCGCTCGAGGCGCACATGTGGATCTCCTACTCGACCGACCTCAGGCACTGGGGAAGCCACAAGCTGATGCTGGAAGCCCGGCGGGGCGCCTGGTGGGATGCGAACAGGATCGGCCTCTCGACCCCGCCCATCGAGACTCCCCAGGGCTGGCTGGTGATTTACCACGGCGTGCGGCGGACCGCGGCCGGGTGCCTGTACCGATTGGGCCTGGCGCTGTTTGATTTGACGGCGCCGGAGCGCTGCCTCAAACGCGGCGACGAATGGTTCTTCGGTCCCGAAGAACCCTACGAGCGGCACGGCGACGTGGGCTACGTCGTCTTTCCCTGCGGCTGCACCGTGGCTCCCGACGGCGACACGCTCCGGGTTTATTACGGTGCGGCGGACATGAGCATCGCCCTGGCCACCGGCAGCATAAGCGCCATGCTGGAATGGCTGGAACAGCACAGTGGATAACATCCCCCGCCGCGACGGCTTAGTGATTTGCTTGACGCTGTTTTATGCGCATCAGAATTCTGAGTGATCGGCATTGGGAATCGAAATGAAAAAGCCCTTCAAAAACCCGGGCAGGCTGACCGACCTGCCGAACATCGGCCGGACGACGGCTGCGAAGCTCGAGAAAATCGGCATCCGGACGAAAGAGGATTTCCTCGGGCGCGATCCCTATGACGTCTTTCACGCCCTGCGAAAAAAGGTGGACCCGACGCTCTGCCGCTGCGCCCTGGCCTCGATCGTCGGGGCCAAGACGGGAGCCCCCTGGCACCGCATCACGAAAAAGACAGCGGCGGAATACGAGAGGCGCCACCCCCGCCACAAGTGGGGTCCGTGTTGAGGGGCGGTTTGCTCGCGGGTCTCATCGAAAATCAGCCACCGCTTCATTATCTTTAAAACGTCCTCTCCACCGTTCCGGGACGAAGGCGCCCTTCAATTCAACCGGCAAGGCGACTCATAATCACCGCTGAGCACAAAAGGTGCCCAATAATACGGATGCGAAAATCCGGATTTGATCATTTCGAGCTTGGCTCGCTTCAAGGCTTCATTTTTCGCCATCCCGCGGGTCAGATGGGAATAGAAATTCCTCATGAACACCGCCGTCGTTTCATCATTTACATTCCACAATGTCGAGAGAACTGATTTCGCGCCGGCATAGAAAAAGGCTTTGACCAAACCCATGACGCCCTCTCCCCTGGAAAGTTTTCCTCTCCCCGTTTGACAGGCGGAAAGCACGACCAGATCGGCTTTGAGACGGAGATCGGAGATCTCACGAACCTGTAGGTGCCCGTCTTCACGAGACTCCCTTTTCCTTGTTAATATCAGAGACGATCTCAGCGGATTTGTTTCGTCGATCAGGCCGTGACAAGCGAAGTGGATGATACAATAGCTTGACAGTGGCGACTGCTTGAGAAATCCCTCATCCGCCTCGTCATTGATCCTGATCGCGAACCGCCCTCTCTTCGTACTTGAGGAGATGCCCCTGATCTCCTTGAGAACTCCCGGCAATGGAGGAAAGGTGAATCCCGACTCGGCGGCGGCTTTCTGCAGTGACAACAGATATCCATCGCCTTCGGCGCCGGCATGTTCCTGGTAATCGCTTTTTCCGATCATTAAGACTTTGCCGGGGCCTGCACCCGCGGCACCAAGGCGTCTTAAAAAAGTCAGGGAAGAGAGCGAGGGCGCATAAGAAATGCTGTATCGCTCCATCAGATAAGCCGGCTCTCCATCGGCCGCAGCGTCCATCACCAGGGTTTCAAAAGGCAACCGGTTTAAAATCCCATCCGGAATCACTACAAGATTCTTCACTCCCGACAAGAAACGCTCAGAGCCCGGGGCGAAAAGCGTGCAGAACAAGCCATGCGCCGCCGACCGCCCTTGAAATTCACTTAGATCCGGTCCGGTCAATAGTTTCAGGTAATGACCAACCGTCTTTTCCAGCTTATCCCTGGGAGGCAGGGGAAAACATTGGATTCCGTCGGCGGTCACCAGGGCCAATAGCGAAACCGCGTCGCCTACATAATACATCAGCAGTGCGGAATTTCCGCCCATAAGCTCCGACGCGTCGTCTACAGAAAAGCCGGCCGATTCCATGTCATCGTCTGATTCTCCTCCGACCGCAGCAGGAAGTGCAGCGGGCCGGGCATCATGTTGATCCATCAAAAAATCCAGAAGTGTTTTCGATTTCAGCCTGTCGATGATCGAGACGATCGCCTTCCCCTCTTCGTGATTGTCCGGCCGCGCCCGGTAGCTGTCGAACAAAAGACGTATCGTCCCTTCGTAAACCTCATATTTATTGAATAAATAACGATCCATGTCTTGTTCGGCCCGGATGTCGGCGGCAAGCTCTTCCAGCATGTCCACGGCTCTCAGATAGAACGACAACGCGAGGTCCCACCGTCCTTTCTGCTCGTGGCACCGCCCCAATCCGAAAAAGGCTTCCCAAAGAATGGTTTGAGGTTCGCCGGGGCGCAAGCGCCGGATTGCTTTTTTATAGTGCGCCTCCGCCAAGGCATATTCATTCATTTTGAGATACACATTGGCCGTGTTGGCCATGACCGTGCATTTCAAATCCGTGTTGGGAATCCTCCGGCCGACATCGCTCCCCCAAAGGAAATATTTCAAAGCCAGAGGCAGTTTTCCCAACTCATAATAGAAATAGCCCAGATTGTTGAGCGCCGCCGTTTCGGCAAAACCATCCTGTCTTCGAATCGCCAGATCGAGCGCCTTTCGGTAATAAGAAGCCGCCTCATACAGCCCCCGCCTGTTGTTTTTCAGAAGGGCCAATTTCTTGGCCGCATTTCCCATCGAGATCAATACGGCGGTTTTCAAGCCTTCGTCTCTTGTCCTCAAAGCGATCTTGCCCAATTCTCTCAGTGAACGGTCAAAATCGCCCATCTCGTAGTGAATCAATGCGATGTTATGATCGCATTCGGCCACGTCCTCCTCGGCCCCCAATCGAAGATAGAGGTCCCTGGCCTCGTCGAACAGGACGTAAGCATCATGATACCTGCCGGTTTTGAGATAAAAATAGGCGATGTTGAAGGCGCTGTGAGATTTTTCTCTCGGGAAGTTGTTTCTGTCGGAGAGGTCATAAGCCCTTTTGTTCGCCCGGTAAAACCCGTCCCAGTCCATTCGGTAGTAGCGAACGATACTCAACTGCCTCAGGCATTTCGCTTCATGTCCGGCGCTTTTAATTCTTCGCGAAATGTCGATGGCCTGGAGAAAGCATCTTTCCGAGGAATCAATATCCATTTGATCCCGAAAAGTCTTGCCTGACTTATACAAGGCGTGTATGTCCAGAGCCCCTTTGCAAAATTGGCTCAGCGCCGCCCAATGATTGGTTTGGGCGATGTTCAGTGCCTCGGCGAAGTGTTTTGCCGACTTATCGATCTTCCCTTCTTCCCAGAAAAGCGCCCCCAGGGACATGAGACATTCGGCTGCGTCGGCGTTGTTGTGATCCGTCCTGGCCATCAGAAGGAGGATGGAGTAGTTTCTGATGGCCTCATCCGTCAAACCGGCTTCTTTTTTCCGGCGCGCCTCAGCCATCGGTGCCGGGTCATAATCGCCCGCGGCAAGACCTGCGTGCGCGCGGCCGCCGAAAAAGGTGCAGACCGAACCGACGAAAAAACAGCTGAACAGCGCGCGCGCCGGCGCCCGAACATTCCCTCTTTTCAAATTCCTAACCCCGGCTTTCAAGGAGCCCGGCTTTTTCGATCAAGAAATACATGACGCCCGGCGCCTTGTTTTGCGCTCAGATGAAGAATTTGTCGTAAGAGAGGGAAATAATTTGAATGTGCGAGGGTCCCGACGGCCCGGCCGTTGAGGGCGCGCCGCCGGGCGGCAACATCGACCGCGTATGTTTCGAGAGTCGAGTCGGGGAAACGGCTCAGCCTGTCAATTCCCTCTGCTTTTTCTTTCCCTCGAAAGTTCTCGGAACGGGAACCTCCTCCCCCGTCTCCGGGTCCCTCCCCGTCCAGTACATGCACGTCGAGAGGGTCATGGGCGTGGGGGTGAAAATCTGGACACCCTCGACGGGCCTCTCGCCGCCGGCCTCGAGGCGGCGGACCTCGGCGGCCAGCTCGCGGGCTTCCCTGTCGCCCGTGCCGGGGTGGGCGACCATGAAGTAGTATTTCAGGTGCTGTTTCTTCTTGCCGCTCGCCTTCTTGAACAGCGCCTGAAACTCAGCCAGGGCCTGTTTCCCGCCTCCCTTGTTCATGAGCCGCAGCACCTTGTCCGAAACGTGCTCGGGCGCGATCTTGAGCAGGCCGGAGACGTGGTGGCGGGCGAGCTCCTCGATGTATTCCGGGCTCTCGAGGGCCAGGTCGTAGCGGATGCCGCTCCGGACGAAGGCCTTCTTGACGCCCGCGACCTCACGCACGCGGCGCATGAGACGGATGAGGCGGCCGTGGCTTCGGTCGAGCTTCGGGCAGGCGAGGCAGTCGTCCCGGCGGCAGGTCGCGCGGCGCGGGCAGTCCATGCCGTACATGTTGGCCGTCGGTCCGCCCAGATCGTCCACATAGCCCTTGAACTCGGGATGGCGGGCCAGGCGCCTCACCTCCTCGAGAATCGACTCCTCGCTGCGGCTCACGATGCGGTCGCCCTGATGGAGCGCCAGAGCGCAGAACGAGCAGCCGCCCACGCAGCCGCGGTGGGTGACCACCGAAAAGCGTCCCATCTCGAGGCCCGGGTGCTCGGCCGGAATGCGCCGCGTGTAGGGCAGGCCGTAAATCCTGTCCAGGTCCTCGGTCGTGTAGTCGGGCGCGGGATGCTGGAGGACCCAGCGCCCGGCGTGCTTCTGGGCCAGGGAAGCGCGGTTCGAGAAAAGCTTCTGGGCCTCGCCGAATTTTTCCTTCGAGGCGCTCACATCTTCGTATGAGGGAATCTCCCTGAATCCGGGCGGAAGGTCGGGCCGGACGACGCACGTCCCGGCGATGCCGTCCAGATCTTCTCCTCTCTCAAGCCTCCGGGCGATCTCAACGGCCTGGAGCTCGCCCGGGCCGTAAACGAGTATGTCGGCCCGCGAATCGAGGAGCAGGCTGCGGCGGACGCGATCCTCCCAGTAGTCGTAGTGGGCGAAGCGCCGGAGCGAGGCCTCGACCCCGCCGAGCACGGTCACGGCGCCGGGGAAGAGGCGGCGCACGATGTTGGCGTAAACGAGGACGGCCCGGTCGGGAACGCCCGAAGCGTGGGGGGCGTGGGGATCCCGGCTCCGGAGGCGCTTGAGGGGGGTGTAGTTCTGGAGCATGCTGTCGATCGCTCCCGAGGTGAGGCCGAAAAACAGGCGCGGCCGTCCGAGCCGGGCAAAGTCCGCGTCGCGCCGCCGGTCGGGCCGGCCGATGACGCCGACTTTATATCCCTCGGCGTCGAGCACGCGGGCGATGACGCCAACGCCCGAAAGGGGGTGGTCGGCGTAGGGCTCGCCGCTTATGAGGATGACGTCGAAGCCCGAGCCTTTTTCTGAGATCATGCGAAACCGCTTTCATCATACCAAAAAGTCCGCTCGCCCGGCACGCCGTTCGATGCTCCACGTCTGTCAGACAACGTCTCACTGTGATTGCGCTCCGGGCAATCAAGCATGCTGTCCCCACGCCGTCCAATAAGGGGACACATGGCCAAGAAGCGAATCCGAAGCCTCACGGCACGGGATCACGTCCCGGGGCGCTCAGGCAGGCCCTCTCCTCCGGATATCTCGGCCCATAGAAGACAGAAGAGAATAAATAGGGTGAATGGGTATTGTGTCCCCCTATTAATTTCTATAAAACAAAGCCATGCCGGAATCCCGATCGCCAGGAAGCGCGCCCCGGGCGGCCCTCGCCGCGGGCGTGCTGTGCATCGGCTTTTCCGCGCTGTTCGTCCGCTGGGCCGCCGTGCCGGGCGTCGTCTCGGCCTTCTACCGCGTTCTCATCGCTTCGGCCGGGCTGCTCGTCCTGTGGCTTGTCCGCGGCGCCGGGCTTCCCGACGGCCGCACGCTCCGGCTCGCCGTCCTGGCCGGAGTTTTTTTCGGCGTGGACCTCGCCCTCTGGAACAGCGCCGTCATGGCGACCAACGTCGCCAACGCCACGGTCCTGGCCTATCTCGCCCCCGTATGGGTGGGCCTCGCGGCGCTCGTCCTTTTCAAGGAAAAACTGAAAAAAGCCTACTGGCCGGGCATGGCCCTGGCGCTGCTGGGGATGATCGTCATCCTGGGTCTAAAAAATCCGGCCGATCTCCGCGTCGGCCGGGGCGAAATCCTGGCCGTCGCCGCGAGCTTCTTCTACGCCGGCTACCTGCTCACCGCCCAGGAAGCCCGGCGCCGCACGGACACCCTGCCGTTCACGACGGTCTCGGTATCCGTCAGCGCCGTCCTTCTTTTTCTCGTTTCGCTTCTCAGGAACGAAACCCTCTCCGGCTTCGGCCGGCAGACCTGGCTGGCCTTGCTCGGCGCGGGATTGATTTCGCACCTCGGAGGCTGGCTGGCCATCAACTACGCCCTCGGCCACATGCGGGCCTCGGTCGTCTCGGTCACCCTGCTCAACCAGCCGGTGGTCACGGCCCTGGCCGCCTGGCCGCTCCTCGGCGAGCCGCTCGGCCTCGCCCAGGTCGCCGGCGGAGTCCTGATCCTGGCCGGTGTTTTTATCGTTCACAGATCCTAGACGCACGGGGAACGGGACGGCCGCAAGATCTCATCGTCCGGAGCCGCGCCCGAACGGACGGCCGGAATCGAATACGCCGGACCGCTGCGGTTCGCCCCGGCGAAAAGAAAATGCCTCTGTCCTGCGGTCTTTGTTCTCGGGCGGAATCAGAAAAATCTTTTGGCCAATCCCAGCAAGTCGTCGATGGGCGATTTCTCGCCGTCGGCGTCGAGCAGCCCGAGGAGAGAGCCGAGGGTCGAGGACGAGCGGCCGCCCATGAGCTGTTCCAAGAGGCCGGACTGTCCGCCCTGCTTCCGCAGCGCCCCCATGACCAGGCCGGCGACGAGCGGCAGGATCTTCTTCAGGATGTCCGGGCTCAGACCCGTTTTCTCCGCCGTCCGGCTCGCCAGGGCGCGGCTCGTCTTTTTCTTCCTCAACAAATGGCCCAAGATGCCGTTTCCGTCTTCGACGGCGTTCTCGGACGTCAGGGCCCCGGGATCATCCAGGTATCGTTGATGATTTCCCGTGTTCAGCGCCTCCAGAAGTTTTTCCAGGCCCTTTTTTTTCTGGACGTTCTTCTTGACGCCGTTTGTCAGGGCGGGGATGTATTGCCTGACGACTTCGGCCATTGTGTCCTCGCTGACGCCGAACTTGCGCGACATCTCGGAAAGCGGGGATGCGTTGCCGCCCATGATGGCTTCCATCAAATTCATTTCCGTCTCCTTCACAGTCGAATCGAGGAAGTTGAAACTTCTCGTGCGCTTATTATAAACCCCGGCGCACTAAAGAACAAAAGAATAAAGCGCGCTTTTTCCCCGCTGCCCGCCCTCCGCTTTCCTTCCGCGGCGGGCGGAGAATTCTTCATCCCCGGGTGACGGGATCTCTTTTCAGAAGGTCCTGCCGGGCCGGACCCGAATAAAAAAGGGGAGGAGGGCTCGGGCCCTCCTCCCCGGTTCTTTCGTTCGGGGCGGCGTCAGCCGGCCGGTCGCTTCGGCCGGCGGCCGGAATTCATTTCTTTTTCAGCCTGATCTCGCCGCTGAAGGTCTTGCAGGTGACGTCGGCTCCGCCGCCGTTCACCTCGCCGCTGATGTCCTGCCTGTCGCTCTTGATCTTGCCCTGGAGTTCGACGATGGCCTTGAAGTCCGAGGTGATGTCGCCGCTGAAAGTCTTGCAGCTGAAATCGAACGCGGCGTTTTCGGGAAGGACAAGGGTGACGTCTCCGCTGTGGCTCTCGAAATTGTAAGCGCCGTCCGGGTTGAGCGTCCCCTCAAAAAGGACGTCTCCGCTCAGGACGTTGACCTCAACGGTCTTGGAGGCGGCGAGGCCCCGGAGCTTCACGTCGCCCGAAACGGTCTTGGCCCCGACCGAGCCCGCGGCCTTCGAGACTTCGATGTCGCCCGAAACGGTCTTGGCCTTGAAATCGCCCGCGATGTCGGCAAGGACGATGTCGCCGCTCACCGCAACGAACGTCCCGCCGCGCCTCATCTTCGACGCCGCGATGTCGCCCGAGACCGTCTCGAGCTTCGCCCGGCCGCCGAGGTTCTCGGCCCGGACGTCGCCGCTGACGTTCTTGACTTCGACCTCGGCCCCGGCCGGGACGGTCAGGACGTAATTCACGGACACGTTGCTGTCCTTGAAGACGTTCCGGCCCTCAGGGTACCTGGTCCGGATCTCCAGGCGTCCGTTCGTGCGGTTCGCCTCGATTTTCACCTGTCCGGCGTTCTCCTTGGCTTTTTCAACCGAGGCGGCCTTGGAGATTTTGAGGGCGTCGATGAACACCTCGTTCTTGCTCCAGGTCAAAACCTTGACCTCGCCCGAGATGTTGGCCAGGTAGACCCGCCCGTCGGCGGCCAGGTTTTCCGTCTTCTGGAATTTTTCTTCGTACTTCGCCTTGCCTTCCCGATCGCCGAGGCTCGCCCCGGCGGAAACGGCGGCCAGGGCCAGCAGGGCGGTGACGGCCAGGAGCGATGTCGCTTTCTTGAGTCTCATTTTTGTTCTCCTTTCGTTCATGTTGATATTTTTTAAAGCGCGACAGAGGCTTTGCTTTCGGGCGCGGCCGTTTTCTGGGCCGCAGCCCAGGCGGTCAGGACCTGAACCTTTTCGCCGTAGGAGGCCAGGAGCGCGTTCCGGGCCCTGAGGTCGCGCGGGTCGCTCCGAACGGCCTGACGGCAGGCCTCGATCGAAGCGTCCACGATCCCGATGTTGGCGGCGAAGACCGCGGCCGTTTCGCGATCGAGGCTTCCGCTCTGGGACTCGACAGCCTCGCGCAGGGCCCGGATCGCCTCATGGTAGTGCCACTCGGCCTCGTTAAGCTTGTCCAGCGTCTTCCGGCTGAGCGCCGCTTTCTCGGCCTCGAGCGGGGAAAGGCCGGGCTTCCAGGGCTGGAAGACCACCAAACCCGCGGCGACGACGAGAAGCGCCGCCGTCGAGGCCAAAGCGAAGCGGAATCCGAAGCGCGGCCGCGCCGGCGCGCGAACGAGGCCGGGCCCCGCCGCCGCGGCCGCCCGCCGCTCCCGGAGCTCCGCCCTGATTTTGAACCACACCTTGTCGGGCGGGTCGAGAGGCGCCAGGTTTTTCGCTTGTCCGGCGATCTCCCTGAGGTCGTCCAAGAGGGCGCGGCAATCGGCGCAGCTCGCGAGATGGTTTTCGAGGGCGGACAGGCGTTCGGCGTCGAGCGTTCCCTCCAGATAGGCGCTTATGTTTTTCCGAGCGACACGGCATTTCATGGTCGTCACTCCTTGCTTTTTCCGCTCGCCAAGGCTCCGGTTCTCAGGAGGCGGTTCCGGAGCCTCATCCGGGCCTTAAAAAGATGGGATTTCGTCGTCCCCGTGGACAGGCCGAGCATGGACGAGATCTCCTCGTGCTTGAAGCCCTGCACGTCGTGAAGAAGAAACACGCTTTTCAGGCGCGCCGGGAGCTCCCGGATGGCGTCCTCGAGCGGGCGCCGCAGGTCTCCGCCGTCCGCGCCCACGGCGGGCGCGGCCAGCACGTCCTCGACGTCGCCGAGCGGGACTGCGGCCCGTCTCTCATGCCGGCTGGCGCGCAGCTGGCTGAGCGAGGCGTTGATCGTGATCCGGTAAAGCCAGGCCGAGAAGGTCGCCGGGTTGTTGACCTCGCCCAAGCGGGTGAACACCCTCAGAAAAACCTCCTGGAGTACGTCCTCGGCCGCCGAGGCGTTGCCCGTATACCGGCAGGCCAGGCTGAAAAGCGGGCGCTTGAAGCGGCGGTAAATTGCTTCCAAGGCCCGTTCGTCTCCCTCGGCCCCCTGTCGGATAAGATCCGCAAGTTGAGCGTTTTCTTTTGATTCCGTCATGATGCCGGCCGAATCCCGTTCCGGATAGCAGGAATTATCCGCCAAGACGGCGTTTTTGGCCAGTATCGCTGCAGGGGCGGGACATTCCACTTCAATTGCTCCTGATCCTTAAGATGCTGATTCGAGGGAAAAGGTTGCCTGGAAAGCGGTCGGTGCGATATAAATATGCCATGGAAGACATAACGAGAAAAGGCGCCCGGGTGGCGGTTGTCGCCGAAATCAGCTATGAGCACAAGGGAGTCACGTTCAACGACCGCATCACGGACCTGTCCGCCGTCGGATTCTACATCGACACGCTTCATCCCCTGCCCGAGAATTCTCGCATCAGCTTCACGCTTGTTCTTCCCGGCGACGGGGACGGGACGCCGGTCTCGGGCGAAGGCGAAGTCGCCTGGATCCAGAAGATGCAGGGCATGGGCGTCCGCATCACCCGGATGCCGGATGAGGACCGGACGCACCTGGAAAACTTCCTGTCCCGCTTCCGGGGCTCCCGCTGACAGGACGTTTCCGCGGCCGTTCCCTTCCCGCTTCGCCCGGGGCGACGGCCGCCATCCATCGGGATCCCTGCCCCGTCGGGGCAGCAATGAGACATGCGGATCCGAGGGCCCATACAATTGGCGGCCTCCTCGCTTCGAGCGATTTCAGCTTCAATCCGGCCACCGGTCCCGCGGGCGCCAACATCGACCTGATCTTCAGGCGCACCCCTGACCCTGATGCGCCGAGCGGATTCGATCTCCCCGGATCGGAGGCCTGAAGAGACAGGGGGCAGGGAACAGAGAGAGGGAAGGAGAAACACGTGATCATCATCCACTCCGTTTTCGGAGGAGCGCTGGCCGGCGTCTTCATGGCCCTCCTCAACATTCTCGTCGAGGCCGTCGCGGGCCGGTCGGCTTTCACCGGGAAGGACGTCCTTCCCGTTTCCCTGTGGCACGCGCTGTGGGGAACGGCCGCCGGTCTTCTCGTCGGTCTGGCCTGGGCGCTTTGGCGCCGCATCTCCCGCGCGTCCCGGCCCGCCAATCCCGATGCCGTATTCGCCGCCTTCCTGGCCGGAGGAGCCCTGACTCTGGCCGTCGGCACCGTCAACATCCGTCTCATTCCGCCGGGCATCTCTTTTCTCAGCCTGGCGTCCAATGTCCTCCTCGTCCTCGGCGGCGCGGCGGCCTGTCGCTGCGTTTTCCTTCGTCTCAATCGACGTCAGGGACGACTCTCGCCGGCGGCTTTGATTTTCATCGGTCTCCTGGTCCTTGTTCCGGCCGTCTCGCCCTTCATCGGCAGGCAACGAGCCGCATCAGGCCCGCCGCCCGCCGAATCCGGGCCCGGGGAACGCCCGAATGTCCTCATTCTCGTGCTCGACGCCGTCCGGGCGGACCACCTCGGCTGCTACGGCTACGCCCGCCGAACCAGCCCGAACATCGACGCCCTGGCCGCCGAGGGCGCCGTCTTCGAGAACGCCTTCTCCCAGTCGCCCCGAACCCACCAATCCGTCCCCTCGCTCTTCACCTCGACCTACCCCTCGACGCACGGCCTGCGGGGCCTGGCCGACGCCCTTCCGCGTCGCATGGTTCTTCTGCCGGAGGTCTTCAAAGCCGCCGGCTACAGGACGGCTGTTCTGTCCGTCAATCCTTACATCTCACCGGAATTCGGATTCGGAAAGGGCGTGGATGACTTTTTCATTCCGGGCGGGTCGCGCATTCAATACACCGTCCTCAACGAACTCCTGACAAAAACGTCGGAATATCTGAGATTCCTTCAGCCCGTTCTCGACCCGCTTCTTGTTCGCAGCCGCCGGCTTTTCCCGGTTCGTGGCTCCCTGCCCGGCACGGACGCCCCATCGATCACACGAACGCTCCTGTCCTGGATCGGAAATCCCCTCAACCGTCCGTTCTTCATTTACGTCCATACCCTGGGCGCCCACGCTCCCTATGACCCGCCGCCGCCCTTCGACACCCTGTTCGACCCCGACACAGACGGCCGGCCCGTCAGAGAACACCCTCCCCATCTGGGAATTCCCTATCCCTTCTCTGAAGGACGCCCCCTGGGCGAGGCTGAAAAGCGGAATCTCATCGCCCGATACGACGGCGAAATCGCCCACCACGACGCCGCGCTCGGAGAGCTGTTCGACGCACTTCGCGCCGCGGGCCTCGAAAACAACACGATCGTCGTCGTCACCGCCGATCACGGAGAGGAATTCTTCGAACACCGGGGATGGGGGCACGGCCGCTCCCTTTTCGACGAGGTCCTCCATGTGCCGCTGATCTTCCGCGCCCCGGGCCTGATTCCGGAAGGCGGGCGCTTCGGCGGCCCGGCGGCGCTCATCGACCTGTTCGTCACCCTGCCCCGGCTGTGCGGAATCGGCCCGGGCCCTGTTCCCCCCTATCCGCTCGCCGGCGCGGACCAATCCCCGCTTCTCCTGGGCACGAGCAGATCCCCGGCCCGGGAAATGATCTTTTCGGAGCTCGGCTCGGGCGGGATGTCGGGCCTGTGCGTCCGAACCCCGACGTCCAAGGCTCTCATTCTCAAGCACGGGCTCCAGACCCGCCGCATGTTTTTCGACCTGGCCGCCGATCCCGGGGAGCTCCGGGACATTTTCGACCCGGATTCCGAGAAGCAAGCCGAGCTCTTCGCCGTCCTGGAACTGTTTTCCCGACAAGCGGGGCGGCTGCAGCCGGAAACCATCAAGGTCGACCCGGCGACGGTCGAACGGCTGAAATCGCTGGGATACATTCAGTAGGCCGAACCAGTAAGGAAAAAAGAGAGCCGGGGAACGAGGAAAATTCTTCGTCGAGGCCGCGCTACAGAGGCCAGTGCCGGAGGATGAGGGGCACGGACGCCAGAACGATGATGATCTCGAGCGGAAGCCCCAGGCGCCAGTAGTCTCCGAACCGGTAGCCGGCCGGCCCCATGACCAGAGTGTTCGACTGGTGCCCGACCGGCGTCAGAAAAGCGCACGACGCTCCGACGGCCACGGCCATGAGGAAGGGGTCCGCGGAGACTCCGAGCGAGGTGGCCAGCGAGATCGCGACCGGCGCCATCAGGACCGCGGTGGCGGCGTTGTTGATCACGTCCGAAAGAAACATCGTCCCCACGAGAAGAATGACCAGGGACGCCGAGGGCGGCATGTCTCCGGTGAAGCGAACGATGAGTCCGACGATGCTCTCCACCCCGCCGCTCGTTTCCAAGGCGCGGCCGACCGGAATCATGGCCCCCAGAAGGACGATGACCGGCCAGTCGACGCTGTCGTAGATCTCCCTGACCGAAACCAGGCCGGCCAGCACCATGGCCGCGGCCGCGGCCATGAGGGCCACCGGCACGGGGAGGACGCCCAGAGCTGCGGCCGCAATCCCGAAGGAGAAAATCGCCGCCCCGAGAAAGACCCGCTGGGGCTTGCCGAACCCGATGTTTTTCCTGAAAAGAGGCAAGCAGCCGAGCCGCTGGAACGATTCCTGGAACGCCTCCCGGGGTCCGCTGAAAAGCAGGATGTCTCCCGCCTGAAAGCGCAGAACCGCCAGCCGGCCCTTGAGGCGCACTCCCTTGCGGGCCACGGCCAGAAGGTTCAGATCGTGCCTCCGCCGGAGATTCAATCCCAAAGCCGTGTTCCCGATAAGCGGAGAATCGGACATGAGGACGGCCTCATGAAGCCCGATGTCCTCCGACCCCAAAATGTCCTTTCCCAGCTTCTTTTCCTCGGCCAGCTCGAACTTGGACGCGCGGAGGAATTTTTCGAGGTCGTCCGAATCCGCCTCCACGACCAGGATGTCTCCCGCTTCGAGAACCTCGCGGGGGGAGGGAGCGGCGATCTTCCGCTTGCCGCGGCCGATGCCGACGACATTGACCTGGACGTCTTTGAGCTTTTTGATCGCGCTCAGCCTCTCCCCGGCCAAAGGCGAGTCCTTGGTGACCCGGATCTCGGTCAGGTAGTCCTCGATGCGGAAGAGCTCTTCCGTCGCGGTCCGCCCCTTCCGCACCGGAATCAGCCTCCAGCCGACGACAGAGATGAAGAACAGGCCGGCGGCGGCCGCGCCGACGCCGACGGGCGCGAAATCGAACATGGCGAAGGGCTCGGCTCCGGATTTGGCCCGGGCCATGGCGATAATGATGTTCGGCGGCGTCCCGATCATCGTCATCAGTCCCCCCAGCAGAGAGCCGAAAGCGATGGGCATGAGAAGGTAATACGGGGAGCGGCCGCTCTTCCTCGAAATCTGGACGGCCACGGGCAGCATGACGGCCAGGGCGCCCACGTTGTTCATGAACATCGAAAAGCAGGCCGTGATGCCGGCGAGCGCCGCGACCTGAGCCGTCGGATTCCGTCCGACCTTGAGGAAAAGGCTCGTGATGCCGTCGATGAGGCCGGAGTTCATCAGCCCCCGGCTCAGGATGAGAACGGCGGCCACGGTGATGACCGCCGGGTGGCCGAATCCCAGGAACGCCTCTCTCGCCGGGACGAGGCCGGCCAGGGTCACGACCAGGAGGGCCAGGACGGCGACGACGTCGTACCTCAAGCGGCCCCAGACAAAGAGAGCGAACGTCAGGACGAGAACGCTGAAGATGACGATCTGCTGGACGATCATATCCCGCTTCCCCGCCTCACAGATCCCGCAGAAGCGGAAGAAGAATCACGGCCGCCGCGAACAGGAGGGCGCTGAGAAGGGCGCCGGCGCGAACGTAATCCCTCGACGTGTAGTTCCCCGGACCCATGACGAGCAGGTTGGCCTGCTGGGCCACCGGGCTCAGGAAACCGTTCGAGGCGCCCAGCGCCACGGCGATCAACAGGGTCGCGGGATCGAGGCCGAACGAGGACGCCGCCTGAACGGCCACCGGACTGACGAGAACGGCCGATGTGATGTTGGACGTCACCAGGGCCGCGCCGGTTGCCAGAAGAAAAAGGGCCGCCAGGACGAAAATCGATCCGGAAGCCGCGAGCGGCGCCAACGCGCCGCCGATGAACGCCTCAATGAGGCCGGTCTTGGCCATGGCCGTTCCCAGGGACAGGAATCCGCCGATCATGACGATCATCCGCCATTCGACCGCCCGGTAGGCGTCGGCCGGGGCGAGGCATCCGCCGACGATCATGAGCGCCGCGGCCGCCAGGGCGGCCTGGGACAGGGAAAGCGCGCCTAGGACGACGGTCGCGATCATCGCGGCCAGGATCCCGCCGGCAAGAATCATTTTCGCCGCCGGCGCCCGGCGCACGGCGGCACCGGTTCCCGAAAGAAGGATGAATTCCTCAGAGGCCTCGAGGCTCATGATCCGCGACCACGGACCGCGCACGAGGAGCGCATCGCCGAAATGGAACGCTTCCTCGCCCAGGCGGGCGCGGATGGGCTTGCCCCCTCTCCATATGGCCAGCGCCGTCAGCCCGTATCTTTCGCGCATCATGATGTCCTTCAGCTTCTTGCCCACATAGGGAGACCGCGGAGGAAGAACGATCTCGGCAATGCCCATGTCCCGGGACAGGAGATCCTCCGGTTCCAGGCATTCTCGGGGCAACACCTCGAGGCCGAGCGCCTCGGACGCGGCGTCGAGATCGCCCTCCCGTCCCTGGACGACGAGCCGGTCGCCCGAGAGAATCACGTCACGGCTCGTCGGAGAGAAAAGGCGTTCTCCGCTCCGGATGATCGCCACGACGTTGATTCCGAAACGCCGCCCGAGGTCGCTCTCGCCGAGCGTCTTGCCGCCGATCGGGCTGTTTGGGCGGACGAAAATCTCGAACAGGCGTTCTTCCAGCCGGTAGATCGAAGGCAGCTCCTCCGGAGAGACGGCGCATCGGATCTTCTCGTCGAGAGACCGGACGGGCAGAAGCCGCCGCCCGACGGCGACCATAACGGCGATGCCCAGTACGGTCGCGATCGCTCCCACCGGCGTCAGGGCGAAAAATCCGAGGTCTTTTCCCGAAGCCGCCTTGAGCGCCGCGCCGGCGATGATGTTCGGCTGGGAGCCGACGATGGTCAGCGTCCCACCCAGGATCGTGCCGTAGGCCAAGGGGATCAGGAGTCGCGAGGGGGCGTGGCCGGACCTGCGGCAGAGCGCCATGACGGAAGGCAGAAGAATCGCCGCCGCGGCGGCGTTGGTGACGACCGAAGAAAGAAGCGCCGCGGCGGCCATGACGACGGCCACGGCCCGGCCTTCGCCGTTTCCGCCGATCCTTGCCAGAAGGCGCCCGATCAAGCCGGAGAGCCCCGTGCGCTCGAGCCCGCCGCCCACGACGAACAGGGCCGCGACGGCGACGATCAGAGGACTGCCGAACGAGGCAAAGGTTTCTTCGACGTTCAGGATTCCCGAAAAGAGAAGCGCCAGGACGATGAGCACCGCGACGAGGTCCGCGCTCACTTTAGACGCGAAAAGGAAGATGATGGCCGCGGCCAGGACGGCCGTGAGAAAAATCATGGCCGGCGTCATGTTCGGTTTCCCTTCCCATCACTTTGCCGATTTCCCTGAAGATGTCAAGCCCCGGGGCCGGGGCTTGAGGCGCGGGCCGATGATCCGGCCCGCCGCGTCTCCCGGAATCTTCGAGGATCCGAGCGGATCCGCGCGCGGCGCGCCGGCGAAGCGGAAAGGCTGACGGGGACCGATGGCTGAGAGGCCCTAGGATTTCTTGGACTTGCCGGCCAGGCCGGCCTTCTTGGCCAGAAAGGAGGCGACCTCCTCGGGGCCGGGAAGATCGAGCCAGATCTCGCTGTCTTCTTTCAAAAGGTTCAGCACGGAGTTGACGAACTTTTCCTTGTCGAACGGCTTTTCAAAATAGTCCGAGGCGCCGAAGGAGGTCAGGGCCTCGTTGCGGTATTGCGGCCCGCGGTAGGTTCCGGTGACGATGATGACCGGGATGCGGCCCTTGGTCTCCGAGGTGATCCGCTCGGTCAGCTCGAAGCCGTGGATCTTAGGTAGGATGGCTTCCATGATGACCAGGTCGGGTCTCTCTTCTTTGAATTTTTCGTAGGCTTCCTGCCCGTCCGAGGCGGTGATGACGTGGAATTTGTAAGGCCTGAGCAGCTGGCTCAGCGCTTCCCGGGCCTCGCTGTCGATGTCCACGACAAGGATTTTCTTGACGGTCATGACTCTCACTCCACAGTGCACGTCGCCGGTTCGCTCTCCCGGCCCTGAAGGCTCACGGCCGTCACAAGGAAGGTCAGCCGCCTTCTCCCGCCCCGGGCATAGACATAATCACAGCGGTTGAGAGCCCGCGGGCCGAGGAAGCGCGGGGATCCTTCCTCGACGGCCAGATACACATGATACCGGCTGAGGTCCCGATTGTCACGCTCGGGCCGCCAGGTGAGAAGGACGTAATCCCGTCCGTCGCGCGTTTTCTCCCACGCCCCCCGCAGGGCGCGCGGAGGCCGGACGGTCGGCGGCAGGATGGTGATGTCGAGGGGGACGCGAAGGGGAGTGTTGTCCGCGCCGGGGCCTTCTACGGTCAGCGTCCCGCCGTAATGCCCCGCGGCCATGAACCGCGGCTGGAAAGAAACGCTCGCCTCCTCCCATTCCCCCCACGAGGCGCCGGCCGCAGGGGAGCAGGACAGCCAGGACTTTGAGGCGGACAGGGTGAAGTCGAGCCGGCCAGAGCCTTCGTTTTTGATGCGCAGCGGGACCGTCACCCGGCCCCGCGATCCCTGCTCCGCCGCGACCGTCAGGCTCGGAGGATCGGCGAGGAGCCGGGGCGGGGGGTTCTCGATGACGACGCGGTTCAGAATAATTTCCGATTCTTCGGGCGTCCTGTCCGCCGGCGTCGCGACGCAGTCGGCGGTCAGAGTCCGGTCCCCGATCGTCAGCCGCATGTATCCCGGCGGGCCGAAGAAATCGGGCGTCGGAGACGAGGAGCTGCCGTAATGCTTCCGCCACAGGGAACCCATCCACCACCACACTTCGCCCATGTGCTTCGTGGAGCCGGCGCACAGACTCCGCATTTCCTTCCGGTTCCATCCCGCGGCCAGCCGCCGGCTATGGAAGATGTGGTCGTGGCCGTAGAGAAAGGCGGCTGCCCCCGCCTGGGCGGCCCGGTCGGTGATGCGCACCTGCTCGACCGACTGCGGGTCGGCGTATTCCCGGTAGTCGTCGGCGAGGAAGAGCGGCCCGCGGCCGTAAGCCACATCGCTCCGGTCCTCCTCCGGACCGGCCGGCCAGCCGCCCAGGACATGATGGACACAGGGAAGGATCCAGTGCTTCTCCCGTTTTTCGAGCACGCCGCCGAGCCATTCAAGCTGTTCCGGGCCGAGCGTCCAATCCTCGAGGCGCCTCGGCTCCGCGGCGCCGCAGAAAGCCGTGCAGTCGAGGATGATGAATTCCACTCCGCCGCGGCCGTCCTCGTCGGCCCCCCAGGTGAACGCATAATAATTCCCCTGGGGATGCCCCCCCTCGGGGTAGGTCCTGTCCGTGGGCAAGGGGAAATATTTCAGGCGCCATTCGCGGGCGGCGGCTCGGAGGGAATTCCATCCTTCCTCGCCGTCGTGGTTTCCCAGGGCGATGAACATGGGCAGGCTGGGCGTCAGGGCGGAATACAGCTTTCTCATCCGCAGCCAGAGCGTCCGGGCGATGAGGGCCCTCTCCTGGTCGGTCGCCGGATACTCGGGCAGGCCCAGCGCCTTGAAGCGATAGCTCGCGCCGATGCCGGTCGTGTCGCCCAGATGGATGAGAAAATCCGGGTCCTCGGCCTCGAGGACGTGGCGCATGGCCCGGGCCAGCTCGAAGCCGTTCACCAGCCTCTGGAGCGGGCTTTCGGGCGTCCAGTCCGGCTTGTCCCGCAGATGTCTGAGAAATTCATTGACGTAGTCGCCGCTCCGCATCAGTTCCTGGTGCGAGGACGGCAGTTCGGGATCGACGTCGTCGAAGGTGTGGTCGTCCGCGAACACCAGCACCCGCACGTGCCGACCCTGCGACAGGCGGGCATTGGGCAGCCGGAAGCTTTTGGGGCTGAGCGCCGACCAGCTCCCTCCCGACTTCCGGAACTGAACCTGATAGTAAAGCCGCTCGCTCTCGTTCCCCGAGAGGGGGACGGTCAGACTGTCGGTGACGCCGCTGTAGGAATGAACGACGTTCGCCGCGGCCAGGCGCTCTCTCTCTTCGGCGACAGAAACCTTGATGTCCAGGATCGCGTCCGCCCTAAGGAGCAGGTTGAGGTTTGCCCGCCATCTGGACGCTCCATCCGGAGCGGGTCTCAGGTCGTAGAGGCGCTCGGCGCACAGAAAAGCCGAAGCGTCATAAGGAAAGGGATATTCGTCGTCGGCCAGCTGCGGGAAGAGAGGCGGCGCAGCCGCGGCGGAGAGGCGGCCTTCCTGAGGCGGGGAAAACAACCGCCTCGGATCCAGGAGGGCGGCCGCCAATCCCGTGCCCGCTCTTCTGAGAAATTGCCTTCTTTTTAGGTTCATAGGCGAGCGCTTTCCACACGGCCGGCTTTATTTCATATCAAAAAATCAGGGCTTCGACAACTTGCGCCGCCCCGGTCGCTTTTACGATCCGCGCGTCCTGTCTTGCCTCCGCCGTTCTTCCGATCCGGTCCGTAGCGGCCGGGCGGCGATAGAGACACTAGGCGGGAGTCTGGTTCATTCATCTCCGGCGGACACGATTCCAACCAGGCGGCGTTACGGGAGCGCGGGCGGGGCGGATTGCCGGTTCCATCATTTTCTGATACTATGGCCGCCGATGAAAAAATCCCCCGCCCCGCGCCTGTCCCTCGTCATCCCGGTGTTCAACGAGGAAAAGAACCTGGAGCCTCTCTACAAGGAGTTGCGCCGGGTCTGCGACGGCCTGAGCTCCGGCTGCGAAATTCTCTTCATCGACGACGGAAGCCGGGACGGCTCGTTCGCCGCCCTGGCCGCCCTTCAGAAGAAGGACCGCCGCGTCAAGGTGCTGCGCCTGCGCAAGAACTTCGGCCAGACGGCGGCCCTGTCCGCGGGATTCGACTACGCCCGGGGCGATGTCATCGTCACCCTGGACGCCGACCTGCAGAACGACCCTCGCGACATCCCCCGCCTTCTGGACAAGATGGCCGAGGGCTACGACATCGTCAACGGCTGGCGCCGGAAACGCAAGGACAAGTTCCTGACGCGGCGCCTGCCCTCGAACGTCGCCAACTGGCTGATCGCCCGCATCACCGGCATCAAGCTCCACGACTTCGGCTGCACGCTCAAGGCCTTCCGCAGCGAGGTGGCGAAAAGCATCAAGCTCTACGGCGAGCTCCATCGCTTCATCCCCGCCATCGCCTCGAACATCGGCGTGCATATCGCCGAGATCGAGGTCCATCACCGGCCCCGCATTCACGGCCAATCGAAATACGGCATTTTCCGTTTCGTGAAGGTCATCCTGGATATGGTTCTCCTTCGATTCCTGATGAGCTACTCGACGCGGCCCCTTCAGATTTTCGGCCTCGTCGGCCTCATCAGCGGCCTGGCCGGCGCCGTGCTGCTGGCGGTCATGACCTACCAGCGCCTTTTTCAGCAGGTGGGCCTCGGCAACCGGCCTCTCCTCCTGGGCGCCATTCTTCTCGTCGTCCTGGGCGTCCAGCTCATCACCCTCGGCCTGCTGGCCGAGATCCAGGTCCGCTCCTACCATGAGGCCTCGGGCAAACCCATTTATTTCATCCGCGAGGTCCTGGACGCCGACAAGCCGCGCCCGCGCTCCCGATCCTAGATGAACGTCCTGATGCTCGCTCCCGAGCCCTATTTTCAGGCGCGGGGAACGCCCATCAGCGTTTACTTCCGGCTCAGCGCGCTCTCCGAACTCGGCCATAGGGTAACCCTCGTAACCTATCCCCTGGGAGAGGACCGCGTCTTCCCCGGGCTCAAGATCGTCCGCGTGCCCAACGTTCTCGGGCTGCGGTCGGTCAAAATCGGCCCGTCGCTCGCGAAAATTCCTTTCGACGCTCTGCTGTTCCTCCGGGCTTTCCTCAAACTGGCCGGCGGCGGCTACGACCTGATTTTCTCCCACGAGGAGGCTTCGCTTTTCGGTGTGTGGCTCGCCAAGCTTTTCGGACGGCCTCACCTTTACGACATGCATTCCAGCCTTCCCCAACAGCTCGAAAACTTCGGTTTTTCCCGCTCTCCGCTTCTCAAGTCTCTCTTCGGCCGCATGGAGCGCTACGTCCTGCGGAATTCGGGCTCCGTGATCGTCATTTGCCGCGACCTGGAGCGCCAGGTCCGTTTCCTGGGCCAGGCGGACAAGGCGGTGTTTCTCGAGAATTTTCTCGATTTCGACGAGAAACCGCCCGCGGCCGCCGAGGTCAAGAAGGCCCGTCGCGAGCTCGCGCCTCGGGGAGATAAGATCGTGCTCTATGCCGGGAACTTTCTTCCTTACCAGGGAATCCCCCTCCTGCTCGAAGCGGCGGCCCGGGTGAAAAAGAGCGCGGTCTTCGTCCTGGTGGGAGGAAGCGGTCCGGACCTGGAGCGCATGAGAGACAAGGCGCAGTCCCTGGGAATCGCCGACAAAGTGAAGTTCGTGCGGCGCGTACCGCCGGATCGGATCCCTCTCTTCGTCGCCGCGGCCGACGTTCTCGTTTCGCCGCGGCTGGCCGGGACAAACACGCCTCTGAAAATTTATTCCTTTCTCAAATCCGGTAAACCTTTGGTCGCCACCGATCTCTGGACGCACACCCAGGTCTTGGATCCGCGAATCGCGATACTGGTCGAACCCAACCCCTCAGGCCTGGCCCGCGGGCTGGAGGCCGCCTTGGCGGGGGGCCCGGCGCCGGCCAGGGCCCGTGCGGCCAAAAAGAAGGCGGACAGGGAATACACCCGGGCCTCCTATCTGAAAAAGATGGGAGAAGCCCTGGCCAAAGCCCGGGCCCGGCGAAATAAGGAGCCTGGCCCATGAAGGCGTTTCTCACCGGCGCCTCGGGCTTCATCGGCCGGCACCTGGCGCGGGAGCTCCTCCGCCGCTGCTGGACGGTCACCGCTCTGAGCCGCCGCCGCCCGCCCGTCGAGGCGCCGGGGCTCAGGCACGTCCGGGGCGACATCGCCGACCGGACCCTCCTGGAAAAAGAGCTCCAGGGCGCGGACGCCCTCTTCCACCTCGCGTCTTCCCTGGGATCGGCGCTCATTCCGCGCGCCGAATTTTTCCGGGTCAACGCCCACGGCACTCGGACCGTCCTTGAGGCGGCCGCCGCGGCAGGAGTGAAGATCGTCATCCATTTCAGCACGGCCGGGGTCCTGGGACATGTCCGAAAGGGCGACATCGCCGACGAGGACTATCCCCTCCGGCCCCGGGACATCTACGACCGCAGCAAGCTCGAAGGGGAAATGATCGCCCTGGAATACGCGCGGATGGGGCTGGACGTCCGCGTCATCCGCCCCGGCTGGGTTTACGGGCCGGAGGACCGGAGAACGTTCAAGCTCGTCCGGGCCGTGGCCCGCGGGCGCCTCATCCTGCCCGGCTCGGGCCGCACGCTCCAGACGCCCGTCCACGTGAGCGACCTCACGGACGGAACGTTTCTTTGCCACGAATTCGGACGCCGCGGCGAGATCTATCACCTGGCGGGCGAGGAGGCCCTGTCGGTCCGGGACATGACGGCGGCGATCGCCCGGGCCGCGGGCCGGAAGCCGCCGCGCCTCAGGCTTCCGCTCCTGCCGGTGAAAATCGGCGCCTGGCTGATGGGCGGAGCGTTCCGCCTGTTCAAGAGGGAGGCGCCGATCAACATGTCCCGCCTGGCTTTCTTCATCCACCCCAAGCCTCTTGACAGCCGAAAAGCGACGCTCGAGCTGGGCTATAGGCCCAAAGTGAAATTCGAGGAGGGCATGCGCCGCACCGTCCGCTGGTACCGCGACGAAGGCTGGCTTTGAGGCCGCCCGATTCCTTCGGCGGCGGCGAGAGAATCCTTTTCAGGCCCGGACGTATGCGACCGGGGAGATCCGCGACGAAGCCCGGGCGCGGACGACGGCCTCGATGTCCTGTCCCTTTTCGGCAAAGTGATTCCGGATGTACTCCCGGACGATGCCTTCCTGCTTCCCGATGATGTAGTCGAGCGTCATCTTTTCGTCCTGCTCGACGGGCTTGCCCAGAAGATTCCTCTTCCAGTGGATGAGCCAGCCGGAAAGACACAGGGGCTGGGACCTTTGGAAAACGTCCTTGGTCATCAGGCCCTTGACCTTCTTGCTGTGGTCGAGACTGAGGTAGTCGATGTCGAAGCCCAGCTCGCGGAGTTTTTCCCGACGCTCTTCCCGGGAGCCGAAGTTCCAGACGGGCGTCAGGAAATCGACGTTGTAGCTCCGGGCGAAATCCTTGTGCCGGTTGACGATGCTCGGGAAATTCTCCGCCGTGCCGGCCGGGCTGTCCGGGCCGGGGATCTGCTCGCGGTTCGACCCGTCGGCGTAGCCGGCCAGGCCGTTCTCCAGGGCGAAGATCAGGGCGCCGGCGTTCATCGACATCCGGCACCCGACGCACCAGCAGATTTCCATGTTGTAGGTTTTGCGGTCCCGGCGGAGGCTTCGGACCGAGACGGTCTTCACGAGTTTCTTGATGTCGACAATCTGATGGGTGAAATGGTCCTCGCCGAAGGTGTCCTTCAGCCGCTGGACGTTGGGCTGGTTGTTCCTGATGCCGAATTCCAAGTAGCCCTTGTCGAAGGTGATGAGGTGAACCCGGTCGTACGTCTGTTTGAGAAGGACGGCGCCCAGAAGGGAGTCGATCCCTCCCGAAAACATGACCGCGGCTTCGTTCTTGACCGACATCGCGTTCTCCATGGAGCGTTTCCTTCCGCCCTCATTATCCACAGGCGGCCGGATTGTTCAAGCGCCGGGCTCTCCGGGCGTCCCTTCGAGAACGGGACGGACCATGTTCTTGCGGCTGATTTTCTGACGGGCGCGGCGGACGCAGCAGCCGCCCTGATGAAACCACAAGAAAACGAGCCCGCCGACGACCAAAGCCAGGAATCCAAAGACGCTCAGAAGGACGATCGGGAAAACGCTCATCGCCACTCTCCTCCGGCCTCCCCGCGGATCGACGGCCCGGGTGAAGCCGGCATTAATTATACTATTTCCATAGGAATAATATTTATTGAAGACGGCCCTGTCAAGAGGCGGCGGAATCTTTTTTGCCGCCGCCCTGCGGCCGACTCCGCCGCGGCTTCATGACGTTTTGTGCGGTGCTTGAGCGTGAGCCTTGGGCCTCAGATGAGAATTCACCACACGATTCGTCGTCGAGCCCTCCGGCGCTTGACCGCCGGAGCGGATTTATATATTATAAAAACTGTATGTTTTCTATACTTTAGTTTCAAGGAGACATCCTATGCCCCGAACGCATCCCTTTTCCTCGCCCCGCCTGCGGGCCGCGTCCCTCGTCGTTCTGGCCGCGCTCTTGGCCGCGGCCCTGCCCTCCCCGGCCTCGGCTGTAGAGGCCCCGCCCTATCGACTGACCGGCCACATGGAGCTCGGCTTCCTGGCCGTTGTTTCGCACCGCATCCAATTCTCCAACGACGGGACCTATTTCTCCTATACGGATGAAGGCGGGCAGAACAACCTTTTCGCCGTCAGCCGCCTGAGCCTCGATCTGAAATTGTCGCCCCGACACACCCTCATCTTTCTCTATCAGCCCCTGCGCCTCGAGACCCGGGCCCTTCTGCGCAACGACCTCCGCGTGGACGGCCTCGACTTTCCGGCCGGCACGCCCATGAAGTTCGTCTACGGCTTCCCCTTCTACCGCCTGAGCTGGCTTTACAACCTCTCCAAAGACCCGAAGAAAGAGCTGTCGCTGGGCTTGTCCCTCCAAATCCGCAACGCGACGATCGAGTTCGAATCCCTGGACGGCGCCCTCTTCCGTACCAACAACGACATCGGCCCCGTGCCGATCCTCAAGGTCCGGACCCGGCGCGTCTTCGGCAACGGATTCTGGATCGGCGCCGAGGCGGACGGCTTCTACGCCCCCGTCAGCTACATCAACGGCAGCGACAACGAAGTCGTCGGCGCGATACTGGACGCCAGCCTCCGGGCGGGGCTCATCCTTCCCAAAAACGCCGAGGCGTTCCTGAACATCCGCTATCTCGGCGGCGGGGCCGTCGGCACCTCGGACGACGTGGGCCCGGGAGACGGTTATGTCAAGAACTGGCTCCACTTTCTGACCGTAACCGCGGGGCTGACCCTTCATCTTTTTTAAACTCACATCGAACCCCGATAGCTTTATGTCATTCTCCCGGTCCCGGCGCTGTCCCTGACCGCCTTCAGGCAGCCGGAGCTCGGATGCGCCGCGGCCGTCGGCTCGGGCTTTCCCGTTGCCGAAAGATCGGGACGCGTCAAATTGACTAAAAGACCCGCGGCGGATAAAATTGGTCCCCATGAACAAGGAACAGGTCGGCCGTTTCTATGACGTCGTCTGGACGGAATACGTCCCCGAGTACGAATCCTCGGAGAAGCACTGGGCGCTTTTTTTCGCCCCGAAGGAAGTCCGGGGCAAATCCGTTCTGGACGGCGGCTGCGGCACGGGCATCTTCAGCGTCATCTTCGCCCGGAACGGCGCTGCGAAGGTCACGGGGATCGACATCAGTCCCGGCAGCCTGGAAACGGCCCGGAGCCTGGCCGAACGCTTCGGCCTCAAGAACACCGAGTTCCGCCGGGAGGACATGCTTCACCTGCCTTTTTCCCCCGATTCGTTCGACATCATCTGGGCCTGGGGATCGGTTCATCACACGACCGATCCCTTCGGCGCGATCGCCGGCCTGCTCCGCCTTCTCAAGCCGGGCGGATCGATTCTCCTGGCCGTCTACAAAAAGACCAAGGTCACCTTTCTCCATGAGGCCGTGCGCCGGACGCTCATCCGAACGCCGCGCTGGTCCTGGACGGCCCTGTCCAAGGTCATGGCCTTTTTCCTGGCGCCCGTCGTTTTCCTCTTCAAGAGGCGGGAAAAATCGCGGAAGGGCGAAAAGCTCGAGGAGCTCATCCTGGACTGGTATTTCGTCCCCATCCGGCACCACTACACGCCGGAAGAAATCCGCGCTTATCTCGAGGGGAAAGGCCTGACGATCGAAAAGTTCCTGCCCGCCTCGGGCCGCTTCGACAGCTCCTCGAACTTCATTTTCAAGGCCCGCAAGCCGGCTTCCGCCGGCCGCTGATACGGACCGTTATTCCCGTTCCCGCAGATCGTCCGACCGGTCGGCGCCGACGGCGTAATTTTCCAGGATCGCCTCCCGCCGCGCCTCCGCTTTCTCCCGGGACAGAACCACGCTGATTCCGCTCTCGGTGACGAACTCATGATAGGGAGCTTTGTTCGACTCCACAGCCCGGACGAGGTCGGCGAAATTTTTCAGCCGGACGCCGTTCGCTTCGACGATGACTTCATCCTGCAGGAAATGGTAGCCCAGGTTGACTTCGTCGGCGAGAACCTGCACAAGAATCACAACCTCGAGCCGGTCGGCTTTTATTTCGGCCAGTTCGCTGTAATAAATGAAGAGGAGAGGAGGCATGCCGCTCATCTGCCACTGGGCGAGGTGATTGTAGGCCAGCGGGGCGAAGACAAGCCCGCCGATGATGAAGAATGTCGGGTCCTGGTCATACTGGAGAAAGGGCACCAGGCGGCAGGAATCGAGGGGCGCGGAAAGCGCGACGCGGATCTTCCGGCTTTGTCCCTCGCGGAGGATTTCGAGCTCGAGGGAATCGTTCATGTCCTTTTCCTGGACAAGGAAGTTGAAATCCGTTCTCTCGCCCGGCCGGAATTCCACCGTGCCGTCATAGGCCACCGGCCGCCCGTCCACGGCGAGAACGACATCGCCCGGCAGAAGAAGGCCTTCGGCCGGCGAGCCGTGGGGAACACGGCTGACGGCCACTCCGCGAAATCCGTGATCTTCGGAGACGAGACCCAGCTTCCGGCGCAGGTCCGGGTTTTCCAGCGCCTGGGTCTTGATCTCCAGGCCGGGAATGCCGTCGTAACGTCCGTCGGACAGGTCCCGCAGAAACCGCCGCACGACGGGCGCGGGAACCATGTAGCTGATGTTCTCGCCCTTCCTCGCCTGGAAGGCGATGCCGACCAGGCTCTTGTCCCGGATGACCGGACCGCCGCTGCTTCCGGCGTTGATGGCGGCGTCGATCTGGGCGCTGAGCAGGCGGGCCCGGCTGTGGGCGTAGACGTTCTGCTCGACCCGGGAGACGATGCCGGCCGTCACCGACAGCTCCTCTCCTCCCTCGGGAAAACCGTAGACCGTCACCGCGTCGCGCGGGCTGACGAGATCACCGAGGACGAGAGGCTCTGCGCCGGCGAAGAAATTTTCATCATCGACCTCGAGAACGGCCAGGTCGCATTCATGGGCGATGTTGCGGACGCGGGCCGCGTACTTCTCGGCCGTTCCGGCCCTCTTGACGATGATGAACCGGGCGTCGGCCACGACGTGGGCGCTGGTGAGGATGCGGCGGCCGTCGATGACACAGCCCGACCCGTAGACCGCCGAGGGGGCTTCCCGCCGCCAGGGCGTCCAGTAATCCCGCTCGGCCGAGACGACATAGATTTTGACCACCGCGCCGGTGATGTCCGGCGCGGCGGACGCCGCGGCTCCGACTCCGGCGAGAATCGCGCCGCCCAGAAATACGACAACCAGAAATTTCTTCATGACACCCTCCTCTCGGACCCGTTCCAGAACACAAAATATCATAGACCG
>JAFGAV010000006.1 GCA_016933515.1 Candidatus Aminicenantota bacterium
CATCTGGCGGATGCGCCGCCGGGCCGTCCGCTCGTTCTATCTCCGGCCGTCCTACATCCTGAGCAAGCTGGCCCAGGTCCGCTCCGCGGCCGATATTAAAATGCTGGCCTCCAACGCCTTCTCCCTCTTAAAAAAATAAAATCCATTCTTTTCTGATCTCAGGAAGCATAGTCGAACACGATCAGGCCAATCGATGCCGGAATTGCCTCTGGGCCTCCATGATAGAGGGGAGCCCGCCGGATTCCGGCGGGGGAACCGGCGGGATCGGCTGCCCAGGAGGCCGGAGTGATTTCAGCGTCGATTTCATACACTTCTCTTGCTCATTGCCCTTCGGTTGCCTGCTCCGGGGGATTGCGCTATATTAGCCCAAAATGAACGCCCCCTCCCTCTCCCCCTCCGCGCGCTGGGCGCTGGGAGCCGTTCTGCTTCTGGCGCTCGCCGTCAGGCTGATCGGCATCGGCTGGGGCCTGCCGCCCATCTACCACGTCGACGAAAGCTGGTTCGCCGGCCTGGCCGTCAAGCATTTTCAGGGCAACTGGGATCCCAATTTCTTCCACGTTCCCTCGCTCTACAGCTACATGGTCGCCGGAGTCTGGAACCTTTATTATTTCGGCGGCAAAGCTCTGGGGACATTCGACAGCCGCAAAGACTTTCTCGAGGCCTATGAGCGCGACGCCACGACGTTCATCGTCCTCGGCCGGCTGATCACGGTCCTCTTCAGCATGGGAACGGTCCTTTTCATGTTCCTTGTCGGCCGGGCCATGTTCTCTCCCCGGACGGGGCTCCTGGCCGCCCTCCTCCTCACCCTGTCCCTGGAGCACGTCAAAATCTCCCACGACATGGTCCCCGATGTCACGATGGTGTTTTTTCTGCTCCCGTCTTTCTTTTTCATCTGGAAAGTCTACGTCCGCGGCCGGACGGCCGACTATCTCCTTGCCGGCGCGTTCGCCGGCCTGGCGTTCACGACCAAGTACGGCGGAATTTTTCTCTTCCTTCCTCTCGTCCTGGCCCACGCCTTCCGGCTGGCGGAGCGCAGAAAACCCGTTTGGCGGTTCATTCTGGATGCCCGCTTAGTCGGGGCGGGACTCGTTTTTCTGGCCGTGTTCATCATGGGGACGCCCTACGCGGTTCTCAACTTTCAGAGGTTCAAGGCGGACTTCCTGTGGCAGTCCCAGCACCTGACATCGGCCGGCCACTTCGGGACGTCCGCGGCGACTCCGGCCTGGCTCTTCTACCTGAGGCACGGATTCAGGGAAAATATCGGCCTCCTGGCCCAATTCCTGTGCCTGGGCGGAGTCGTCCTCGGCTTGGCCCGTTTCCGCAAAAAAGACATTCTCCTCCTCAGCATGCCGCTCGTGATGTTCGTCATGATCGGCTCTTGGAAGTCCTACGCCACACGGTATCTCCTGCCCCTCGCCCCCTTTTTCATCCTCCTCGCCGCCGTGTTTCTCGATTTCCTTCTGGAGAAAGCGAAGGCCGTCTCCCCGGCCCGCCTCCCGGGGCCGCCGACTTTGAAGAACGGCTTGGTGTTCGCCCTGGCCGCTTCCTTCTTCGTTCCCAACATCGTGCGCGTCGCGCGCTTCAACATTCTTCTCACCGAGCCCGACACCCGCGCCGTCGCCGAAAGCTGGGTCAACAGGAACATTTCCCCGCGGACGCGCATCGCCATCGAGTCGGACTGCCCCTCCCTGTCGCGGCGCCGATACATCGTCCTCCTGCAGCACAGCCTGAGTGACGTGGACCTCGACTGGCTCGCCTTCCGCCGCGTCCGGTATGCCATGGTCAACGACATCATGTACCGCCGCTTCACCGACCATCCCGACGAATTCCCCCGCGAGGCCGGCTTCTACCGGTCGCTCGACGAGAAGGCGGTTCTGGTCAAGACGATCGTTCCCCGCTGGGACGAGACGCTCATCGACCTCCACAATCCGACGATAAAAATCTACCGCCTGAGCGCCGCCCGCGATTACGCCTTCCCCGGAAATTTCGAGGCCTATTTCCAGGACATCTCCCTCCAGCCTTCCGTCCGCGGCGGCTGGCTCCTGGAGACGACGATCCGGACGGGGACGCCCGCGGGGGGCGACGAAATCGTCCGGAATCCCTATTTGCGCCTGACGGGGAAAGACGGCCGCGAAATCATGAAGTGGACGCTTCACGAGGGGGAATTCGGACGCGGAGGGCAGGAGCGCCTGACGGCCTCGACGCGCGTCGAGCCGGAGGCCGGGCCTTACAGCCTCTATCTGGGCTATGAATACGAGTTTCAGCCGCGGCCCTGGGAGTTCGATCCCGAAGGCCCCCTGCGAAAGGAGCAGCTCCTCGCCGAGGGGCTCGAGGTCGCGCTCCTCAAAAGAGACGGTTTCCGCTGCCTGTTCCACTACGCCCAGCTTTCCGGAGAAAGAGGGGACGAATATTCCCAGCAGGTCATCCTGACGAAAAAACGAGGGGGCTGGGACCTGTTCGCCAAGGCTTACGGGCCGAAAATACGGTGGGCGGACGTTTACATGCTCAATCCTTATGTCCGATTGACGGATGCCGAGGGAGAGGAGCTCGCCCGCCTCGCTCTCTTCGAGGGTCGCGTCGGCGCTTACGAAGCCCAAAAGCAGGGTCCCGTGCGCCGAAGGCTTCATCTTCCCCGTTTGCCCGAGGGCTACCGCATCGAGGCGGGATACGAACAATTTTTCGACTCGCGGCAGCCTGAGACGGCCGGCGGCCCGATGCGGGCGGATATCACGGCCCGGATCCCGGCCCCGCCGCCCGACTAACCGCCGGCGGCGAGCCCCAAGCGTCCGCATCCGGCGCGCGGCGGAATATGCTATAATGAGCCGGATGAGCACCAGCATCCGGCGCAAAAACAACTCCTCTTCGTCCCGAAAAAACCGGGGCAAAAAAAAGGTCCGGACGTTTGAAATTCTGGGCTTGGTGCTGGCCTCTCTGGCCCTGTTCCTTCTCGTCAGCCTGGCTTCCTATCACGCCTCGGATGTCGCCCGGCATGTCGGGACGGAAGGGAAAATCCGCAATCTCGGGGGCCGGCTGGGCGCGGTTCTGGCCGAGGGATTGATCCAGGGCCTGGGATTTTTCGCCGTTCTCATCCCTGCGGCTCTCATCGTCTGGGTGGCGGCCTCCCTGGCCGGTGTTTCCGCCGGCCGGCTGGCCGTCCGCTACGGAGCCGCTCTTGTCCTGACGCTCATCCTCAGCGCCCTGACGACGATGATCTTTCCCCAGGCGGCTTTTCGGGGCGGCACATTTCCCTCGGGCGGACTGCTCGGGGATTCCCTGTCTTACGTGCTTGTCCGGAATCTGGGGCCGACGGGTTCGTACATTTTCCTCATCCTGGCTCTTCTCGTTTTCCTCAGCCTGACCGTCGGGCTGACACCGAGCAAAATCATCCGGTTCCTGAGCGGCACGGCTCGGCTGGCTTCGCGCGAAGTCCGGATCAAAATCACCGAGCGCCGGAGGCCGGACAAAACGGATGCTGCCGAGGGCAACGGCTTCGGCGCTCCGGAGTCGATTCCCGACGTCCGCAAAAACCGGGACCGCTCCCCAACGGCCGCTTCCGACCGCATTCCGGAAGGCTCGGCCTCTTCTCCCATGGTCATCAGGCGGTCGTCCGTCTCGGGCTCCGCCTCCGTTCCGCAGCAGCAGCTCCGCCTGCCTGAGGTCGAACCTCCGGCGGCATACGAATTTCCGCCCTTCACCCTGCTCGATCCCGGACAGCCGGTCGAAAAAATCGACAAGGAAGAGCTTCTCGAGAAAAAAAGGCGCATCGAGGAAAAGCTCCGCGAATTCCGGGTCGAGGGGGAAGTCCGGGAGTGCCACCCCGGCCCGATCATCACCACCTACGAGTTCTACCCCTATCCCGGGATCAAGGTCAGCCAGGTGGCCTCCCTGGCCGAGGACCTGTCGCTCGCCCTGGGAGCCGAGTCCGTGCGCATCCAGCGCATCCCCGGAAAATCCTCTCTGGGGGTCGAGATCCCAAACAACAAGCGGGAAATCATCAAGCTGCGCGACATCCTTCAATCGGAAAAATTCATCAATTCCCCCTCCAAGCTGACTTTCGCCCTGGGAAAGACCGTCCACGACGACGTCTATGTCACCGACCTGTCGATCATGCCCCATCTGCTCATCGCCGGAGCCACGGGCTCGGGAAAGAGCGTCGCCCTCAACGCCCTGATCGCCAGCATCCTCTACAAGGCCGCGCCGCAGGAGGTCAAGCTCGTCCTCATCGACCCCAAGCGCCTGGAGTTCTCCCTGTACGACGGCATCCCGCACCTCTTCGCGCCGGTCATCACCGACCCCAAGAAGGCCGGCGCAGTGCTCATGGACGCCATCAAGAAGATGGAGGACCGCTACCACAAGCTCCACAACCTCAAGGTCCGCAACATCGAACAGTACAACCAGCAGGTCAAGCAGATCCGGGAAGAGAAAGGCCGGAAACTGACCGAGGAGGAGAAGACCCAGCTCAAGCCCCTGCCCTACATCATCATCATCATCGACGAGCTGGCCGAGCTGATGATGGTCGCCGCCCAGGACGTCGAATACTGCATCGGCCGCCTGGCGCAGCTGGCCCGGGCGGTGGGCATCCATCTCATCCTGGCCACCCAGCGCCCCTCGACCGACGTCATCACCGGGACGATCAAGAACAATTTCTCGAGCCGCATCGCCTTCCGCGTGCCCTCCCAGGTCGACTCGCGCACGATCATCGACGCCGCCGGCGCGGAAAAGCTCCTCGGGCAGGGGGACATGCTCTTCATCCCGCCCAATTTCCCGCGCATCACGCGGCTTCATTGCGCCTTCATCTCCATGCCCGAAGTCCGGCGCCTGGTCAAATTCGTCAAGGAACAGGGCGCCCCGGAATACGACGAAAAAATCATCCGGGTCATCAAGTCCACGAGCGACCACGATTGGGGGGACCTCGGCGAAAAGGACGAGCTCTACGACAAGGCCGTCGAGGTCATCCTCAACGCCGGCCAGGCTTCCGTGTCCTTCCTGCAGAGGCGCCTCAAGCTCGGCTACGCCCGCGCCGCCCGCATCATCGACCAGATGGAGCAGGAGGGCATCCTGGGGCCGGGAGAGGGCAGCAAGCCGCGGGAAATTCTTGTCGACTCCAAATCCTACCTCGAGGCGGCGGAGAAAACCCGCAAGCTGAGCTGAGATGGGACGCCGGCGCGACACCAAGAAAGCGCTCGCCGACGCCCGGCTGCAGAACGCCCTCGCCAAAGCCTCGGCCCGTCATTTCCGCGCGTATCAGGAGACGAGCCGCGAACCGGACTGGCGGAAAACCAAGGACGCCGCGCGCGTAATCCGCCGGGAAAACGTCGGCCGGCTGCCGGAGCTCATAGCACGGTTCCGCGAGGAGGCCGAAAAAACCGGGGCCCGGACGGTTCTTGCCTCCACGCCGGCCGAGGCGCTCCGGGAAGTGGAGACGATCTGCCGGAGGAACGGGGCCCGGCTGATCGTCAAAGCCAAATCCATGGTTTCGGAGGAAATCGGCCTCAACGCCTACCTTGAGAAAAAGGGATACCGGGTGGTCGAATCCGACCTCGGGGAATGGATCGTGCAGCTCGCCGGGGAACGGCCGTCTCATATCACCGCCCCGGCCCTGCACAAGACAAAAGAGGACGTGGCCGCGCTCCTCGGCCGGGCCCTGGGGCGCCCCGTCCCGGCCGATATCTCGGAAATGGTCCGCATCGCCCGCCAAGAGCTGCGGCACGTATTTTTCGAAGCGGATGTCGGACTCTCGGGGGCCAACCTGGCCGTCGCCGAGACGGGGACCCTGGTCATCGTCAGCAACGAGGGCAACGCCCGTCTGGTGACCACGCTCCCCCCCGTGCACATCGCCCTCGTCTCCGCGGAAAAATTCGTGGCCTCGCTGGAAGAGGCCGTCCCGCTCCTCAAGGCCCTGGTCACCGCCTCCTCGGGCTCGAAAATGACTTCCTACGTGTCGTTCATCACCGGACCGAGCCGGACGACCGACATCGAGAAGGAAACGGCCGTGGGCGTGCACGGCCCGCGGGAAGTCCACATCATCATCCTCGACAACGGCCGTCTCCGGGCGGCGAAGGACAAGGACGGCCGGGAGATACTGACCTGTCTGAAATGCGGAGGCTGCATGTTCGTCTGCCCGGTCTTTCAGACGCTGGGAGGCCACGTTTTCGGCGGCCCGGTCTATCCCGGAGGAATCGGAGGGCTTCTCTCCGTCGTCACCCGTTCTCCGGAAGCGGGCGAGCGGGCCGCCGCGCTCTGCGCCGATTGCAAGAAATGCGAGGAGTTCTGCCCGGTCGGCATCCCCACCGGAGACCTGCTTCTAAATCTCAAGGAGCGCCGCGGACCGGCCGTCTGGGAATCGGCCCTCTCCGGCTTGTTCCGGAATTCCAGGTGGCAGGACGCCGCCGCCGCGGCGGCTGCGTTTTTCCTGAGCCCCTGGCGCCGGGACGGCCGTCTCAGGCTTCCCCGTCCGGCCGAAATCGCCGTTCCCCTCCCCCGCCGGGAAAAGGGCCGGCGGGCCTCGGGAATCGGTCCCGGCAAGGCCTATCTTTTCCAGGGCTGCCTGGTCAAGCATGTCTTCCCGGAAATCCGCGAAAGCGCACTCGATCTGCTTCCCCGGTTCGGATACCGCGCGGTTTGCCCCGAAGACCAGGGCTGCTGCGGCGCTCCGAGCCTTCATCTCGCCAGGGGAGAAGACGTGCGCCGCCTGGCCGAGCGGAATCTTCGCTCCTTCGAGCGCGAAGCGCCCGACGTGATTCTGACCTTCTGCCCCACGGGCGGCTCTTTGCTCAAAAAAAAATATCCCGAACTCATCCCGGAAGCGAAGCTCTGGGCCGGCCGCGTGAGGGATTTCACGGAGTTCATGGTCGCCAACGGCTTTCTCCCCGGCAAGAAAGAATCCGGCCGCAAGGCGTTTTACCATCATCCCTGCCACGCCCTGCACGAACTTCATGTGCGCGACGAGCCGTTGAAACTTCTCCGGTCGTCGGGCTTTTCACCCCGAACCGAGCCTGAGCCGTTCTCCTGCTGCGGGTTCTGCGGCGTCTTTTCCCTGAAAAATCCCGATGTGTCCGCCCGTCTCTGGCAAAAAAAAGAACAGGCCATCCGCGAAAGCGGCGCGTCCCTTATCGTCACCGACTGCCCGGGATGCCTTCTGCAGATGAAAACCAGGCTGGCGGCGCGAGGAAAATCCCCGGAAGTCAGGCATTCGGCCGAGATCCTCCGCGAAGCCGTCTGCGGAAACCGCCTTTCCCCACGCCCCGAGAGCCGTCGCCCGGACGACGGCGCCGGGAGCGAAATAAATCAGTGAACCCAGCGGGAGGATCGGGCCGGCCGCGCCCCGTCGAAGGGTGAGGTCCAGACGACCGCCGGCGCGCCCAGAAAAGCGTCCACGACATCGGGGTCGAACTGGGTCCCGCGGCAGCGGGCGATTTCCCCTCGAGCGAAAGCGAACGAACGTCCTCTTCGATAGGGCCTGTCGGAGGTCATCGCATCCAGGGCATCGGCCAGGGCAAAGATCCTGGCGCTCAGGGGAATGGCGTTTCCGGACAGGCCGAAGGGATAGCCCCGGCCGTCGAACCGCTCATGATGATGGAGAACCACACGGGCCGCGCCGCGCAGATGTTCGAAGTGCGAGATCAGGATGTAACCCGCCACGGGGTGTTCCCGGACGATGTTCCTTTCGGCGGGAGTGAGCGGCCCGCATTTCGACAGGATGCGCGCCGGAACGCCGATTTTGCCGATATCATGGAGCAGAGCGCCCATCTCCAGATCCCGCAGAAACGCCGTCTCCTGAACGGCCATGGCTTTGGCCAGCGCGCGGGCATGAAAGGCCACCGCCACGGAATGTTCGTTGACGGCCCAGGACATGCCGGCTTTCTCATAAATCAAGAGGATGTCTTCTCCGCGGGCTTCGGTCGTCGGGAGCTCGGAAAACAGGGGGCGGACTCCACCCCCGACTTCCTGGGTGTTTCTTCCTTCTTTCTTCATTTCCGAGGAGAGCATGCTTTTAGTCGTTGAATAACAAACGAAATGGAAGCCCCGGCCTTCTCTCCGGACTTGTTCCCCCGCGGCCAGTTCACTATAATGAGACGTCATGTCCCAACGTATCCAGGACTGCGACGCCCTCATCGCTCAATACCGTCCCGTCGTCAGTTTCCGGGTCCGCCGGGCGCTGGGCGGCGACATCCCCGATTGGGAGGATGTGGTCAATGAAATTTTGACCCAGGTTCTGGAAAAGGTCCGGAACGGGGAATTTCGGGGGGAATCCTCACTGGGAACATTCATTTACACCGTGACCAGCCGGCGCATCGTGGATTTCATTCGCCGGAAGACGAAAATCCTGAAAAGCGGGCCGGAACCCTCCGTCCCTCCCGATCCCCAGGAATCCCTGGAGGCCAGCGAAAGAGCCGATCAGCTCGTCCGGCACATCCGGATGCTCAAACCGAAATACCGCGACGTGCTTTTTCTCTTTTATTTCCAGGAACTCACGCGGGAGGAGGTCGCCCTGAAGCTGGGGATCACGCCGGCCAAGGTCAGCGAACGGCTTCATTATGCGCAGAAACTCCTGAGGAAAAAAATTCGGAAATGATTTTCCCGTTTTCCGAGCGCCGGCCGACTAAATCTCATGAAAGGGCTTGGTGATGAACTCCTGTCCGCACAGAAAACTCATAGATGATTATTTGTTGAATCGGCTCGGGGAAGACGAGAAAAACCGCTTCGAGGAGCATTTTTTCAATTGCCGGTTCTGCTTCGAAGAATTGAAAGCCCGAGAAGAAGTCGTCC